>DATKWN010000050.1:0-14331 GCA_035529515.1 Candidatus Krumholzibacteriaceae bacterium | reverse complement strand
TCCTCCGGGTCCTTTATCCGCTCCGTGGCGTGGTCGTAGAAGTTCGCCGCGGCGCAGTACAGCTTCCCGGGCCTCGGGACGGGGGCCAGCAGCTTCGCCTCGTCCAATGTGAGCACTATCTTCTCCTCGTCGAGGCCGAGGACGTCGGGATGCTCCTCGGCGTACCTGAGAGCCTCCTTCGCCGCCTTCATGGAGTCCTCGCCTCCCTCCAAGAACCCCACCATGCACGTGGGGATAGATGCGTCCGCATGCCTCCTCGCCGCCTCTCGCTCCTTCTTCTCCAAGAGCTTCAGCGCGTAGGCGGAGTTGAGGTCGACGACCCCGTCGCCCGTGAGGACGCCGACGCGCTCCTCTGTGTGAACCCTAAAAGTCACTAGCTTCATGGTTTCTCTCTCTATACCTTGTACAGACGTACTAGAAAATAGTGTTGGAGGCTAAACCACCGGGTAGCCCGCCTCTATCCACCCGGTGATGCCTGCGTTCATGTGGTATATCTTTGTGAACCCAACGTCCTGTAGAATGTCCACGGCCTGCGCGCTCCTGTTTCCTGTCCGGCAGTAAACCAGCAGCTCGTCTTCTCTCGACAGCTCGTCGAGGCGGACGCTCAGCTCTTGGACAGGGATGTTTACAGCACCCTCGATGTGGCCGTCTTCGTACTCCGACGCCGTCCTCACGTCTAGTATCACTAGATCCTGTTTGTCTTCTATGAGACTCCTCGCCTCTTGGACGGTGACGTCGCCGTAGCCATCTCTACGGGGTAGCAGCGACGGGGCGAAGAGTACGGAGGCTACGACTGCCAAGGCGACCGCTACGTAGATGAGTCTCCGTTCTCGCTGCTCAAGCCTTTGCACGGGGTACCTCGATGAACGGCGACGTAATAACTTAAGCCACTCTCAAGCACCGGGGGTGTTCTTTCGCGGAGCTACGTCGGGAGACTCGGTCCTAAGGCTCGTAGCTTAAAGCAGGGAGGGAATGTTATATTCTGTGGGTGCTGAAGCCCTTGGTCAGGCCCTCGATGGCCATGGTTAAGATCTCCGTCAGGTTGTGGAGGTCTTCCAGGCTGAGGACCTCGACTGGGCTGTGGCTGTACCTCCTGGGCACACCGATGGTGCAGGCGGCGAGCCCCGCCTTAGTCTGCTGCATCGCAGATGCGTCCGTGCCTCCGTGCATGAGGCCGGCCTGATACGGGATGCCGTTCTCCTCAGCGACGCCTATGAGCCACCTCCTCAGCACCTGGCTCCCGAACCGCGTCCTTGAGCCCAGTTCGCCTATGTGGAGGGCGGGGCCCTTCCCCACCTCGTAGTAGAGGTCCCTCATGTTGACGTCCGGCTGGTAGCCGGCGGGGCACGTGTCGATGGCCACCGCCATGTCCACGTCTAGGCCGTGTACCGCCACCTCGGCGCCTCTGAGCCCTATCTCCTCCTCGACTGTGCCGACGTAGTAGACCGTAGCCGGTATAGGCTTGTCGCTGAGGTTCCTCGCTACGGTTATCATGGCGGCTAGCCCCGCCCTGTCGTCAGCTGCAGCAGTCGCCACGTAGTTGTTGCCCAGCTTCACGGGCGCGGGGTTCCAGACTATGGGTGTTCCTATCTCGACGCCCTGGCTGTATGCCTCCTCCTTGCTGTCGGCGCCTATGTCGATGTACATCTCCTCTATCGGTGGGACCTTGTGGGCCTCCTCTGGCTTCGTGATGTGGCCTGGTTTGATGCCGACGACGCCTATTATGGGTCCTTTATCGGTTAGAATTCTTACCTGGTGCCCCTGTATGCTTCGGGTGACGGCGCCGCCTACGCGCCTGAACCTGATGAAACCCCTCTCGTCCACGTTGAAGACGACGAACCCCACCTGGTCCGTGTGGGCCGCGAGAGCTATGCCGGGGGCTTCAGGGTCCGTGCCCCTCTGGACCCCCACCACGTTCCCCCGCGGCGTGTCGTAGACCTCGTCGCAGAGCGGCTTGAGCTCCTCTACGAGCCTCCTCATCATGGGCTCCTCGAAGCCGCTGGGGCTCCCCACCTCCACTAGGCTGAATAAAAGCTGTTTAAGGCTCTCCAAACCTTGCACCTTCACAGAAAGTGTGGCTCGTCTATGAATAGGTTTTGGGTCAGATCTCTATGACGTCTTTGCTGGTCTTCCCCGGCTTCGCTGTCTCTGGGTTCACGTCCTCCAGCATCTCCAGGAGGCTCTCCAGCTTCTCGTTCATCAGTATATCCTTGAACTCCAAGTACTCCTCAACTGAGCGGATTATCAAGCCCCGGCGCTTCGTGGGGCTACCGCTGGCGTCCACCGGGTTCACCTCGACACATAGGCTCGGCTCCCTGTTCTTGCTGCCAGGCATCCTCATGACGAAGACCCCTGGGACCGTGGTCTTCACCTTGTCCCAGTCTTTTCCCTTTTGAAGAAATTCGGCGAGTTTATCCTCTGACATACCCTGATCAACCCGTTCCCAGTATACAAGGGTTACCCAGCGGGCTTCACTGGTTATTTATAGTCTCGCCCCATTACCCATTCATGGTTTCTGACGGGTTCATCCATCAGGAGAGGCGCTGGGTGGGCGCCGGGAGGCACGACTGCGTCGCGGAGAACGGGATGGTGGCGTCCAAGCACCTATTCATAGGGGAGGCCGGCGTCAGCGTCATGCGGAAGGGCGGGAACGCCGTGGACGCCGCCGTCGCGGCGGCCTTCATGGACTGTGTTGTTGAGCCGGCCATGAACGGCATAGGAGGGGAAGGAGTCATGGCCATACACCTGGAGTCTGGTGAGAACGTCATAGTGGATTACGTGGGCAGGCCGTCCGTGAACTGCACCCCGGACATATATGAGCTGGAGGAGGCCGCTGAGTCGGGGTGGATGGGCTGGCGTAAGGTGAAAGACGACGCCAACGTCGTCGGACACAAGGCCTGCACCACGCCTGGCACCGTCGCAGGCCTCACGGAGGCCCTCGAGCGGTACGGCACAATGAGCCTCGAGGAGGTCATGGCGCCAGCCATCAAGGTGGCGAGGGAGGGCTTCACCGTGGGCTGGTGGACCGCCGACCACATCTTCAGGCGCATGGAGGGGTTCTGGGGGTTCGACGAGTGGAGGCGGGTCTACCTAAGGGAGGGGCAGTTCCCGTACCTGCCCTACTTCCGCGGGATGGCGGAGCCCCACGTGCTCGTGAACGAGGAGCTCGCCAAGTGCCTGGAGGCGATATCAATGGAGGGGCGCGACGCCTTTTACAAGGGATGGATAGCGGGGGCCATCGCGGGCGAGATGGAGAGGGGCGGTGGCCTCGTAACCCTTGAGGACCTGGCCATGTACGAGCCCATCATAAACACGCCCGATCCAGGTAGTTACAGGGGCCTCGACGTGGTGTTCGACCCGACTCACTCCGGGACCACGATGATGCAGATACTCAACATCATGGAGGGCTACGACTTCTCTTCCATGGGCTTCATGAGCCCGGAGCGCCTTCACGTCGTCGCCGAGAGCGTCGGCCTGGCCTTCGCTGACAGGTTTAAGTACATGGGTGACCCCGGCTTCGTCGAAGTACCCCTCAAGGGGCTCGTCTCTAAGGAGTACGCCACCGAGCTCCGGGGGAGGATCGACCACGAGAGGGCCGGGGCCGTGAAATTCGGGGACCCTTGGCCTCATGAGCCGGAGTGCACGACGGCCCTCGCCGTAGCCGACAAGGCCGGGAACATGGTCTGCGTCAACCAGACACTCGTAAACTCCTTCGGCTGCGGCGTGGTGGTACCCGGCACCGGCATAGTGATGAACAACGCCATGTACGGCCTCGACCCGGAGCCGGGCCACGCCAACAGCATCGACGGCCGGAAGAGGCGGATACAGAACGTCTGCCCCACCGTGCTACTCGACGAGGGGGAGCCCTTCATGGTGCTCGGCGCACCCGGCGGCAGAAACATACAGGTCTCCGTCGCCCAGGTCATCCACCACGTCGTCGACTACGGCATGGGGGCCCAGGACGCCGTGGACGCCCCGAGGATAACCCGGGAGACGGGGACCGTGTACCTCGACTCCCGTTACCCGGCCGCCGTCAGGGACCGACTAACATCAATGGGTCACGACATCAACTGGATCGACCCTGAGCTAAAGAGCTGGGGCAGGCCAGTAGCCGTAGTGAAGGACATGGAGGATGGTCTGCTCCACGGCGGCGTCTACTCGATGTTAACCGGGTTCGAGTCTATGGCGGTAGGGTTTTAATCACTCCATTTCTCGTAAACCAGTGAGGCAACGCTTCACATGTGGCTTTTTTCAACTCAAACTGAAGTCGTGTATCCTCAGTCGATAACTATTATAATCGCGTTTCACGTCGGCGCGTCTGGGACGCATTGTCTAGCGAAGATTCTATGAGCCGTGAAGAGCTCTGGGTGCTGTTAGTAGACGATGACCCCATGCAGCTGGTCATGCTTAAGCCCATCTTGGAGGACCTTGACAACCGACTGCACATAGACACCCTCTCCGACCCCATCAGGGCCGTCCAGAGGATCAGGAACTTCGACTATGACTGCGTCGTCTCGGAGTACATCGTCGGCGACAGGCACGAGATGAACATCTTCAAGGCAGTCAAGAACATAAAGCCGATACCGACCATCCTCTACACGACTAGAGAGTACAACGAAGTCCAGAGGATGGCTGAGCTCTCGGACGTAAACGGCTACATCAAGAAGATAATGGACCCCGAGAGCTATCCACTGTTAATCAGGTTCATCAGGGAGACTGTGAAGAAGTACAGGGCTAAAAACCCGAACCGCAAGTACAGGAACGACCCCATGACTACGTGGCAGGCCAAGAAGCACAACTTCGTAGGCATGACGCGGGACGTCGTATATGGAACATAGATGAGCTGGATCGATAACCCCAGAGACTATAGCATCCTCACGCAGCTCATCAGGGATAGACACAAGGCGAGTATGTATCCGGTCGATCAAACGGTGAGGACTACCGACCCTGTGGGCTGAGGAGAGCCCGCACCTCTCTCAGGAGCTCGTCTCTTTCGTCCTCGTACTGCCTCCAGCGCTTATCGAGTTCCCGGCGCCGCTCCGCCGAGATCATTCCCTGGGTCTTTGCCTCGTTTAGCGCGTCGACGAACTCCCTGTAGACGTTACGCTCCTTTCTCGGCCTACCCAGCCTCTCTCTGATTATCTCGCGTTGGGTCTTGATGCCCGATAGCAGCTCAATTAACGGCTTTATCTCTCTCAGTGTCTCCCTGAACGCCTCCTGGTTCAGAGCATTGCTGACCGAGGCCAGATGGACCTCGGTGGCCTGTGGCTGGACGTATACAGACTGGTTGTTGACTATCCTTCTCCCTCCTTTTCGCAGCTCGTCGGCCTCCTCCAGAAGCCTTCTAAGAACCTTCCCGTCCAGCCTTGAGCTCAGATATCTTCTTGTGAGCTCCGGGTCGGAGCCTTCCCCGCTCCTACTGTATAGCTTGGTCTCGTACCCGGCGTGGAGCCCACCGAGCAGGGTAAACAGCCTCTCATATTCCTCACGGTGTGTCTCCCTGTAGACGTTCTCCAGGTGTTCGACGCTCTTCTTGGACTCGTAGACTATGGCCAGCTCCAGCCCCTGGTCTCTTAGCCGCATGCGGAGGCTCGGGAGCGGCTTTCCGTCGGCCACGCTCGGCTCTCCCAGGGGTACAATCAATACGTCTTCAGTGGACACGTTCTCCATGATCTCTCTTTCGCTGGGGCTGGGAACCAGCCCGCCGAGCTCCTCCTCTACCAGCCTGTACCATCCGACGTATTTCTCTCTCCAAGCCATCTGCTTCACCGGGTGAACCAGAAGAAGGTGAGAGTCGCCTAAAAAAGCATTGAGAAAAAAGGAAGGAGGTTTAGGAAGATGAGGCCATGGGCCTTGCTTTGGTACTCGTGCTTGGGGTCAGGGCCTCTGCGCTCTGCGTTTGGAGGTTTCTCCAGCCGAAGCCGATGGGGTGGGCTATGCCCTTCATGTGGAAGCCGTAATTCTCTTCGTCGTGGCTCATGTAGCCTTTCATGGCCAGCCTTACGCCGAGTCGCGCTCTGCCTATCCTTCCGATGGCGCTGAGGCTCAGATCGTCGCCTCGGAGCTTCATCACGAACACGCCGTCGCTGCCGAGGACGGCTACTCCCTTGACGCCGACGCGTTCACCGTTGTGGCCGACGATGCCCCAGACGATGTCGTAGACTGTGCCGTACTCCGTCGTCTTGACCTTGGTGGCCGCGAACACTGTGCCTACCGTGGTCGCCAGGTTGGATTCCTCTACGTCCGCGTCGCCTAGAGGCCACGAGGAGCCGTATGTGCGGGCTATCCAAAGCGGGCTCGCTGTGTCGCCGTCCTCTACTGTCGGGGCGTTCTCTGCGGCGCTGATCCTGTCATCGATCTCGTCTTCACTGAGGTCGTCGATGTCAATGGGCATAGGCTCCGCCAACTGCAGCCTGTTCTGTACCCTAGCCTTCAGGGACTGCTTGAAGCGCTGCACGCGCTGGGCCCGATTAACAAAAGCCTCGGGCTTGGGGGCGGTGTCGTCCTCGGCGGCAGCCATCGCCGGCATTACCGTGAGGACCGAGGCCACGATGAGGGCCATCACCAGGAGGGTTTTGGTTCTCGTCTTCATTTTTGACCGGGGGAACCTAAGGCGTAGGTATACCATAAGGAACCCCGTGGACGCGGTGTTTCAAAACCGGAACCCCTGTTTCACCCGATGTAAACACCGTGGTTCACCGGGTGTGAGCCGAACCGGTGAGCACGTCAGCCGAGGAACTGGCGGCCACCATATGGTTTCTCCCAGGGGATCGGGTCTTTCCCATGGGCAAGCGGCGCTTCATGGCCCTGGAAACCTCGGTTTTTGTTACTTTGTGCGCGAGACACTGCTCGTTAGTAATAATTCCTGCTGGTCAAGACCACCACGAACGTCGACTCCTTCGGTCTGGCTTTCTCCTTGACGTACTCCGCCATCGCTGCCAGCGCCGCAGAGGAAGCTGGAAGCACGGATAGCCCCTCCTCCCTCAAGAGCAGCTGACTGAATGCAGTGAGCACCTTGTCCCCTAAACCTACGGCGTATCCGCCGCTGTCCCAGAGAGCTTCCAACGCGTGCTGTCCGTCAAGGCTCCTCCAGTTAACGATGGGCTCGTTCACCGGGGTCTCCACGATGCCTTCGGGGTCCAGGTCCCTGATCCTCTTTCTACCCTCGTTGTAACTGGTTACTATTGGGTTTCCCCCGTCTGTGCTCGCGCAGACCATGACCGGAACCTTGTCGGTGAGTCCCCGTCGCCTCATCCTCTTGAAGCCTTGGTGGATGCCGCTGAAGCAGGTGCCGTTGCTCGTGGAGACCGACACGGCGTCCGGGGCGTAACTCAGCTCGTCGAAGATCTCCCGGGAGATGGACTCGTAGGCCTTCAGGCTCACCTCCGTGTTCTCCTTTGTGCCCGGGTTACCGTTGTACCAGCCGCTGTCTCCTGCCTCCTGTGTACTCAGCTCTACCAGCTCCTCGTAGGTCCCGGGGGCTCTGTGGATTACGCCTCCCTGTCCCTCCATCTCGGCGATCCGCGGCGTCTGGTACTTCTCCGGTATGTATACGTGGGGCTTAATCTCGAAGTACTTGCTGAGGTGAACTATGCTGGCCCCGAAGTTGCCGCAGCTGGCGACGGCTATCTCGTCGTACCCCTTCTCCTTGGCCAGGTGGAGGGTGGCGTAGCCAGCTCTGTCCTTCATGGTTCCGGTGGGGTTCCCACCCTCGAACTTGAGCCAGAGTTTACTGAAATCTAGCAATTTTTCGATGTTTCTGGAACGAGTAAAAACGGTGTCCCCTATGCCCATTTCTTTAAATTTATCTGTGAACATACCCTGTTTTTCATGCCCCTACTTAATAGGAACCATTATTTCCCGGGTTTAAACCCATCGGATCAAGTAAAAAGGTAAGATTAAGTGAATAGTCTAAGCATAAATGCAAGGCAGACAGTTTATGGCTTTGAGATTCTATTCCGTGGCTCCAAGTACGTCCTGAACTATCCAGATGAGATATGGCAGGCGTACCCGCAGGAGGCCAAGGACGTCCTCTTCGACAACCTGGTCTACGCCGAGACTGTCCACCTCCCCCTGACCTTCAGGAAGCACGAGATCAAGTTCAACACTTCGCCTCCGTTCTTCCAGACTCAGTTCTTCCAGAACCTCGTCATGGACTTGCCCAGCTGCGCCGATGTGGACGGTACGAGCACGTCGGAGCTCCTGAAGGAGTTCATGAACCTGAAGACGAGGTTCAAGGACAACGAGATAAAGTTCCCCACCTTCAAGGACGAGACCCGGGAGGACTCCAGCGTGGTGAGCCTCAGCTTCGGGAAAGACAGCCTCCTCACATGGGCGGTGTGCCGCGAGCTGGGCCTGAACCCCCAGACGGCGTACATCGTGGAGCCGGTGCTCCTCTACGAGGAGAAGCACAAGGACAAGCTGGCCAAGGAGTTCATGAAGGAGTTCGGCGTGGAGCTTCAGAAGATAGAGCACACAATGGGCAACTTCCGGGACGGCATGAGGCTGGGCGTAGGCAAGACGGAGCTGGGCTGGGGTCTACAATCCACCCAGTACGCCATGATGATCCTGCCCATCGCCCACATGTTCCAGAGCAGGTACATACTCTTCGGCAACGAGCAGAGCTGCGGCGAGTACTACCACGACCGGGAGGGCTACGTCTGCTACCCTGCCTACGACCAGTGCCACATCTGGACCACCCAGATCGACCTCATCACCAGGCAGCTCAGCGGAGGCGGCGTGCGCACCATGAGCGTCATCGAGCCTCTGAACGACATCGCCGTCGTCTACACACTCTACAAGCGGTACCCCGAGGTGTCCAAGTACCATATGAGCTGCTTCGTGGAGACCGAGGCGGGCAGAGACCACCGATGGTGCATGGACTGCAGCGTGTGCAGCAAGATGTACCTGCTGGTGAAGGCCAGCGGCTTCGACCCCAAGGAGGTGGGCCTGAACCGCAACATGCTCACCGAAGACTGCCGCGAATACTTCAGCCTATTTGGCGGAAGCGACGTTAACACATATGCCCTCACGGGCAGGGGCCGCGACGAGCAGCTCTTCGCCTTCTACCTGGCGTGGAGGAACGGCGACAGGAGCCCACTAGTCGAGGAGTTCGAGAAAAGGTTCCTCGACGAGGCCAAGGGCAGGGAGGACGAGCTATACAAGACCTTCTTCGGGATCAATGAGGCCATAACGTTACCCAGCCACATCAGGGACCAGGCGGTGAGCATCTACAAGGAGGTTCTGAGCGACGTCCCCTAAGCTGCGGGTGGCCTTCTGCTGCAACACGAGGGTCGCAGAAGACGAGTTCAACGTCGAGTTCGAGCCAGAGGAGACCATCCACCACGTCAGGAACGCCATTGAGAGGGCGGGCTGGGAGTACCTGCAGATCGAGGCGGACGAGGACTGCTTCGAGAACCTGAGGCTCCAAAAACCAGACATCGTGTTCAACAGGGCCGAAGGCGTGAGGGGTGAGAGCAGGGAGAGCCACGTCCCAGCCTTCTGCGAGATGCTGGGCATCCCGTACGTGGGCTCAGGGATAATGACCAACGCCATAGGCCTCGATAAGCCAACCACCAAGATGGTCCTCGAGTACCACGGCCTCAAGACGGCGCCGTTCCAGGTATTCACGGCCCCCGATGAGCCCATGCGGCATGGCCTTGGTTTCCCTCTGATCCTGAAGCCGAGCCATGAAGGCAGCAGCATAGGGATCAACTGGGATAACGTGGTGAATGATGAGGGTGCCTTCAGGGAGAAACTCGAGGAGATGCACCTGACCTACAGGCAGCCCATACTCGTGGAGAGGTTCATCGACGGCAGGGAGTTCAGCGTCGGCCTCGTGGGCAACTACCTCGGCGACGAGGAGCCGACGGTGCTGCCAGTGCTGGAGATTGACTTCAGCGGCTTCCCGCCTGAGCTGGGCAGGGTTCTGGGCCAGAAGGCCAAGAGCGCCTTCGACGACAGCAGCAACTACAAGTGCCCGGCGAAGATCGACGAGGAGCTTAGGAGACGCATCGAGGCCCACGCCAAGGCCAGCTTCAAGGCGCTGAACTGCCTCGACTGGGCTAGGCTAGATTATAGGCTGGACGTGGATGGCGAGCTGTACTTCCTGGAGGTGAATACCCTGCCGGGCATCGACTACGATGTTGTGGAGGACGAGCTGAGCTTCTACCCGATGATGTGGGTGGCCGCGGGTAAGACCTACGACGACATGGTTAGGGAGGTAATACAGGCCGCCTTACGGAGGTACGGCATCTTCGACACAAACACAATTAAGCCTCGCGCCTCCGAAGATAAGCCGAGTTACATCACCTAGTTCATCGCTGTTATGGAGGGGAAGATCCTGCTTTGGAAGATGACGTCACGCATCTGTTTGAAGGCCTGAAGAAGGCCGAGGTTTTTCTATCTGAGAGACTGGGCAAGCCTGTTGAGGTGAAGGCAAGCACCACGCTGGATGAGGCTACCATGGGAATAATCGAGTCCGTAGACCACAGAGCGTTCAAGGAGGAGCTCTGGTACAGTAAGGAAGAGATCGCGTCAAAGAGTCGGCGGAAGGGCTTCACCGCCTTCACCGTCTATGCCGAAGGCGAGCTGGTGGGGATGCTATACGGGTACGAGTTAGACCCGTCAACCTTCTTCCTGGACGAGGTCGTCGCCATAAATGAGGGAAAGGGGATAGGGAAATCCTTGGTGAAGCTGCTCATACAGCACTGCAGCGTGAAAGGCTACGGTGAAATCCGTCTGTATACGGAGGAGGTTGACGAGAAGGGTAGAAGGCTGAGGGAGTTCTACGAGGGTCTAGGTTTCCGACTCAAGAACGTTCAGCCGGAGCAGGGCCTCGAGATGTGTTATTCCCCGGGTAAGCCGCCGGAGTCGAAAGACTCCCATCCTCCGGTTGCGCCTTTCTCTGTTTCAAGTCACTGATGAAACGGCTGAACTAGGGAGAAGACACTACTATTCACTCTGTTGAGGCCCGCGTGGCTGTGCATCGGTAAACCCTATAATCCGCCGGATGTGAACCATATCCGTGGAAGAGTCAGCCGACGAAAACAGGCGCATCATAATGGAGGTGCTCTACAGGCACCGGGCTTCGGGTGGAGGCACGGTGAACCTAGAGGACGTGAGGTCGCTGGATCTCATCGACGCGGGGAGGCTGCGCGATGACATCGAGTACCTTGAAGCGTTGGACTATGTGGAGCTCCTTGATGGGCGCGTCGGCCTCACCGAATTAGGCTTCATGTTGATGGAGAACCGTGAGTTCAGCTTCTGCCCGCACCTCTGAGGCCGGAGAGCTGCACGATCAAGACGCCGACGAATACGGCTGCCATCCCGAGCATCTTCATGGCGGTAAGCGTCTCGCCTAGGAAGATCACGGATAGTATGGTTATCTGGATCAGCATCGTGTTCTGTAGGATCGAGATCTCGAAGGCCTCCACCCTCTGGAGAGCGTGGTTCCACAGGAAGAACGCGGCCGCGGTGTTCACCACCCCGAGCCAGATCACTATCCCCCAGCCGCCGGGGCTAAGCGCGGTAAAGCCCTCGTAGACCCAGGCCGAGCCGGCTATGAAGACGGTGCCTATGCCCATGGCGAACGCCGATAACCCCAGGGGGCCTATCTCTCCCGGCTTGAAGAAGGCTTGGCCGGCGACTAGGTACGCGGCCCACCCGAGCCCCGAGACGAGGGTCATGATCACGCCGGTGAGGCTGTCGGCGGGGACTCCGCCGAAGTATATGTAGGCGCCGGCGATCACGAGGACGATCCCAGATACCTGCCGCAGGGTCGGCGTGGTCTTCAGGAATACGAGTCCTAGGATGAGGACGATGACTGGGGTGAAGTTGAGTATGAACGTCACCGTGACCGCGGGGAGGTGGTATAGGCCGACGCACTGCAGTCCCTGCGCGACGGAGTAGCCTGTTATGCCCAGGAACACCAGTTTAAGGGCGGCTCGCCCGTCTAGAGCCCTGTGTTCGCCTCGCAGCACAGCCGCCGGGACGAGGACGAGGGACGCGACGACGTAGCGGAGGGAGACAAGCACGAGGGGGCTGATCTCTGTTAGCCCGATCTTGGTGAGTATGTAGCTGGTCGACCAGAGGAACGTCACGAGGAGCGCCTCCAGGAGCGCGCCAAGCCTTCCCTGAGTCATTGTGTTGCATTTTCCATGCCTCTATTTAAGCAGCTTCTTGCACAACGGTGTCCGAAAGTCTATATCGTGCAGCCTCCTCTATTTCCTGTATGAACGTCGAAGAGAGAATCAAGGAGCTCGGCATCGAGCTCCCGGAGGCCCCGGCGCCCAAGGGCAACTACATCGGAGCCAAGTGGGCTGGCAACATCGCCTTCAGCTGCGGCCAGGGGCCCTTCAACACCACAAAACGTGGCATGGTTGGCAAGGACCTCACCATCGAGGAGGGCTACCAGGGTGCGCGGGAGACCGCGATGAACTGCCTGGCTCAGCTCAAGAAGCAGCTGGGCAGCCTCAACAGGATCAAGCAGGTGCTCCAGGTCGTCGGCTTCGTGAACAGCGCGGAGGGCTTCATGGATCAGCCTAAGGTGCTCAACGGGTTCACTGATCTCCTCGTCGAGATATGGGGCGACTACGAGGGCAGGCCTGCGCGGGCGGCGCTGCCGGTTCACCACCCTGGCTGGATATGCGTCGAGGCCTGGCTGGTCGTGGAGCTGCACCCCGAGGAGTAGCCTCTTTTTTCATCTCTGTTTTATTCTTGTTTTGCCAAGTATTCCACGGTGTGCCATGGGTAGGCTTGACGACAAGGTGGCGGTGATAACCGGTGGCGCCTCGGGTATCGGGGAGGCTTCTGTTAGGCTCTTCGCCGCCGAGGGAGCAGAGGTAGTTGTCGCCGACATTCAGGATGAGAGGGGCGGGAGGCTGGCGTCCGAGCTGGGCGCAGAGTATGTACACACGGACGTGACCTTGGAGGCCGACGTCGAGGCCGCGGTCTCCCACGCTGTCGACGTGTTCGGTCGTCTCGACTGTATGTTTAACAACGCAGGGATCGCGGGGGCGGTGGGCCCCATCGAGTCCGTCACGGTGGAGGCGTTCGACAGGACGGTCGCCGTGCTGCTCAGGGGCGTCTTCCTCGGCATAAAGCACGCCGCGCCGGTGATGCGGGCCCAGGGGGGCGGCAGCATCATCAACACCGCGAGCGTCGCCGCCGTGAGAACCGGCTACGGGAACCATGTCTACAGCGCCGCCAAGGCTGGGGTGGTGCAGCTCACGAGGTCGGTGGCCATGGAGCTGGGCGAGGACAACGTGAGGGTGAACTGTGTTCTCCCGGGGTTCATACCCACCCCCATGATCGCCCGTGCGAGGGGGGTGCCCCTCGGGGAGGCCGACGGCAAGCTAGATGTGATAGCCGAGGCGTTCAGGGAGGCCCAGCCTATAAGACGGCCGGGGCATCCGGACGACGTCGCTAAAGCGGCTCTCTGGTTGGCGAGCGACGACTCCAGCTTCGTCAACGGCCACGCGTTGGTGGTCGACGGCGGCGTGTCGGGGGGCAGGATGTGGAGCGACTACCAGCTAGCCATCGAGGGCCTGGAGAAGAAGCTGGGCCTTAGGGGCTGATCCTTCTCCGGAGGTCCTCCAGCTCGGCCTCCGCGCTCTCGTTGAGGTGCGTGAGCCTGTTTTTCCTCCACTTGATGCGGGCGTCTATGAAGTCCTCGGGGTCGCTGTGGTCGGTGAACTGGGGCGCCACCGGGTCGTCTGCTTCTCTCTGGAAGAGGTTGCCGAAGTCGGGTGAGTGGCCGCCGGTCTCTGCGAGTTTCTTGATTTGTTCCCTGCACGTGATGCACTTCTCGACGTGTTCCAGGAGGCTGAGCTCGGCGTGGTTCTCCACGATGAACTTGAGGTAGTTGCCTTCGAGGCGGCGGAGGTTTAGCTGCTCGCAGTCTTCCATGTCTGGGTATGCGTCGCTGCCCCGGTTTATTTATTGGGTTGGCTCTAGGTTCTGGGTTGGTATCCAGCCTTCCCTGTCTTGGTCTCTGCTGAGGGTCCAGTACTTTACCTCGGTGACGTACTCGAGTACCTCCCCCGGCTCGACGGTGAGCTCCCTGGTGTCGTAATCCGTGGTTATGGTTCCTTCCTCGCCGTCGATGCTGAGGTACTCCTCCGGTATCCACGACCATACGCCCCCGTGGTTTTGGCACCAGTGCCAGCCGGGCATCTCGGGGTCTTCGCGTCCCACCTTGACCCTGTCGCCTTTCTTGAAGACGGCGTTGTAGCTGAAGGACGCCTTGTGGGGCTTCACCACCTTGAGCCTCATGGGGTTCTCGTCTTCCGTGGCGGATTTAAGGTGTGTGGGCTGTAGTCTAGCATCCAT
>DATKWN010000049.1:0-5348 GCA_035529515.1 Candidatus Krumholzibacteriaceae bacterium | reverse complement strand
GGCCCCTCGATGCTGAAGTTCTTCCTGCACTTGTCCAGCACGTCCTGGGGCCAAGCCGGGTTCAGCGTCGCCGCGTAGGGGATGTCGTGGGCGACGACTATGTCCATGATGGGCTTCTTCCACTGGGTCTTGCCTGGGATCACGCGGCCAGCCGGGCTGGTGGTTGTGCTCGCGGCGAGCGGCGTTCCGCCGCTCCGCTGGATTCCGGTGTTCATGTAGGCCTCGTTGTCCATGAGCACGTAGGTGAAGTGGTGGCCGCGCTCCAGGGCGCCGCTTAGGGCTTGGATGCCTATGTCGTAGGTGCCTCCGTCGCCTGCGAAGGCGATGATGTTCATGTCCTCGTACTTGGCGAGGGGTCCTTTGCCCTTGCGTCTGTGGGCCTTCCACGTGGCCTCGATGCCGCTGGCGTTGGCCGCCGCGTTCTCGAAGGCGTTGTGGAGCCAGGGCACGTTCCAGCTTGTGAACGGGAAGATGGTGGTGGCCACCTCGAGGCAGCCCGTGGCGTTGGTGACTATCGTGGGCTTGTCCGAGGCGGCCTTCATTATCATGCGGCCTATGATGGGGTGGGCGCAGCCCGCGCATAGCCTGTGGCCACTGGTCAGGGTGTCCTCTATCTGCGCTGCTTCCTTCAGTGTTAGCTTACTCATGTTACGCACCTCTCACTCCTATGTAGGTGGATAGCTTGTCCACCTTGCCCTTCTTCTTGATGTCGGCCATGCTCTTGTACGCCTCCCTGATCGCGTCTGGGCTCACGTCCCTGCCTCCGAGGCCGACCACGTAGTTGGCCATCATCGGCTTCTCGGCGTCGTGGTAGTACGAGGTCATGAGCTCCTCCATGAGGGGGCTCGCCGGGGCGCCGAAGCTGATGCACTTCTCCATGACGCCCAGCACAGGCACCTTGCCGACGGCCTTCTTGAGGGCCTCGACGGGGAACGGCCTGAACAGCCTGAGCTTGACCATGCCGGCCTTGACGCCCTCCGTGCGCAGCTCGTCCACCATGTGGCGGACGGTGCCCATCATGGAGCCCATGCCTATGAGGGCGACCTCGGCGTCCTCCATCAGGTAAGGCTCGACGTACTGGCAGCTGCGTCCGCTGACCTTCGCCCACTCCTCGTCGACGTCCTTCATGTACTTCAGCGCCTGCTCCATGGCGTCGACTTGGTGGATCTTGTGCTCGTAGTAGAAGTCCTGGAGGTCGAGGGGCCCCATGGTGAGGGGCATCTCGGGGTTGAGCCTGAGCTCTCCCTTGCCGAGGTGGCCCTCAACCTCGATGAACGGCCTCTCGCCGACGAACCTCTGGACCGTCTCGTCGGGCAGCGTCATGACGTTCTCCATGGTGTGGCTCAGGGTGAAGCCGTCGAGGCACACCATCACGGGTAGCTGCACGTTGAGGTGCTCGGCTACCCTCCACGCCATGATGCTGGCGTCGTAGACCTCCTGCGCGTTCTCGCAGTAGATCTGTATCCAGCCGCTGTCCCTGGCGCCCATGGAGTCGCTGTGGTCGTTATGGATGTTGATGGGGCCGCTGAGCGCCCTGTTGGCCACGGCCATCACTATGGGCAGCCTTAGGCTGGACGCTATGTAGAGTATCTCCCACATGAGGGCGAGGCCGTTGGCCGCCGTGGCGGTGAACGCCCTGGCGCCTGCCGCGGAGGCTCCCACGCTGCAGCTCATGGCGCTGTGCTCGCTCTCCACAGCCACGAACTCGGTGTCCACCTCCCCGTCAGCGACGTACTCGCTGAAACGCTCCACGATGATTGTCTGGGGCGTGATGGGGTACGCGGCAACCACGTCGGGGTTGACCTGTTTGGTGGCGTAGGCGACCGCCTCGTCGCCGTTTAGTCCCATAAGCTTATGTTCAACCATTACTTCCTCACCATCTCTATCGCCTTAGCCGGGCACTCCTTTGCGCAGACGCCGCAGCCCTTACAGTAATCAAGGTCGGGCAACGGGGTCCCGTCCTCCTCGACGTGGATGCACCCCTCGGGGCAGTAGAAGTGACAAAAGTTACACTTCACACACTTGTCGTGGTCTATCCTGGGGGCGTCCACGCCCCAGTCGCCCGTCTTGTACTCCATGCTCGACCTGTAGCTCACGGCACCCTTGGGCAGCTCCTGCCACGCACGTTCCTTGCTCATCCCATCTTCGCCTCCTCGTAGGCCTTCTTCACAAGATCCGCGTTTAGCTCACCTATCTTGCCCTCGAAACGAGTCTTAATTACCTTGAACAGGCTCTCCAGCTTCACCACGTCCGTGGCCTTGACTACGGTCCCAAGCATAGCGGTGTTCGTGATGGGCCTACCCAGCACGTCCAGGGCGAGGGTGGTGGCGTCCACGGTCCAGGTCTCCACGTCCTCTAGGCCAAGCTTCTCCCTGACGGCGTCCGCCGACTCGTCGGTGTTGACTATGAGCTTCGTGCCTTTCTGGATGCCCTTCGAGACGGCGGGCCCTAGAAGAGTGGGGTCCAAGACCACGACGACGTCCGGCTCGTAGATGCTCGAGTGGAGCTGGATCTTCTCGTCGCTGATCCTGGTGAAAGCCGTGATGGGGGCGCCGGCGCGCTCAGGTCCGAACGCGGGGAAACTTTGTATGTTCTTCTCCTCCATGAGCCCCGCCTGGGCGAGGAGGAGCGAGGCCGTCCAGGCGCCTTGGCCGCCTCGGCCGTGGAACCTGACCTCAAAAATCTTATTGGTCAACCGTTTGAACCTCCCATTATGTGGGTGGGGTCTCGTTATAAATCTATACGGTAGTCATTTCCCCAGTCTTCTGCGGATGACGTTGAGCTCGTCGCGCTTCTCCTCAGCCGTCTTAGCGGCCGCCTCCGGGTACCTCGCCCAGTCCCAGCCCAGGGACTCGTAAGCGAAGTTGATCGACCGGGACGACGAGACTATGAGCCGCTCCCCCTCGCCGTTGGCGCCGAGCCTCAGCGCCGTCAAGGGGTCGCCTCCCTGAGCCCCTAGGCCGGGCGCCAGGATGAGGCACTCCTCGCCGATGATCTTCCTGACTACGCCGAGCTCCTCCGAGGCGGTGCAGCCCACGACGTAGCCGTTGCTGCCGTGCGTGTGTGCGTCCCGGGCGAGGCGGACGTAGAAAGGCTCCCCGTCCATAAGCCGGGACTGGTAGTCGTGGGTGCCCGGGTTGCTCATGCGGCAGAGGGCGAATATCCCCTTGTCCCTCTCCCGGGCCCACCTGTAGACGGCGTCGACGCCGTTCTCGTAGCCTGGGAAGGGGCTGAAGGTCACGGCGTCGAAGCCCAGACGGTCTATCCAGTGGAGGCCGGCGTCCATCGTTGTGCCTATGTCGGATAGCTTGATGTCGAGGAGGGCCAGGCTGCCGCCCTCATGGATCTTATCCACGATCTCTTTGAGGTCGTCGAAGCAGAGGGCGTAGACCAGGAACTGGGCGTTGGGCTTTATCACCGGCGCGTAGGGGGTGACGGCGTCGATGACGTTGAGGGAGAACTCCTTGATTCCCTCCCTGCTGCCCCTGGACTCTATGAGCGGCGGGGGAACCACGTACCTCTGCCTGATGTCCCTCGTCGTCGGGTCGATGCCGACGCAGAGGAAGCTGTCCTTCTCACGGCTGATCTCCACGTACCTGTCGACGAATCCCTTGCCTAACATCGTCTTCACTTTGAGTGTGCGCGTTACCTCTTTAAATCCCTGCATGGAGAGTTGAATATGAGAGGCAGGGGGCACCGGTTTGAGTAAGGAGCAGGAGACCAAGAGGCTGCTTCAGTTCAAGGAGACCATGGAGCAGAGGATGGCTGAGCTTGAGGCCGAGGCGGCGGACCTCAGGGCGGCCATGGCTGCGATAGACAACATGATCGTGGCGACGGGGTTCAGGACGCCCACCGCCCCCAAGGACGCCCCGCAGCCTAAGCCGCGCACGGAGACGCTGCAGCCTGAGAGCTTCGAGGAAGGCATGTCCATCACCAGCAAGGACGGCGCCGTCCTCGGCAGGATGAACGTCGAGGGAAAGGACCTGCTCTTCGAGCCTCAGCCCGAGTACGAGTTCAAGACTGACATACCGCCATTCCAGAGCTTCCTCGTGGAGAGGGTGCTGGCTAACATGAGCTCCACCGACAGTGAGCGCGCCGCCAACGGCGAGATAGATCAGAGCGAGATCCTGGAGTACGAGGTCAAGGAGGAGGACGGCGTGCTCAGGGAGCTGCACGTCAGGAACTACGGCGGAGAGAGGCGTCTCAGGGAGATAAACAGCAGCCTCCGATGGACCTTCGACAAGATGTACGACAAGATCAGGCAAGGGTGACGCCCCTGGAGGACCCCAAGAAGAACCCCGTGTGGCTCATACTGGCGGAGACGGCGCAGAGGCTGCCCCTCTACAACGCCCACAAGGCGTACGTCAGGGACGAGATGCTGCCCGAGAAGCCGGACATATCCGCCGAGGAGATCAGCCACAGGCTTGACACGCCCCTCGGGGAGGCCATGGTCATCCTGAGCGAGCTCAGGGAAGGAAAGGTGGACTAGACCACGTACCTGTAGGTTTCGTACTTCCCGGCGGTCTCGCTCTTCTGCGTGATCCGTAAGACGTCGCCCGGCTTGGCCCCCAGGATGATCGCGATGGGGTCAACGCTCTTTATCCACGGGAACTGGTAAGGCTCCGCGTGGTACCTCACCGACAGCTCCTTCCTCTCCTCCTGCGACACCACCTCGTGGAGGGGCACCAGGTCGTGCTCGAAGATGTCGAAGATGGGCAGCGTCGGCGGGATCAGCTCTATGCTCATCTCGGGCGCGGAGCTCCTAGCGGAGTAGGTGTACTTGCCGTCGCCGACGATGATGCCGCCGGTCACCTCCTCGGCGTCCACCTTGTCCCTGAGTTCACGTATGTAGGCGATGCCTATGGTCTTCTTCCCCAGCAGCACGTGCATTAGGTACTTCTCGTCGCCCCTGCTCATGCGATAGACGATCTTATCATCGTCCTTCTCGGCGCTGTCGACTTTTAACTTCCTGTACTTTATGATGAGGGCGGCCCTCTTCTCCTCCAGGGTCTTCGCTTTCTCCAGGCTCGCCATCGCTACCTCGCCTTCACCCTCTTGACGACCTGCGCCCTCACCTTGCGGAATATCCTGTACCCGCAGATGGGGCACCTGAAGCTGATGTACCTCTGGAGGTCACTGTGGGAGACCCGCCGCTCGCAGCGCACGCACTCGTACACCGGTCCCTCCTGGTTCAAGTTATATGAGCTGGAAGCATCTGCCATTTCTCTTCGACCCTAACATAACTCTAAACCCTCTCTTTAAAACATAGCGAATATCAGCGGGCCCTAACCATCCGATCCGACGCCACCTCGGACACGGTGACGTCCAGAATCTCCCCCTCGCGGCCC
>DATKWN010000048.1:0-21243 GCA_035529515.1 Candidatus Krumholzibacteriaceae bacterium | reverse complement strand
GAGCTGGTCTGCGCGCCGCTGAAGAGCAAGGAGGCCGAGGACTACTACGAGGCCATGTGCTGCGCCGTCAACTGGGCGTTCATCAACCGCCACATAATCATGCACCAGGTCCGTCAGGCCTTCGAGGACGTGTTCAAGCGTAGCGCCGAGGACATGGGGATGGAGCTGATCTACGGGATGACACACAACACGGCGAAGAAGGAGGAGCACGAGGTCGACGGGAGACGGATACAAGCTATGGTCCACAGGAAGGGCGCCGCCAGGGCGTTCGGCCCTGGCAGGAAGGGGCTGCCCCAGGACTACCGGGCCATAGGGCAGCCGGTGCTCCTCGTCGGCACCATGGGCACCGCGAGCTACCTGCTGAAGGGGACGGAGCGCGGCGAGGGGCTCAGCTTCGCGAGCACAGCCCACGGAGCCGGCCGAGTTATGTCACGGACCGGCGCCAGGAGGCGGTTCAGGGCCAGCGACATCATCAACGACCTGAAGCGCAAGGGTATAGTTGTGAAGGCGGCTAGCGGGAGGATACTGGAGGAGGAGAGCCCCGACAGCTACAAGGACGTCCACAGGGTAGCCGACGTGAGCCATAGAGTGGGTCTCGCCGAGAAGGTCATGGTCAGCGTCCCCATCGCGGTGGCCAAAGGCTAGGCTACCAAAAAAAGAGTTAAATACGACTCCCCTACCCATTTTCTGAACACCTTTGGAAGAGTTGAAGCCCCACCTCTGGTTCACTCTCTATACTTTGCTTAGGCTGGGCGCGTCGAAGAACGCCGTCAAGCTCTCCACGACGGACCTCTCGAAGATATTGGGGGGGAGCCAGCAGTCTGCGTCTAGGCACCTCAAGATTCTGGAAAAGATGGGGCTCATACACAGGAGGATCGAGCCCGGGGGGAGCAGGATCAGCATAACTGTTGAGGGGATAGCGGAGCTGGACAAGGTGCTGCAGGAGCTCAAGTGGCACCTGGAAGGCAAGGAGGCGACTACCATCGAGTTCATGGGCACCGTGGTCTCGGGGCTCTTCGAGGGCGCCTACTACATAAGCAAGGACGGGTACAGGCGCCAGATAGCGGAGAAGCTGGGGTTCGAGCCCTTCCCCGGCACCTTGAACGTCAGGATAAGGCAGGACGACTTCGAGAAGAGGCGGCGGCTGGAGAGCGGCCCCGGCGTACATCTGGAGGGCTTCAAGGACGGGGAGCGGGCGTTCGGCTCCGCCAACTGCTACCCCGTGACCATCAACGACGAGGTGGAGGGCGCCCTCATCGTCGCCGAGAGGAGCATACACGACTACAACGTCATGGAGATAATATCCCCCATCTACCTGAGGCGCAAGCTGGGGCTCGCCGACGGCGACGAGGTCAGGCTCTCGTTCGTGCCCCTTCGACGATCCGTCTCTTGATCTTGCTGCTGCTGTCCAGGTCTCTCTCACCGAAGCGGCCCACGGTGAGTATCTCTATGCTGAGTTCGCGGGCCTTCTTTATCTTCTCGACCTGGCGCCTGATGGCGTCCTGGTCGTGGCCCACCGCGACGATGTCGGGCTTCACCTGCTGTATGACCCTGTCGAGGTCCAGGTCCTCGAACCCGAGGAGGGCCTCGTCCACGACCTTGAGGGCCTCTATGACGGCGCGGCGCTGGTCCTCCGGTATGACGGGGTCGCTTCCCTTGAGGCGGCGCACCGTCTCGTCGCGCGCGACTATGACGATGAGCTCGGCGTCTGGGCCGCCCAGCTTCTTGGCCTCCTCCAGGTACCTTATGTGCCCGTAGTGGAGCAGGTCGAAGACCCCGGCGGCCAGTACCTTCATCATCTTCACCACTCGAACTCGACTAACCCTAAAAGCTTTAGGGCGTCCAGGACGCCCTCGGCGTAGGCGACGCTGGTCAGCGCCACGGGGTTGTTCTCGCCCCAGTAGTACTCGGCGTCGTCCAGGTATCTGTTTGCGTGGTCGAGCATCTCATCGACCTGAGCCTTGTTTATCGTCTTTGGCAGCGGGTTAGGTTTGAGTTCCCCCAGGACCCTTCGGCATCCCACGCTGTACTTCTCGATGAGCCTGTCCGCCTCGCCTTGGACCTTCCTGCCGGTGAGCAGCTCAGGTGGGCAGCCCGCCAGCACCTTCAACGCCTCCTCCTCCATGAAGTGGAGCCGCCCCGGGGCGACGATGGCGTGAGGCGCGTCGCCGAAGTCGTGGGCCTTGAGGTTCTCGGCTGTGTCGGCTCTGATGACCTGGTTCTCTGAGCCGAGGCGGGCGACGGCGACGAGGAGCGTGTCCATGTTGAACTCGCCTGTCTCCTCCAGCCGCTTTATGGCCTGTTTGACTGTGAGGTACCGCCGCCTGGGCTCGTCGAGGTCCAGCAGGATGAGGGTGTGGAGGCCTTGCTCCCTGTTGTCTCGGAGGGTGCGTATGACCGTGTCCACGGGCCCCTTCTTGGGGAGGGGCACGGTGACTGTGCGGCCGAACTTGTAGAGGCTGAGGCCCGTCTCGGCTACGGCGGTGATTATGCTGCAGCCGTGGACGATCTTGACGGGTACGCCGCGCCTGGCGGCGTCTATGACGAGGCTGATGTGGGTGGTGGCGGTGAGGGCGTCGCCGCCGACCAGGATCGCCACGTCTCCATTCTCGGCTTCCCTGAGCAGCTTATCCGCTTCCTCCTCCATCAGCCCCCGGGAGAGGGGCTGGACGGGTCTGCCTATGGTCTCGCTGAGCTGCTGCGGCGTGGTGTCTAGCTTCATGGTGTAGGTCTCGGCGTAGACTGTGTCGGCGTGCCTTGCGGCTTCTATGGCTCTGAGGCTGAGGTCCATGTGGCTGCTGAGGCCTATGCTGACGAGGGTGAGGGTCAAGGCCGCCTGCCCCTGATGGGGATCCGGTGTACGTGGCCGCATGTGTGGCAGGTGACGGCTACGTGGGGCTCGCGGCGCTGCCTTACCCGGGTGTGGCTGTTGACGCCCTGTATGAGGACTGTGTCGCAGTTTCTGCAGATGCCTCGCCTTATCTCCGTGGGGGGCCTGGTGCGTGTCCTCTCGGATATGCGTTTGAGGAGCCGCGTGTAGCGTCTGCTGAGCTCGGGGTCTCTGGGGTAGACGTGTTTGGCTTGCCTGTAGAGTATGCGTATTCGTTGCTGGGCGATGTTGTGGTGGCTTGTGCGGCTCATTTCTGTGTTTGTCTGGTTTCGCAATGGGTTTATAAGCGTATAGATTGTCTGTTTGGGACGGAGCGGGGTAGGGCAGCCAGGTTAGCCCGTGGGGCTCATAACCCCAAGGTCGGTAGTTCAAATCTACCCCCCGCTACCATCCTTAAGACAAGGGTTTTCTGGGGCTCGTTTGTTTCGGGTGACAAGGATGTTGAAATTTTCAATATGACTTTGGTTAATGGAACCATGAAGTCTCGTCTATATGTGGGGAGTGGGGTTCTAACCTTCCATGAAGTGGAGGTGCGGGGGGGGGAGGCCTCGGGGAAGAGTGTGGGGTCACCGGCGGGAGCGTTTATCGTGGTGAGCGGGCGACGACTTTGGTTTTCCCTTATAGTTGGTTACTTACTATAAGCGTTTTTTTCGGCGACGAGTTGACTTTTCCCTTATAATTGGTTACTTGTTATAAGCGTTTTTCCGCGGGCCAAGTTAATGTTTTTTAGCTATTCTTCCCTTTTATTGGTTATTTTATATGTAGGTTCTTGGCCACACAGAACTATCGGAGCGTACAACCTGGCATGTATGTATTAAAATTCAGTTATTCCTTGTTACATGGAACAAATCCCCCACCCAAAACGATGTTCCCCCAATTACAGGCCTCCCGGAGCAAAGTGGATAACCTTATGCGCTCCAACCCCACAGAACACATGAGAAGCAATGGCAAAGATGGTGGGGCTCGTCGGCAAAGCCAACGTAGGCAAGAGCACCTTCTTCGGCGCCGCCACCCTCAAACCCGTGGACATCGCCGGCTTCCCCTTCACAACCGTCAAGGCGGACAGAGGCGTCGGATACATCCGAGCCCCCTGCGTCTGCCGCGAGCTCGGCGTCCAGGACAACCCCGTCAACAGCGCATGCGTCGACGGCGTACGCCTCATCCCCGTCGACCTCATCGACACCCCAGGCCTCATCCCCGGCGCCCACCAGGGCAGGGGCCTCGGCAACCAGTTCCTCGACGAGGTGCGCCGCGCGGACGCACTAATCGTCGTGGCGGACGCCAGCGGAGCCACCGACCTCAACGGCCAGCCCGTCGAACCCATGACCAACGACCCCATAGACGACGTGAAGATGTTCGAGGAGGAGTTCGACCTCTGGCTAAGCGCCCTCATAAGGAAGGACTGGGACAAGGTCAGCCGAACCGCCCAGAGCAAGAAAGAGCACATAAGCAGACACCTGGACGAACGGCTCACCGGCCTCGGGATCAGCCGCAACCAGGTAACCCAGGCCACGCAGGAGGTGGGGCTCGACGGCTTCAACACCGGAGGCTGGACGGACGACGAGTTCAACCGCTTCACCACCCAGCTCCGCAAGGTGAGCAAGCCCCTCATAGTCGCCGCCAACAAGGCCGACAGGGACGGAGCCGAACAGAACATCGAGCGAATGAATGAGGCGGGTTACAGGGTCGTACCCACCTGCGCCGAGGCCGAGCTGGCCCTCAGACGCGCCGCCGAGGCTGGGCTCGTCCAGTACACCCCCGGCGACCCCGAGTTCAAGGTCACGTCCCCCGAGAAGCTGACCGACGGGCAGCGCAGAGCCCTCGACAGGGTAAAGGAGAAGGTCTTCGACAAGTGGGGAGGCACCGGCCTCCAGGACGCCATCAACCAGGCGTTCTTCAGCCTCCTCGACATGATTACCGTCTACCCCGTCGAGGACGCCGAGAAGCTCACCAACCACGGGGGCCAGGTGCTCCCCGACTGCTTCCTCGTCCCGAGGGGAACCACCGCCAAACAGTTCGCATCGGAGATACACACCGAGCTCGCCGAGGGCTTCATCTACGCCGTCGACGCCCGCACCAAGAAACGCCTCGGCGACACCTATATCCTAGAGAACAACGATGTGATCCAGATAGTGTCGGCCAAGGGCCGAAGATAGGTGAAACCATGGTCAAAGTACTCATATCGGACCCCATCGCCGACGAGGGGGTCAAGATGCTCATGGAAGCCGGCCTCACGGTGGACCTGAGGACCGACATAAGCGCCGAGGAGCTCAAGAAGGTCATCGGAGGTTACGACGCCATAGTCGTGAGGAGCCGCACCAAGCTCACAGCGGAGGTGCTGGAGAAGGCCACAAGCCTCAAGGCCATAGCACGCGCCGGCGTCGGCCTCGACAACATCGACACAGGGTACGCCAAGGAGAAGGGAGTAGAGGTGTTCAACAGCCCCGAGGCGCCCTGCAACGCCGTCGCCGAACTCGTCATAGGCCTCATACTCTGCATGGCTAGACACATCACAGTCGCCGACTCCACGATGAAGCAAGGCAAATGGGAGAAGAACAGGCTCAAAGGCATCGAGCTTGCTGGGAAGAAGGTTGGAATCATAGGGCTCGGCCGCATCGGCGCCGCCACAGCCAGGCGCGTTAAGGCATTCGACGCCGATGTGGTCTACTGGTCAAGGACCCGGAAACCCGACGCCGAGGTAGAGATAGGCATAAGGTGGATGGAGTTTAAGGAGCTCCTAAAGGTGAGCGACATCGTCAGCCTCCACCTCCCCGGAAGCCCGGAGACACACCACATCATCGGGGAGAAGGAGATAGGGCTCATGAAAGATGGCGTCTACGTCGTCAACGCCGCCAGGGGAGGCATCATCGACGAGGCCGCCCTCAAGGCCGCCCTAGACTCAGGCAAGGTCGCCGGGGCGGCGCTCGACGTCTTCGAGTCAGAGCCTAGCCCCGACCCCGAGCTTGTCAGGCGCGCCAACGTGGTTTGCACCCCCCACATCGGCGCAGGCAGCGTCGAGGCCCAGCTGGGCAACAGCACCATAGTGGCCGAGAAGCTCATCAGGTTCTTCGGTTGACCACCATGATATCCATACTCGGCGCAGGGCTCTCGGGGCTGAGCGCGGCATACCATCTGAAGGACGGCTACATGGTCCTCGAGAAGGAGCGGGAGGTAGGCGGCCTCTGCAGAAGCGTGAACATGGACGGCTACGTCTTCGACTACGCCCCCCACATCCTCTTCACACGGGACGAGTACACCAGGAACCTCTTCTTCAGCCTACTCGGCGACAACCTCCACACCCATGAGCGCAGAGCCTACATCTACATGATGAACACCTATGTCAAGTACCCCTTCGAGGCCAACCTGAGCCCCCTGCCTAGGCACGTCATAGACGAGTGCATCCAGGGCGTCATAGACCGGAGACCATCTGAGCCCCATAACTTCATGGAGTGGATACACTCCACCTTCGGCGACGGGATCGCCAGGCACTACATGGTGCCCTACAACCAGAAGACATGGAAGCACCCCCTCGAGGAGATGAACACGGACTGGATCGCGGGCCGCGTCCCCTCCCCCGGCGTCGAGGAGATGAGGAAGGGGGCCGAGGGGAGACAGGACAAGGACTTCGGCCCCAACGCCGTCTTCTGGTACCCGAAACGCGGCGGCATCGGGGCCCTCGCCACCCAGCTATCCAAGGGCCTGAACGTCTCGCTGGGCTCCACGGCCACCGAGCTGAAGCCCCACGGAGACGGGGTCAAGGTAGTCTACATGAAGGACGGCAGACGGAGAGTAGTCGAGTCAGATCACGTCCTCTCGTCGCTGCCGCTCCCCGAGGTCGTCAAGATGATCGACGACACACCGGAGGAGGTGCATAGGGCAGCGGAGAGGCTGGTGCACAACTCCATAGTCTGCGTCATGGTGGGAGTCAAACGGCCACGGATCACAGACAAGCACTGGCTCTACTTCCCCGAGGAAGACCTCGTGTTCAACAGGATCAGCTTCCCCATGAACTTCAGCCCACAGACGACGCCGGAGGGGAGAAGCAGCATCCTCGTCGAGGTGACATACAGGGACCGGGTGGACGTCGAGGAGACCAAGATACGCGTGCTAGAGGACCTGGTGAAGGCCGGCCTCATCGACGCCGACGACGAGGTGGAGACCTGCACGGCGGCCGACTTCAAGTACGCCTACGTCATCTACGACCTCGACCACAGGAAAAACGTTAACATTATACACAGGTACCTCAAAGGTAACCGCATCACACCCATAGGAAGGTTCGGCGAGTGGGAGTACTACAACATGGACAAGGCGATACAATCAGGGAGACGAGCAGCCGAAGCCCTAGGCCGCTGATAAGCGTCGTCGTCCCCACATACAACGAGGAGAAGAACATCGAGAAGTGCCTCACCTCGCTGCACAGCCAGACCATCCCCCGAGAAAACATCGAGATAATAGTCGTGGACGGAGACAGCAAGGACAGTACACGGGAGATCGCCGAGACACTCGCCGACAAGGTCATCACCCAGACCAGCGAGGGAGTCGGAGGAGCCAGAAACGACGGCTTCCAAATAGCCGAGGCCGACATCGTCACCACCACAGACGCCGACTGCCAGCCATACCCGGGATGGCTGGAAGCCACGCTGAAGGGGTTCAAGGACGACGACGTCATCGCGGTCACGGGGTTCCTGGACCCCGGCGACTGGGGCGAGATAGCCGGAGCCGAGAAGCTCGCATACGAGACACTCTTCCGGCTCAGCAACGCCCTCCTCGTCGTCCTCAGCGTCCTCGGCAAGTACCACCTCTGCGGAGCCAACTCGGCGTTCAGAAGAGCCACGTTCCTCGAGGCTGGCGGCTACCTCCCCCTCACCTACGCCGACGACACCGAGCTCTACAAACGCATCAAACACAGAGGCAGAGTCAAGCTACTCGACGACATGGTGATTCACTACAGCGTCCGCAGAATCAAGAAGATGGGGCTCCTCAACTACATCCGTCTCGTCTTCAAGATGGAGTGGGACGTATCCATCATGAACCGCAAACCCATGAAAGGCGGCTACGCCAGACAAACATACGACTAAATTTTTTTTCCGATCTGACCTGCAGCAGGTCATAAGAAAACGAAATAATCGCGGCTAGTTCTTGCCGGCTACCCAGCCGACGTCCTTATCCGACTTGATCGCAGGGTGGCTAGGGTCAACCAAGATGATCTCGAACCACTTGTACTGGCCGTCCTGCCACACCCAGTAGCTGTTCAGCACCTCGAGGTTCGGGTACTTCCGCGCAGCCCTCTCCTCCGCGATGAGCCTCTTACTCTTCGCCGGAGTATACTTCGTGACACCCATACGCTTCTGCCTACGCCCAAGCACAGGCCTGATCTTCCGCCGGCCGCCCCTCCGGACACGTGTACGCACAACGACGAACCCCTTCTTCGCCTTGTAGCCCACGCTACGAGCCCTGTCCAGCCTCGTCGGCTTATCGATCCTGAGGGTGGAAAGCTGCTTCCGCCAGACGATGACCCTCTGCCTCATGACGTCGTTTACGTAGCTGTCCTTGGGCCGCTTCCACGCCTCCCTGAGATGCCTGTACATTGATGTTCTCCTCGATTGGCTATCAAAGTAAAATGGTTCAAACTAATAAAGGTATAGACAGGGAAGACACTTCAAAAAAGGAGGGCTGAGCAGGGCCCCTAGAGGCCCAGCAGCGCGTACGCGATGAAGAGAGGCGCGAACAGCGACGCGATCTGGCTGATAACCGTCACCAGCGTGTTCAGCGACGGCCCCGCAGTGTCCTTGAACGGGTCGCCCACCGTGTCGCCGATGACCGCCGCCTTGTGGGCTTCGCTGCCCTTGCCTCCGAAGTAGCCCGACTCCACGTACTTCTTGGCGTTGTCCCAGAGGCCCCCAGCGTTCGCCATGAGTATGGCGAGGAAGAAGCCGCTGAATATGGCTCCGCTCAGGTAGCCCGCCAGCGCCTTGATGCCGGCGACGAAGCCCACGATGAGGGTCGCCATGATGCTGAACACGATCAGCGGCAGCAGCTCCGTCAACGCTCCCTTGGTGGCGATGTTGATGCACTTACCGTACTCCGGCGTACCGGTGCCCTCCATGAGGCCGGGGATCTCCCTGAACTGGCGGCGAATCTCCTCGATCATCCTGTACGCGTTCTTCGAGACGGCCAAGATGATCATGGCCGAGAATATGACGGGGACACTCATGCCGATGAAGACCCCCATCATGACCAGAGGGTCCATGAGGTCGAACACCACAGTGGTACCTACGAGCCTCTTCACTATCTCCTGGTAGGACGCCAGCAGGGCTAGCGCCGTGAGGCCGGCCGCGCCTATGGCGAACCCCTTCGTGATCGCCTTGGTGGTGTTGCCCGCGGCGTCGATCTCGTCGGTGATGGCCACGACCTCCTCGCCGAGCTCGGCCATCTCAGCGATGCCCTTCGAGTTGTCGCCAATCGGACCGTAGGCGTCGCCGGCGATGATGATGCCGGCGATGCTGAGCATCCCGACGGCCGCGATCCCGACGCCGTAGACCCCGTAGAAGGAGTACGCGATGGCTGACCCGACGCCTATCCCGAGGAAGGCCGGGAAGCAGCTGATGAGGCCGTAGCTGAAGCCCGTCAAAATGCTGATGGCCGCGCCCGTCTGGCTCGCCTCGGCGGTCTTCTTGGCGGGCGGCTTATTGATGGAAGTATAGTAGTCACTTGTCATGCCGATTACGGTTCCGGCAGCCAACCCGACTATGTTGCAGTACCAGATCTTCATATCGTAGCCGAGCATCATCGTCGCGCCGTAGGTTAGCGCGGCGAAGGCGATGGCCGTAACGTAGGTACCCATGTTGAGCGCCTTACCCGGGTCACCGCCCTTTTCCACCCTGACGATAGCGATGCCCAAGATGGACGCCAGTATGCCTAGGCCCGCGTAGACCAGTGGCACGACCTCAAGGTACTGGATCGGTAACGCTCCGCCCAGGATCATGGCGGCCATGATGGCCGCCACATAGGAGTCGAATAGGTCCGCCCCCGAGCCGGCGCAGTCGCCCACGTTGTCGCCCACGTTGTCCGCGATGACGGCGGGGTTACGGGGATCGTCCTCGGGGATGCTGAGCTCGACCTTGCCGACGAGGTCCGCGGCGATGTCAGCGGTCTTGGTGTAGATGCCGCCGCCGGCCTTCATGAAGAGCGTGAGTGTGCTGGCGCCGATGCTCATGCCGAGGACGATCTCAGGGTCCTTCGTGAGCCAGTAGATGAGGCTGATGCCGAAAAGGGCGAGCCCGACCACCATGAGGCCCATGACAGCTCCGCCTCGGAAAGCTATGGGGAAGGCCGCGGAGAGGCCTCCATTCTTTGCCGCGTTCGCGGTCCTGACGTTCGCCTTGACGGCGATCTCCATCCCGATGATGCCGGCTAGGCCTGACAGGATGGTACCGAATGCATAGGTTACACCGATCTTGAGTCCGAGGGCCGCGGAGAGTATGACGCCCATGACGACGACGAAGACGCCTAGGTACGTGTACTCCGTCTTCAGGAACGACCTGGAGCCCTCCTGGATCAATCCGGCGATCTGCTTCATCCGGTCCGTCCCGGCGTCCTTGTCGTTCACGTACTTGAACAAGAATAGCCCGATCAGGATCGAGATTATCGATGATGCTGGCGCGATAAGCCATACGTCTACCATCACACATATTCACTCCATTATACGACTGGTTCCGCCAATAATCGGCTCTAAATATATAAAAATGTGTGGGGTAAAAACCACGTATTTACCCTTTTCTGTGCTCTACATACTGCCGCCGTGGGATCAGCCGCTGGGGCAGTACGAGGAACGCCGTGAGGCTGCCTGCGAAACAGTAGAAGAGCTGGAACGGCGTCAGAGGCACCACGTAGAACACCTCGTTTAGGAACGGCACATATAGTATCAGGAACTGTAAGCCCACGCCGACCATAACCGAGACGAAGAGCATCTTGTTGGCCGTGATGCCCTCCCAGCCCAGCTGGAAGATGTGCTTTGTCTCGCTCCTGCACTGGTAAGCCAGGAGGAACTCGAAGAACACGATGCTGGTGAACGCAACTGTCCGGGCGGTGGTTGCGGCCAACTCGAAGTCCCCGGTCACCTGCACCATGGTTATGTATGTGTAGAAGAAGGGTATGAAGTCGCTGATAAAGTCCACCAGCGCCGCGAAAAGGATGAACCTCCAGAAACGCCTAAGCATGTCCTCCTTGGGGTCACGCGGCGGGTACCTCATGATGTCGGGGTCCGCGGGGTCGATGCTCAGGGCGACCGCGGGCAACCCGTCGGTGACGAGATTCACCCACAGCACGTGTATGGGCAGGAACGGCACAGGGAGCCCCAGAACGGCAGTGACGGTGATCTCGATGAACTCGTCGAAGTTGGCGGCCAGCATGAGCCTGATGTACTTGCTGACGTTGTCGTAGATCTCGCGGCCGCCGCGGATGGCTCGGACGATGGTGGCGAAGTTGTCGTCCTCAAGCACCATGTCGCTGGCCTCCTTGGTGACGTCGGTGCCCTTGATGCCCATGGCGACGCCGATGTCGGCCGCCTTCAACGCGGGAGCGTCGTTGACGCCGTCCCCCGTCATGGCGACGATGTGGCCCAGCCGTTTCAGGCTCTGGGCGATCCTCATCTTGTGCTCGGGGCTCACACGTGCGCAGACCCTTACGTTATCGATCACGTCGTCGAGCTCTTCGTCGCTCATGGACTCGATCTCTATGCCCTCCAGCACGGAGCCGTCTGTCTGCTCGCTGAGTACCCCGATCTCCTTGGCGATGGCGACCGCGGTGATCCTGTGGTCGCCTGTGACCATGACTGATCTGATGCCTGCCTCCTGAGCCGTCTTGATGGCTAGCGGCACCTCCTCGCGGGCCGGGTCGATCATGCCCTGCATCCCCACGAAGACTAGGTCGTTCTCCACCTCCTCGACGTCGAGGTCGGTGAGGTCGTAGTCGTCGGGCAGCCACTTGTACGCGACGGCGAGCACGCGGAGGGCTTCCGCGGCCATGGCGTCCATCTCTTCACGGTTCTTCTTGAGGTCGGCCTCGGTGACGGCTCTCACGGAGTCGCCCTCCTGGAGGCCGTCGCTGCGCACCATAACGATCTCTGGGGCGCCCTTCACGTAGGCGACGAGTCTACCTTCAGGGGTCCTGTGGATCGTTGTCATGCGTTTACGCGCGGAGTCGAAGGGCAGCTCAGCCACGCGTGGGTAGCTCTCCTTGAGCGCCGCCACATCTATCCCTGCCTTCATGGCGGCGACGAGCATGGCGCCCTCAGTGGGGTCGCCGAAGCAAACCCACGCACCGTCGTTTTGCTGCACGTGGGCGTCGTTGTTGAGGGCCCCGATCCTGAGAAGCAGCTCAAGGTTGCTGTCGGACGTGAGGTCGATCCTAGAGCCGTTCTCCATGAGCTCTCCTTTCGGGACGTACCCGGCGCCGCTTATGTTCATCTGGCGGCCGTTGGTGTTGACTCTTGTGACCGTCATCTCGTTCTTGGTGAGGGTCCCTGTCTTGTCGCTGCAGATCACCGTGGTGCTACCGAGGGTCTCGACGCTAGCCAGTTTCCTCACGATGGCCTTCTGCTTAGCCATCTTGGCGGTCCCTAGGGCCAAAGTGATGGTGAGGACCGCGGGCAGGCCCTCTGGGATCGCCGAGACTGCGAGGCTGATACTGGTCATGAATACCTGTTCAAGTGTCCTGTCGTGGACGAACCAGAGGACGAGGAACACGAAGACCGTGAGTATGACGCTGATGGTGGCCAGCTGCCTGCCCATCCTCTCCATCTTCTGGCGGAGGGGCGGGTCCTCGACGTCGATAGACTGGACCATGCCCGCGATCTTGCCGAACTGACTGTTCATCCCGGTCTCGGTGACCACGGCGACGGCTCGTCCGTTGGTGACGACGGTACCCATGAAGACCATGCACTTCTGGTCGCCGACTCCGGCGTCGGCAGCGACGGGGTCCAGCCTCTTGGACACGGTCCTCGACTCACCCGTCAGGGCGGCCTCGTCCACCTCCAGGTTGGCGGCCACGATGAGCCTGCTGTCCGCAGGGACCCTGCTACCTGCCTCAAGCAACACGATGTCCCCTGGGACCAGGTCCTTGGAGTCTATGGACTCCTCCCTGCCTTCTCGAAGCACCAGGACGTGGGGGCTCACCATCGCTTTAAGAGCCTCGATAGCCTTCTCGGCCCGGTACTCCTGGACGAAGCCCAAGATGGCGTTCATGACGACGATGAATAGTATCACGTAGGCGTCGGTCATGGGCTCGCCCTCCTGGATGGCTAGGTAGGCCGAGACTGTGGCGGCTATCACGAGTATGATGACGAGTATACTGGTGAACTGCTCGAATAGGAGGTGATACCACTGCTTCTTCTTCTCCTCCTTAAGCTCGTTAGGCCCGTAAATCTCCAGCCTTCTACCGGCTTCCTCATCAGTGATGCCTTCACGGCCCGTCTCGAGTGCCTTCAGAACGTCGTCTACTTCGGTTGCATGCCAGTCAGTCTTCTCCAAGGTCCACACCATGTTACTCGATAGATCCGGAGTCTATTTCCCCAATGGGAATGTATTATGACTTAAAACTTCTCCGCTAATATTCCCAATTTATAAGGGAAGAAGGCGGCGCCAATGAGCACGGCTTCTAGCCTATGAGTTCGAGATATCTCATCTGCCTGAGGACCAGAACCTTGACCCCGGCTTCCCTCAGTCTCCTTCTGAGGTCGGCGTCCGTTGTGCCGACGATCAGTCTCCTTTCTACGGCTGTGCGCAGGATCGATTCGTCCACCGTCTCTTCGTCCTCCGCCTCTACATCGAGCACGCTGCACCTCTCCGCGATCTTCTCCGCGAAGTTTAACTCCTTGGCGAAGGAAGGGCTCGCACCCTGTTTCAGAAGCTCTATCTCTCTCAGGACGCTTCTGGTCACGTAGTACTCCGGTAGATTATTGAGCGCACGCTCCGCCTCTTCGAAGACGTCGACCCCGAACCGTAACGGGATCATGAGAAAGTTGGTGTCAAAAAGTATCTTCGGAGGCAAGTCAGCCACTCATGGTCCCTACCCCGATCAGCCTCCACCTTCCGCCGATGCGTCGGCTGATGGCCACCCGGTCCCCCGGCTCGGCGCAGACGGGGATGCTTAGCTTGGTCTCCATATCACTCTTCTTGACGTCTGTGACGTCTCCCATGGTCTTAGCTGTGCCGACGTTGAGGAGCAGCTTCTCTCCCTTCGCTATCTTTGCCACCTTCTCCCTCTCTCGGCTGCCGACGACGTTCTCGAAGAGCTCGTAGTCTAGCCGCAGCTCTTCAAGCACAGGCGGAAGAGTGCCTGGTTTTCCCATGAGGCTCCCCACGAGCCCGTCCGACTTTGTTAATGAGGGATCAAGCATCGTGCCGACGCCCGCCAAGCCTCCTGGAATCGCCTCGTCGACGGCTGTGCCTCCGACGTGGAGGCTCGTTATCTCGGTGACGAGCTCCCTCATCCTTAAGCGGTTCTTCTGCCTCGTCGGCAGACCCGGCCTTATCTCGATCTCGTCACCCATCTCGAATCTACCCTGGGTGATGCTTCCCCCAATGACTCCGCCGACCATGTCGTCTATGGCGGTCCCGGGCATGTTCACGTCGAAGCTCCTTATGATGTGCATCCTCGGAGACAGGTTCGGCTCCCGCGTGGGCGTGGGCAGGTACTTCTGCATCCCCTGGATGAGGAGGTCTATGTTCACCATCTGCTGCGCGGACACCGGTATTATGGGGGCGTCCTTTGCGATGCTGCCCTTGACGAAGTCCATGATCTCGTCATAGTTCTTCAGGGCCTTCTCCCTGCTCACTAGGTCGATCTTGTTCTGTACGATGACCAGGTTCTTGAGCCCGACCGCCTCGATGGCCGCCAGGTGCTCTCGGGTCTGGGGCTGGGGGCACTGCTCGTCGGCTGCGATCACCAATATGGCGCCGTCCATCACGGCGGCGCCGCTCAGCATCGTGGCCATGAGTATCTCGTGGCCAGGCGCGTCGACGAAGCTTACGGTACGCTGTAGCTCGGCCTCTCCGCCGCATGAGGGACACTCCGGGGTGACGCAGTAGCATTGAGGCTCCTCGCAGTTGGGGCACTTGTAGATGGAGGCGTCGGCGTATCCCAGCTTTATCGTGATGCCTCGTTTAAGCTCCTCGCTGTGGCGGCTCGCCCAGGTGCCTGTGAGGGCCTGAACCAGCGTCGTCTTACCGTGGTCCACGTGCCCGATGGTGCCTATGTTGATCTCAGGTTGTCTAGGTAGCTTCGCGATGTTGGATCTCCCCGTTAAGCCAGTGGATTCACTACGGAATCTCCTCTTAAATACATATCCCCGGACCCCGGCGGCTTCTGTGTGTAGCCGCGACACCGATCCGTTGATAAAGAGTTAATAACCCTCTAAAGGGATTTGACACTGTCAAGGTGGAAAAAGTGACTGAGGACAAGGTCGCCGTGATGATCCCCCGGGAGCTGTACCAGAAGATCGAGGAGAAGATCGCTGGAACTAGCTTCACCAGCGTCGAGGAGTACGTCATGCTCAAGCTGGAGAACGAGTTCCCCGACGAGACGGAGTACACAGAGGAAGAGGAACAGATAATCAGGGAGCGCCTCAGGCGCCTCGGCTACATAGAGTGATCTGTTATGCCGAGACCTCATGGCGGTAGACTGGTCGATAGGTTCACTCCACCGTTGAAAAAAGCCGAAGCCGCTGAGGAGGCGTCCGAGCTCCCCAAGATACAGGTTAGCGGTGAGCTACGGCTGGACCTTGAGAACATAGCCTCTGGCCTCTATAGCCCACTCACGGGACCCATTACGCAGAACGATTACCAGTCTGTGTTGGCTAGGGGAAGACTCTCTGACGACCTGCCTTGGACCATCCCTATCCTGCTGGACGTCGCGGATGAGACGGCTAAGGGTTTCAGAGAAGGTGACGCGGTGACTCTCGTCTGTGAAGAGGAGGCTTTCGCGACGCTCACCGTAGAGGAGAAGTATGGATGGGACAAAGAGGCCCACTGCAGGCAGGTCTATAGGACGACTGATCCAGCGCACCCCGGCGTCGAAAAGACGAACGACATGAACGATTTGCTGGTGGGCGGCCCGATAATGGTGTTCAACGAGTCTCCCGGCGTGTACCCTCGGTACCGGCTTAAGCCGAGGGAGACCAGGTTCCTCTTCAAGGAGAAGGGTTGGCGAACCGTAGCCGGCTTCCAGACCCGGAACGCGCCCCACATAGGTCACGAGTACGTGCAGAAGACCGCCCTATCGTTCGTGGACGGCCTTTTCATCAACCCTTTGATAGGTAAGAAGAAGGCGGGGGACTTCACCGACGACGTGATCCTCGAGAGCTACGAGGCCCTCATCCAGAACTACTTCCTCAGGAACAGCGCCACCCTCGTGACGCTGGAGATGGAGATGAGGTACGCCGGACCCAAGGAGGCGATCCACCACGCCATCGTCCGCAAGAACTACGGGTGCAGCCACTTCATCGTGGGGAGGGACCACGCCGGGGTCGGAGACTATTATGGCCCCTTCGAGGCCCAGGAGATCTTCGAGGACTACCCCGACCTGGGGGTGATGCCCATCTTCTTCAGGAACTTCTTCCACTGCAGGAAGTGCGGGGGGCCGCAGAACGAGAAGATCTGCCCCCACGGCGATGAGGACCACGAGAACTATAAAGGCAGGGTCATGAGGCAGCTCCTCAGGGAGGGCAAGAGGCCCGACGAGACCCAGATGAGGCCCGAGGTCGTGGACGCCATTCTAAGGCACAGCAAACCCTTCGTCGAGTAGCATCTTTTCTCTGCATACTCTTATCAGGCTCAGCCGCCATCTCTCTCCGATTACTAATGGCGTCAAAGATCAAGGCGGCGCACATCCTCGTGGAGAAGCACAGCCAGGCGTTGAAGATACTGGAGGAGCTCGAGAAAGGAGCCGACTTCGGAAAGCTCGCGAAACAGCACAGCACATGCCCCTCAGGTAAGAGGGGAGGGGACCTCGGCTCCTTCGGCAGGGGCCAGATGGTGAAGCCCTTCGAGCAGACGGCCTTCGCCCTGAACGTGGGGGAGACGACCAAGGAGCCTGTGAAGACTCAGTTCGGGTATCACATCATCAAGAGGCTCGGGTAGGGCTTCAGACCCAGGTTTCTCTTGTCGAGAACGGTTGTGAGAAACATCCCCAGTTTCTCAGGCAGCGTTCGCCCTATCTCTCGGTACGCCTCGCACTCCACCCAGCAGAGGGGGCACTCCAGCTCCGAGATACGCATCCGCGTCTCCTCGGCCTTCTCGGACCCCCATATCTCTGAGAAGGGCTCCTCGCGTATGTTGCCTAGGCGGCTGTTCATGACGATGCATGGGTAGACGTCGCCGTAGGGGTCAAGGAAGAAAGACTCGGTGCAGGCGTGGCACGGCGTCGTGCGGCGGCCCTCCGTCTCGATGTACTCCTGGACGCCCCCGAGGTACCTTAGCGTCGTTAAGCTTCTTAGCATACCATGTTGGTCCAACGCGTTTTTCGCTACGGCCCTCAACGTCTTGTAGAGGGTATCTTTGTCGTACGTTGTCCCGAAGCCGTCGTTCTTGTAGTATATGTCGCTGACGTTCAGAGGCCGGAGGCTGAAGTCTGCGCCGCGTTTATATGCGTCCCGCTGAACGATCGGCGCCTCCTTGAGGTTTTCAGGGGTCAGCGTCATGCCGACTGACAGCATCATCTTTGGTCTAGTCTTCTTGAGATCTGATAGCTTCTTCAGGGTCTCCTGCGCCAACCTGTGGCTTCCTTCGATGCCACGCTGCCTATCATGGGTCTCCTCTAGGCCGTCGATGGAGACGCTTACCCCTAGGCTGCCTGTCCGCAGCTTCGTGAGAGCCCTCTCCGTGGATTCCTGGATAAGTTCGGGGCTTAACCCGTTGGTGGGCACCCAGAAGGTGCACCCGTTTACGCAGTCGTCTATCGCCTCCATGATCTCGGGGAGGTCATCCCTCAGGAAAGGCTCGCCGCCTGTAAGCTGGATGGACTCTAATTCTCTGAACAGACCGCGGTTCTCCTGGAAGAAGCCCCTGATCTCGTCCAGGGTCAGCTCGTCTCCTGGCGGCGACTTCCATATGTTGCATGTGGCGCATCTGCCGTCGCACCGGTAAGTCACCGCGAAGTTGGCTATCTGTCTGGGGAGAACGCTCACACTTTAATGTATGTTTTAGTTTACAATTAAAACCGTCGGCTCTGGGTAGGTTATATAGCGGCATGTAAAGATAGCTTCACCCATGAAGCTGCTTGACATAGACCACATCCACTTCTTCGCCACCGACCTTGACGAAGCGATAAGGTTCTACGAGGACATCGGTTTCAGGCTCGTGCAGAGGTTCGAGCACGGCGGCAGGGAGGCGGCCCAGCTCAGGTCAGAGTTCGGCTTGACCGTGGACATAAACGAGACAAGAGCCGCGGACAACCCTGGTTACAGCCACTTCTCGGTCCTCGTGGATGATGTAGGCGAGGCTTCGAGGGAGCTGGAGGGTAAAGGTTACTGGGTCGACGGCCCCACTTACAACGAGGATACCAAGAGACACATCATCACCGTCAGGGACCCCAACGGCTTCCTCGTCCAGATGGTTCAGAAAGAATAGTGGAAAGGGTTAGCCTCTAGCCCTCTTCAGGGCTTCCTTGGCACCGTACGACAGGAGGGAGTCCGCGTCCGAGACGGTGTTGAACCGGAAACCCTTGCTCACCGCCCAGGCTACGTTATCCATGTTGCACCATAGGCCCGCCGGCTTACCGTGGTCGTCCGAGACCTTCAGCACGTGCTCGAGGGCTCCCATGAACCGGGGGTTATCGTAGTCCGGGGGAACGCTGAAGCCGAGGTTGTTGCTCAGGTCCCATGGGCCGACGTAGCAGGCGTTGACGTCCTCCACGCTCATGATCTCGTCGAGGTTGTCAAGGGACTTCTGGGTCTCGACCTGAACGGAGACGAGTATCTCGTCGTTCGCGGTCTCACGGTAGTCAGGGTCCCAGCGCGCCGCCGTCCTCGGGCCCCAGCCTCGTATGCCTTCAGGAGGGTACCTGCACGCGGCTACGGCCGCCTCTGCCTCCTCCTTGGTGTTGACCCATGGGACGAGTATCCCGTGGGCGCCGAGGTCCAGTATACGCTTGATTATCACTAGATCGTTCCACTGTGGGCAGACGATTGGCGTGCAGTCGGTGCCACTCATGCTTTGGAGCAGTCTCTCTATGGTCTCGAAGCCCATGGGGCTGTGCTCGCCGTCGATTAGGAGCCAGTCGAACCCCTGGCGGCTCAGGATCTCGGTGACGTCGGGGTGGCCCAGCTCGACGAAGGTGCCGACACAGTTCTCGCCCCTCCTGATCTTCTCCTTGAGCAGGTTCTTCATAATGATCCAATAAAATACTCTCCTTCAATATATAACAGTGCCCGGATCAGCTTGTAGATCATTGTATTCACCGGCTTGACACCCGATCAGTAAGTTATTTATTCTGTCTAGGTACCTTTTTCGACGATTAGGTGCAATGACATGGTTCAATTCCTTGGCATAGAATACTGGAAGAAGTGTCAAGAGGTCGCGAACGCCGACGAGGAGTTCAGTATCAAGACCAGGATGTTCAACGCCACGTTCACGTACAGGGTCACCGACAAGGGCGACCTCCCCGACGTCTACGTCAAGTTCGTGGACGGCAAGATCACGGAGGTCAGGGGGCTGGGCGCAGACGAGAAGACGGACTTCACACTCGAGGGCCCGTACAGCGTATGGACCCAGGTCAACAAGGGTGAGCTGGACGGCAGCAACGCCATCATGACCAGGCAGCTCCAGTTCAAGGGCAACATGAGCGCCATCATCAGGTACAGCAAGGCGTTCCTCAGGCTATTCGAGCTCATGCAGACCATCCCGGTCGAGTACTAGCCATACCACCCTCTTACCCCTTATTTGACTAAAAAAACGGTTGAATACCAGACTTTTCTTGTCAAACGATAACCGTATATACCCTTTATTCATCAACTGAATAAGAGGGTCCCATGATCGATGAAACCTCTTTAAATGTTCTCAGGGAGTTACTCCGAGACGCTCGTCTCAGCTTCAGAGAGGTCGCGAGACGTATCGGTGTCAGCAGCGGCACGGTGGCCTCCAGGGTGAGGGAGCTGGAGAGGAACGGCGTGATAAAGAAGTACACCGTCCAGCTTGACCACGAGAAGATGGGCTACGAGCTGACGGCCATAACGGAGATCATCGTCTCGGGGGGGATGATGATGGAGGTGGGGGAGAAGATCGCGGCCTACCCCGAGACGACAGGCGTATACAACGTGACAGGGGAGTCGGACATCATGGTGATCGCCAAGTTCAAGACGAGGCAGAAGCTCAGCGACTTCACGAAAAACATCACCAAGATGCCTCACGTGGTACGCACAGAGACCCACCTAGTCCTGAACACCTTGAAAGAGAACTACGGTCTTCTCATCTAAGCATGGGACCTGCCCAGCTCCATACCTCTCCGAAGAGCTCTAAGGTTAAGCTCTTTTCGTTTGGGGAAACGATCCGATATGGAAGCCGCGAGGGCTTCGGCTTTAACGACGCCTGTGAGCGCCTGGACGGCGCCGAGCATCACCATGTTCGCAGTCAACGGGTTACCTAGCTCGTTCGCCGTCGCCACGGCTGGGATTCCGTGGTATTTCTTGTTCGGGTCCATGCCGTTTTTCGGGATGTCTACGAGGCTGTCCTCGTAGATGACGACGCCTCTGTCCATCACTGAATCGACGAACGTGGCGAACGCGTCCATGGACATCGCTACGAGGCAGTCGGGTCTCGTGATCTTGGGGTAATCGATGGGCTCATCTGACGTTATTACATCAGTTTTACATGACCCTCCGCGGGCCTCGGGGCCGTAGCTCTGAGTCATCAATGCGTACTGACCGTCATGGATCGCCGCCGCGTTCGCCAAGACGTAGCCTGCCGTTATGACGCCTTGTCCACCGAAGCCGGCTATCCTTATCTCTCTCCGAGTCACCTCGCCTTCGCCTCCAGCTCCCGGAGTATCTCGCCGTAGGTCGGCTTCCTCACGTCGACGAAGTCCCCTATTATTATCTCTGTGGAGGGGTCGATCGTGGCCTCCGTCGGGTGGACCTTCTTTATCTTCGTGTTGTCCCTCAGCTGCCGCATCATCTCGATGGGGGTCTGCCTGTTGAGCCTCCCGAACCCGGTCGTGCAGGGGCTTATCACCTCGATGAAGCTGAACCCTTTCTTCTGGAGCCCCTTCTTTATGGCGTTCTTCAGGTGGTAGACGTGGAAGACCGTCCAGCGGGACACCATGGTGGCGCCGGAGGACGCCACGAGCGCCACCAGGTTGAA
>DATKWN010000047.1:0-2990 GCA_035529515.1 Candidatus Krumholzibacteriaceae bacterium | reverse complement strand
ATGGAGTTGATGAAGGAGACCATGTCTGAACCTTCGTTGAAGATGGTGCCCGGCGTCCGCGTCATAAGCAAGCGGGACAAGGGGCCCATAGGGGAGACCATAGGCAGGCTCATAGGGGAGATCATGGGCGCCGTCACGGCCCCCGACAACCAGGCCAACTTCGTTAAGATCGTGGGGCCTTTCATGACCATCTACCACGATCATGAGTACAGGGAGCTGGACGCAGACCTGGAGGTGGCGGTGCCGGTGACCGGCAAAGTGACCTTGAGCGACCCAAGCCTGGAGGTGAAGAACCTGCCTGGGCGCAGGGTCGCCTGCCTCGTCCACAAGGGCAGCTACGAGACCATAGGGCCGGCCTACGCCAAGCTCTTCGAGTACATATTCCAAAAAGGCTTCGAGATGTCAGGGCCCATGATGGACGTGTACCTCAACGACCCTAACACCGTGGCGCCCGGCGAGGTGCTCACCGAGATACAGGCCCCCATAAAACCCTAACATTTTTTCTATGTGTTCAAATCCCTAGGATAATAAGGAATTTTCATGCCATCGAAAGATCGGTAGGGCCATAAATCATTCTTTTATCATAAGATGTTTTTATGATAAAACCCTTTAACCTAGTGCGTATGCATAATGACCTTTGTTCGATAAAATTGAACAGGTGTTCTATTACCTAGGGTTATATTATTTTAGTGGTTATCAAGAACCATGAAAATCAGGAGGGAAAGATCAAGTAGCCAAGGGGATATAATCATAGATGATGAAAATTCATTATCATCCCCTAGGTTTATACCTCGTATCTGTGATTCTGTTCTGAAGATCTTGGAGCGCGGAGGCGTGTGGAGGAACGCTGTTAGGTTTACCGTCGTGTTCCTGACAGTCATCACGCTGGCTTCGGTCTTCCTCTACCAGCCAGAGGAGGTTGCGCCGGCGCAGCTGGCCCCATCCGTTTCCGTCGAGGAAGCCGTTTATGAGGGGCTCATCGATCAGGAGGACGGCCCCCTCCACGACTGGGACGCTGATCCCTCCGGTCCCAAGGTGCTCAGCCTGGACGTCATCGACCCCGTGTCCGCCGAGTACGTGGAGACGTACATACTGACCAACAGCAGCGGAGGATTCTACAGGATACATCCCAGATACAGCAGGAACGACCCTGTGTGGGGCTACTGGGGCACCAAGCCCGTCAAGGTCACGGGTAACACATCGGAGATCAAGGACTTCCGGGGCGTTGCCGTGAAGGTGCTTGAGGTGGAGCGGATAGAGTTCTCCGAGATGGGGCGGTGGTACCGTGGCATCCTTTCGAGGAAGCATTTCGACTTGGCTCCATACGCCTTCTACAAGTCCGGTGGGAGGAAATCGAATCCAACAGACTTGATGATCTCCTACAGGATACTCGACGACAGCGACCAAGTGGCCATGGAGGTGCCGCTGGCAAGCCACGAGGGCTACCTCTACTACATCCCCATATGCGGCACGGGGCAGCCCATCGCCATGTTCAGCTTCAACCAGACAGTCAGGGTCTACGGGTTGATGATGCCCATAAAGGAGACCACCGGGACAAATATGAACGCCCTCATGGTCTTCGACGCCACCCGGAGCACGTGGTAGTAACTGGAACTATCGCCTGAACTGTTTCCAGAACAAGCGTTTTAACGTTTTTCAGCTAAATCAAACCCATGACGTCGAACAGCATCGACGAAGAGCTCGTCACATGGAACAAGATACTGGACGAGATCAGAGGAGACTCTGAGCTACTGATCAAGGACCTGCTGGAGGGCGTAAGGTACGTGGCCGCCGCCGGCGTGTTGGTCATCGCGCTCGGGCTCTACGTCCTCTTCATCGGCCTCCGCTACGGCAACCTTGACGATCCGGTGTTCATACTGGGGATGATCTTGGCCCCGGGATCCAACTTCGTGGTGGGGGCATACAACATCAACAAGTATATACAGCTGAGAAGTAGGTACAACAGGCTCTTCGAGCTCCAGAAGAAGCTGAAGAAGTGAATAGGTTGAGTGTACGCCGCACCCCCGACGTCATAGCCCTGGAGCTACTGGATGCCGTCGATGAGAGGGGGGAGGCCACCAAGTGGGACCTGGTCAAGGTGCTGGGCAACGACGCCCAGTTCAAGAAGTGGGTGGAGGACTTCATGCTCCCGGAGAAGGTGTTAGCCGAGCGCAGGGATGGCCGCAACTACTACTACACCAAGACTGAGCGCGGCGAACAGTTCCATAGGCTCCTGAGGAGCGGCAACCTCATCAGGCTCTTCAACAGGGTGAGCGGCAGGCGTCTCCGGTAGGGCGCCCAGCAAGTTCTATAAACCGAGGCGCGGACCCTCAACCGATGACCATTGTCGTTCTACCTGCACCATAAGAGCTGGGTCACCATAAAGGAGGAGGCCGGTGACACAGTCATCGTGCCCTTGGGCAGCATGGAGCCCCACGGCGCCCACAAGCCCGTGGGCTGCTGCTACCTGCTAGCCGAGGCCGCGGCCAGGGACGTGGGGGAGAGGACCGGCGTGCCGGTCACCCCGGTGATCCCCTTCGGCGTATCCGAGCCCTACAAGCACTTCCCCGGCACCATGACGGTGAGCATGGAAACCCTGAGCCGGTACGTCTACGAGGCGTGCCTGGGCCTGGCTAAATGCGGCTTCAGGAAGATAATCTTCTTCAGCGCCCACGGGGGCGACAACCTCCCCGCCCTCAGGGAGGTCTCCTACAGGCTCAAAGAGGAGGCGGGGGCCCTCTGCGCCGTCATCCACGTCTGGGGCGTCGTGACCCAGATGATCCCCAGGGACTTCTGGGGCCCGGGCCTCAGGATGGGCCACGGCGGCGAGCCCGTCACCTCGGTGATGCTGCACCTATACCCCGAGCTGGTGGACATGAGCAGGGCCGAGCTCAAGCCTCTGAACCAGCCGCTGGAGGGCCTGGAGACCAGGAGCTACGGCACCCACGTGTTCGACGGCCACCCTCAGAGCGTCTACTACTGGGCCGAGG
>DATKWN010000046.1:0-12180 GCA_035529515.1 Candidatus Krumholzibacteriaceae bacterium | reverse complement strand
TTCCGTTTCGTCTCACTGAATCCATCGGTCTGGCTATGCCTCTATAACGGGCGCAGCCATCTGCGGGCTCCAGATGTCGTTCTCCTTGCAGCTCGCAAGGTCGACTATCCTGCAGTGCAGGATCTTGCGTTTCAGCCCGAGCCGGTCGAACACGTGCAGCGTGCCCACGCCGCCGTCTTTTCCGTCTGGCAGGAACATGGCGTATCCCCTAGGCGGCGTCCCCGATATGGCGAAGAACACCGCCCCCACCGCGTCTTCCGCGCACGGAGACTTGTGTATATACATCTCCCGGAGGCTCTTGTCCTCCTGCGTCTCCAGCATCGTCTCCTGAACCTGTCTGAGCGTTAGCTCCTGCATGACGAATCTACTTCCTGTGTTCCTCCACGATGCCCTTCATAGAGGCGGTCCTGGCGTTCAGGATCTGCTCCAACGACAGGGGTTTCTGGCTCTCGGCCCTGAGCTGGTCGACGACCGACTCCTTCTTAGCCTTCCTCTTCATGTGGCGTTGCTCGCACTCCTTGGAGACGAGGCGTTGAAGCAGGGCGGTGTCACGTTCGGCTATGTTCCTGGCGAGTCGGTCACCTGCATCACAGTCGGTACAGACCGTGTCGACGAGGTGGAAGATGTTGTCCTTGTAGACGATGAGGCTGTCATAGAGCGTCTTGAACTCTTTGTCCATCTCCTGGTTGGTCAGGCCGGGCCCGAAGAAGAACATTTCTTCGTCCTTTGGATATCCCATTTATCTTTCTCCTCCTTAACTGGGTGATAGTAATTACAGGTTCGATATAAAACAGGTCTACAAAAAAAGGGTCTAAAATGTCAAAAAACGCTAGTTTTTATCACGTATTCTATCAGATGTTTTATAGAAAGATAATGGCATTTGTTAGCGTTTAACACCGTGAAGCTAGTAAAACTATGGTACTTACTACAACGAAAAATATAAATTATAGCCATTACCGTATGTCTGAGATGTCAGAACTGCTAGAAGACGCGGACAACCTCAAGCTCATGGAGGAGTTGGTATCCGGGAACGCCGTCAGTGTCAACATTAGCGAGCTATCGAGGATTCTGGGGAAGCACAGGAACACCATCAAGAACAAGGTCGAAGGCATATTCGAGCACAGTATACTCGACAATCCGTTCTACCCCTTCCGCGGCCTGTACAGGGTCTACCCGCTTCTAGCAGTTGTGAAGCTCGACATACCCGACAGGAAGGACTGCACCGATAACATAATCCAGTGGATCAAGGAGGACCCCCAGATATTCGCCGCGTTCCGGTCCAGGCAGGGGGAGTACGACACCCTCCTATTCACGTACCACGAGAGCATAACCGGCTACCAGCTTTGGATCTCGAGCATCCCAAGCATACTCAACATAAACTACGGCGTCGACGAGGACGACGCCTTCTTCCACTCGAGCACGGCCTACTTCAGCAACCAGCTCATGATCAAGTACAACCCCAGCACCGGAATAAACCTCATAGAGAGGGACTTCAAGAGGAACGGTGGCATCAAGCTGAGGGGCTACGACCTGGACCAGCTGGACCTCGACATAATGAGGTGCCTCGTAAACGGGAAAGGCATAAAGACGAACCACACGATGCTCTGCGAGAGAACCGGCCTCCACAGGAAGACCATCGAAAAACGCATCAACATGCTGATCGCCTCACGCATCCTCAGCGAGCCTGTGTGCAGGTTCCCAAACTTCTTCGTCCCGCCCAACTACCTCCTCACCTACATCCTCATACAGTTCAGGAAGCTCGACGAGCGCGTCATCAACGAGCTCATCATCGACCCCAACATCCCTATAGCCATACAGACAATCCACGGCAAGTACAACATGCTGCTGTTCGGCAACCACACGAGCCTCGACGACCACCTCCAGTGGGAGGAGAGGTACAGGGAGCTGTTCCCGGACAGCTTCGGCAGCGCCGAGATCACCTACCTGTCGCCTGAGATGACGATAAACTTCAACCAGCAGGTCGTCGCCCTCAGCTATATCAGGAGCAGGCTTGGGGCGCCCACCGAGATGGACCTGGGGAGGACGATAAGGCAGCTGGAGAAGGCGCGGGCGAGGGTCCTCTACAACCTCCCAAAAACAGTATGGTAACCTAGAGTATAACCGATACATATTGACCCATTTTTATGTAAAAAATGAATAAAGTGATCTCAGAGAATTCATTTTAAGAAATCATGATGCATTTTAGCGGTATGGGGCTAGCAATAGACACACCCTAGGCCTGTATCTTCTTTTTTACGTAGTCCACTATGGATTTGAAGAACGGGTATCCGTCACCGTATTGGGGTGGTTGCCTTTCTCTGGTCCACTCCGGCATCAAGTAACCATAGTAGGCGCGCTCAGGGTGAGGCATGAGCCCCATCACCGTCCCCTCCGGGTTACAGATGCCCGCGATGTCGTGGTACGCCCCGTTCGGGTTCTCGGGCCAATCGAGCTCGGCGAATGAGCCGTCCGCCCTCACGTACCGCCACACCAGCATGTCCATGTCGTAGAGCCGCTCCAGCAGCTCCTCCCGCTGCTCCGGAGGGAATATGAACCGCCCCTCGCCGTGGGCCACGGGGCACTGAAGGGTGTAGCCGGGCTCCAGCCCCGCCATAATGCCGCAGTTGCCTCCGCCGACGTACTTGATCCTTATCCACCTGTTCTGGTAGCCCCTGGTGCTGTTCCCCAGCGCCGCCTCAGGGTAGATGCTCCGCCCCTCCCAGCCCGGCAGGAACCCCATCTCCACCAGCTGCTGGAACCCGTTACATATACCGATCACCGGCTTCCCCTCGTCGACGAATGCCTCAAGTTCTCTGCCGATCCTGTACTCGCACTCCTTCGCCCAGATGGCGCCGCTCCGCACGTAGTCGCCGTAGCTGAAGCCCCCCGGGAACACCAGCACGTCGTAGTCCTCCAGGTTCCTCTCCCTGAACACCCTCTGGGTGTGGACTAGGTGCACCTGGACGCCCTGGTCCCTGAACGCCCTCACCGTCTCCGTGTCGCAGTTGGTGCCCGGGGCACGCATCAGCAGCACCCTGATGTCCTCGCGCCTCATCGCCTGGCCTCCAGCGGCGTCTTCCACGCCCCAATCAGCGTCTCAAGATCAATCTCGAACAGCGGCTCGCCGTCCTTTGTCACAGTCAGCGCCTTCTCCTCCTTGACTGATCCCACGCAGGCGTAGGGTGTGTCTCCCATCACCTCGATGAACCCCGCCGTGGCGGCCGGCGGCACCTCAACCAGCAGCCTCCCGTTGCTCTCGCCGAACAGCAGCACGTCGTCCCTCATCCCCCCGGAGACCGGTACCTTGCCGACGTCTAGGTCGACTCCGAGGCCGCCGGTGAACGCCATCTCCGCCACAGCCACAGCCAACCCACCCTCGCTGCAGTCGTGGCAAGCCCGCACCATCCCCTCGTCCATCGCCTTCAACACACGCCTGTAAGCCTTGATGTTCTTCTCCGCGTCCACCCGGGGCACGGAGCCGCCGAGCTCCCCGTGAAGCCGGAGGTACTCGCTACCCCCCAACTCCGGCTTAGTTACGCCCACGAGGAACAGGGCGTTACCCGGCTCCTTGAGCTCCATGCTCACAGCCTTCCTGATGTCAGGCACCACGCCAAGGCTGGTCACCAAGAGCGTCGGCGCCACCGGCCCCAGCGGGCTCTCGTTGTAGAGGCTGTCCTTTCCCGACACGAAAGGCGCACCGTACGCCTTGGCCGTGTCGTAGCAGCCGCGGCAAGCGTACACCAACCCGCCCAGACGGTCCTCGTACTCGGGGTTACCCCACGTGAAGTTGTCCAGCAGCGCCCATCGACGGCCTCCCACGCATACGCTGTTCCGCACAGCCTCGTCCACGACGCTCGCCGCCATCCAGTACGGGTCGATCTTCCCGTACCTAGGGTTCACACCGCTCGCTACGCTTACCCCCTTCCACTCGTCGTCCAGGGGCTTCAGCACCGAAGCGTCGCTCGGCCCAGCCATCCAGCCCTGCATCGGCTTGATCACAGTCTGGCCTTTTACTTCTTGATCGTACCGCCTTACCACCTTCTCCTTGCTGCAGATGGCGTAGCTGCTTAACAATTTGAGAAGGACCTCGCCCAGGTCCACCGGCTCAGGAATCTCGGGGTCCTCGATCTTCGGCGGAGCCCAGCTCGTCTCCCTCTCCAGCCGCGGCGGGTTGAACAGCGTCTCCAGCACGATGTTCCCCACCTCGACCCCTTGATAGTTGAGCCTCGCGATGCCCGACTCGTCGTACACGCCGAGGACCGTGGCCTCCACCTGCTCGTCGCCGAAGATCTGCAGCACCTTCTCCAGGTTCCCCGGGGGCACCGCCAGCAGCATCCGCTCCTGGCTCTCGCTGATCCATATCTCCCACGGCGCCGCCCCCTCGGCCTTCAGCGGTATCCTGTCAAGGTGCACCTCGACGCCGAGCCCGTAACGGTCCGCGGTCTCGCAGACCCCGCAGCTTAGGCCGCCTCCGCCGATGTCCGTTATACCGGACCCGAGTTTCTGGTCGCTGATCTGTTTCACAGCCCTCTTGATCTTCTCCTCCTCGATGGGGTTCGCGATCTGCACCGCCGGCCTGCTCACCTCCTCGCTCTCCTCCGTGAGCTCAGCCGACGCGAAGGTGACCCCGTGGATGCCGTCGAGCCCAGTCCTTCCGCCGGCGAGCACAACGTAGTCTCCCGGCTTCACGTCCCTGATGTACTGGTCCTTGGGAAGTACTCCTAGGCAGCCGCAGTACACCACCACGTTCCCAGTGTAGTCCTCGTCGAACACCGTTGCCCCGTTCACCGTCGGGATGCCCATGCTGTTCCCGTAGCTCCCGACGCCGTCAACGACGCCCCTGAACAGGTAGAGCGGGTGCTTCACGCCCTCCGGCAGCCCCTCGTAAGGATGGTCCAGGGGCCCGAAGCAGAGCACGTCAGTGTTGGCGATGGGGTCCGCCCAGACACCCAGGATGTCCCTGATGACGCCGCCCAGCCCAGTCGCCGCCCCTCCGAAAGGCTCTATAGCCGACGGGTGGTTATGGGTCTCCACCTTGAAGGCCACCGCCACGTCGTCCGTCAGATCCACGATGCCGGCGTTGTCCTCGAAGACGCTGAAACACCAGTCAGGCTTCAACTCGTCTACGAGCCGCTTGAAGTACGTCCTCAGCAGCCCGTCCACCGTGCCCTCGGGCGTGTGGATCACCCCCCTGAACGTCTTGTGGCTGCAGTGCTCCGACATGGTCTGGTCGAATGTCTGGAGCTCGATGCCCGTCGCCCGCCTCTCCCGGACCACGTAGTGGTCGGCGACGTACCTGAGCTCCTCCAGCGTCAACCCCAGCCCCAGGGTCTCGGCTATACCCCGGAGCTCCTCGTCCGACGCGTTGAGGAGATCCACCTCGTGGTGGTCGAAGGGATGCCCTGACTCGGTGATCCTGCTCATCACGCCTCACTTAGCTCGTACCTGTAGTCGTCTTTCGTGGGGTTCGTCAGCAGCCGCCTGCACATCTCGTCTATCAGTGCATCCGCCGTCGCCCTGTCCTTAGCCTCGAAGGTGACCTGGTACGCCTTGCTCGCCCTAACCTTCTCGACCCCGTAGCCCAGGCCTCTGAGGGCCTCGGCCGTGGCGTCGCCTTCCGGGTCGCTGTACCCAGACTTTAGAGAAACATAAACAAATGCCTTGAACTTCATACACCGTCACGGTTAACATGGTTATCGCTGGCGCACACGTATCAGTGGGCACCGGCACTCGCTATTTAATGAAAGTGTAAATATATAAAACATTAATGCCCAATATTTGCATCATTTTTATAATTTTCATGGATACTTGTGTTTATGGAATAACATCTTTTTAAAATAGAAATAGGGGAAGCCGCCGTCGAACGGGCTAACTGCTCAACAGTATGGCGACGATCAGCCCGTAGATGGCGATGCCCTCACCGAGCGCGACGAAGAGAAGAGACCAGATGCTAAGCTCCGGCCTCTCCACCAGCATCTCTGCGCCAGCCTTTGCCGCGACCATGATACAAAGAGCAGACGCGAAAGCCGCTCCGATCATCGTCATGGCAGCTGTGAGTGCTCCCCATGCTTCTGCTGGAATCAGGTCACCTTCACCTCCTCCACCGAATATGATGACTATAGAGAACAGTAAGTTCATTATGACTGTGAAGCCGCCGAAGGCGTTCAGGGCGATACCCCAGACCGGGGTCTTCTTGCCCTCCATCTCGGCCGACGAGTTGATGATGCTTCCCTGCACCATGGTCCACGCCGCGGCCCCGATGCTCGCGATTACGAGGATAACCGGAGCGAGCGTCTCGTAAGCCACTAACGCCTCTCCTGCCTGCACAGCAACGTTGGTTCGGTTGTCACTTATGTTGCCTCTCCTGTTCTTTCTTCAAGGTATCACATATACATATAATCTTTTCCAAGCCGTGAAAACTTGGAATAAAAAGAAAAAACCCGGGTTTTTACCCTTGCCGTAGACGGAAGGGCTTGAAAGGCACGCCGTCGCCTTGGAAGAACTTGCCCATGAACTCGTAGTACAGCAGCCGTAGCGACTGCACGCTGCTTGAGATGAACTCGAAGCTCAACGCGATCACGTTCATGATCAACAGCCCCAGTATGCCGCTGCCTATGGCGTGGCCCAGGGCCTCACCCGCGCCGGCGAGGCTCGCGTGGGCGAGCGCGAAGGCCGCGATACGGAGGAAGCTGAACATGTTGGCGAGGCCCTCCACGAAGGTCATCAGCAGCCCTCCCAGCCCCTCACCCATGGACTCTATGCTCAAGCCATGTCCGTGCTGAACCGAGTGAAGCACAGGCTCCATGAAGGAAAGCATCATCCCGGCGAGCATCAGCTTGAAGGGCCAGTCAGCCACCATCAACATGATGTCAAGTCCCTCGGTGAACAGTGAGGCGGCGGAGAGGTATAGGCCAATCACGTACAGGCCCATGCCGAAGCCGTGTTCGCCGATCATGCCAACGTAGTTGCCTCCCTTGAACGCGTTGTACGCCCCCAGGAGCGCCCCCAGAACTAGCTCCACGGCGCCCACCATGAATATGAGGTTCATGAGCTCGCCTACCTCGTGCACCGGGTTAGGCATAATCGGGTAGTGGAACGGTAGCTCTATTTGCGCCGCGTGCAGCCAGTTGCTGATGGCGTGCTCCACCAGAAATGTCGAGTCGTACATGAACCCGAACAAGACGGCCGCTATGCCCATCGGTATGAACAGGTTCGTCAGGTACCTCATCATGCCCTTCTCGAACCTGTTGCGTAGGGCCAAACCGATCGCTAGGTAGATGAGACCCTGCCCGATGTCTCCGAACATGAGGCCGAACTGGAAGCAGAATATGAGAACCGAGATATACCCTGGGTTAAACTCCTTCGCCGAAGGCCAGCCCCTGAGCCTGGTGAGAATCCACGCCGGTCCCAGGAAGCTAGGCATCTCCAGCGTCGGCGTGGGAGCGTGTTTGTCGTCTGGGCCGAGGTCGCTGACTTCCACGAACAGGGTTTCCCCGATCCTGTTCTCCACGTCTTTTACGGCCTCCATGAGCTTGGGCACCTTGCTCTCGGGCGTGTAGCCCTGCATTATGCTGATGACCATGCCTCGAAGGATGTGGACCCTCTTGTTTGAGAACATCCTCAACAAGTTAACATAGTAGTCGATTTTACCGATCTTCTCGCTTTGCTCACTCATCAGATCGGCGATCTCTTTCCTATGGGCCTCCTCGTTTTCCTTGATCTTCAGGTCATACTCGGCTCTCAGCTCAGATATGAGGTGCCTGTGACCGTTCTCAAGCTCCAGGACTTTTTCCCTGATCTTTCTCTCATCATCAGGCTCGTCGCCGGGGCTTGACTCATCATCCCGCCTCTTAAGCTGCGCCTTGTACTTCTCGATAGCCTCCGCCCTCTTAGCTGGGTCGAGTACGAGAAGAATGTCCCGAGAGTCCAAGACATCGATAATGTCCTTTATCTCAAAGACGAGGAACAGCGCTTCTACCCATTTCCGAGTTTCCTCAGACCCGAAGACGAAGATGAAGCTTTCATCGTCTGATATTGATGCCGTCCTGAAATACGTTCCTTCGTAACGTCTCAGGTACTCCCCTACCTTAGGGATGAGATCGTTCTTCACGACGCCGACGGCGAAACAGCTCTTGAACTGTTCCGGCTCTAGAGCTTGAATGGATTCAAGTCTGGTAGAGAGGATGACTCTGTCAGCGAGCTTACCAACCAGCCCTGCTTTCTCTTTCTCAAACTTCCCCCTCCTAACATCCAGCTTGGCCTGAAGCTCCTTGACTAGCCTAGCGTTTTCTATGTGCTGGTGTTCCTGCTTCTCCTTGACGTCCTCGATTAACGAGGTTGCTTCATCGATTATAGCCTCTGCCTTTCCCTCTGGACTGAGCGTGAATTCTCTTAGCTCCTCGAGACTGGGTGTCTTCCGCTCGACAACGAAGTCCCCCATCTTAAGGATCTCTTCATAGCGTGTGTTGACCTTGGTGTAAAGTATCCTGTAATCGGTGGCTTCTTCGGAAGGGTCTTTTAACGCTTCATAATCCTTGCCAGTCACCTTGGTAAAATGGACGACCTGAGATTTACCGAGGGACTCCAGCAACAGCCCCTCGTACTCGGGCGGAGTGATGAGAGTGACTTTCTTCATCAAAGCATTTCACTTTATAGCTCATCTATTTGATAAAAAGGTTTCCGGGAACCAACTATACTGATGTATACCAGTTAAACTAGTTTGAATAAACGAGATTAAGCTATTTTCTCCTAAGTAGCGTGCTGAACTGGGTAAGCGACGAGATCGTGACGGCGTTGATCATGTCGTACTCGGAGACTATGCCCACAATCTTCTCGCCGTCGCTCACGAGGAGACGGCGGACCTTCCTATGCCTCAGCTCCCTCATCGCGTCGAGTATGGGCGTGTTCTTGTCTATGAAGATGAGGGGGCTCGACATTATCTCGCCTATCCTGCACTCCCGCGGGTCCCTGCAGTTCACTATGACCCTGGCAAGGAGATCGCTCTTAGTAACTATGCCGACAGGGCTGCCTTCCTCCGCGACCACGATGCTCCCGATGCCCTTCTCGAGCATTATCTCGGCCGCCTCCTTCACCGACCCCGAGCCGTCTATGGTGACCAGCTTCTTCATTATATCGGAGACGACTGAAGGGAACTTCTCCAACTCCGCCCACCTACTCTTCCTTCGGGAAGTCGGCGTGGATGAGCGTCGTCGTGGCCTCCACGCCCTCTATGGTCCTCAGCTTGTGGAACACGAAATCGTCCAGTTTCTCCAGGCTGTCAACGTTGACCTTGACGATGATGTCGTACTCGCCGTAGGTCGTGATTACTTCCTCGACCTCGGGTAGTTCCTTGATCTTGTAGTAGACCTGGACATCCTTCGCCGGCTGAACCCTCGCCAGGGTATAGCTTACTACCAACTCGATCCTTCCTCAATGGTTCATAATAATATAGTATAAAGAAAATTTATGTTTATAGGTTATTCACGGCTACCGTGAGCTCCTGGAGGCCCAAGTCGTCCATGACTTTGACGACGGCCGTGGAGTCCACCTGGACCGCTGCCTTTACCAGCGCCTCTATGCCCGTCGGAGAGGCGAGCATGTCCTGCCTCCACAGGTAGATGATCTTCTTGGTCATCTCGGCGGAGACGGCGTCCCTGTCCTCGGAGTCGAGGATTATGGACACCAGCTTGTCTGACAGGGTCTTGTACAGAGACACTGGCACATTCTTAATGGATTCCATCTTTTCCACGATAGTATTTACAATGCATATAGAATATATCACATTTCATTAAGAAAATTATAGAATAACTCAAAAAAATTATGGATTCCTCAATGTTGATTTATTATTTCTATACTTTCTTTAAAGATATTTTTATATGTTTATTTATTTATATTAATATTGAATAAATACGGGATTAATTTTGACATAGATTTGTATATTTGGAAGGACCTCGAAAATATCTTTAATTCATGTAAAGAAACACGTAATTAGATTAAAGAAAACCATAATACTATTAAAGAAACCTAAAAATTTTTCAACTAGTAGGCACATAAGAGATGCCATGTCTCTGGACATCCTCGATATGAAGATCATAAAGTGCCTCACGGACGACGGGCGGTGCACATACAGGAAGATATCGGAGGAGGCGGGGGTGAGCGAGGCCACCGTCAAGAACAGGATCGACAAGCTCCAGGAGGAGGGTATAATAAAGAAGTTCACAGTCATATTGGACTACCACAAGCTGGGCAGAGCCATCAAGGCTTTCATCGGCCTCAAGGTCCAGCCTGCTAAACTCTCATCAATCGTCAAGGACATAGAGAAGAACCCCGACGTCCACGTCCTCTACCGCACCAGCGGCGACGTCGATCTCCTCATCGAGGTCATATTCGAGCAGATGGAGGACCTCAACGCCTTCCTGGAGAAGGAGATAGCCCTCGATGGGATAATCGGGACGGTGGTAACCATCGTGATCGGGCCCTACAAGAGGTGCCCATGGACGGGGCTCTAGAGCCACGCGTCCTCTCTGGGCTTAGCCACCCTGAACACGATCAGGTCCCTGATGTTGGTGTGGTGCTCCTCCAGAGTCACTTTGAACATGGTCTCAAGGTAGCCCTTGAGGTACTGGGGCGGAACCGCCATGTTCTCGATCTTTATCTCGTCCTCGACCTTCTCGAAGGTTCCCCAGCCCAGGTTCTGGAGCTCGTTGAGCACCAGCGGCCAGTTCGCCTTCTTCGTCAGGTTGATGTCCCTGTACTCGGGCTTCAGCACCTTCCGCTTGAGGGCCGTCATGCTCCCCACCCTGTAGATCTCATTCTCCGTGAGGCTCTCGAATAAGTCGAGGAGCATGCCCCTGTCCATTACGATGACGCGGTTCTCGCCGATTCGGTAGATGTCGGGTAGCCAGTCGTGCATGCTGAGCCTCCTGAAGAGGAGCAGCGCCTTGTGGATGGCCTGGCTCTTGTTCTTGATGTAGCGTGTACGCTCAAGGAACTCGAGGTAGTTGTACAGGTCATCGTCTACCTCGACCGTTACCTCCTTCACCGGCTCTCCTCCTCTTCACCCAGATACTCTTTTGACTCCCTAGGGGCATGAGTCTTTCTCTTCCCCGCCATGCTGTCCAGCCTCGTGATGAAGAAGTAGACTGTGAGCCCGTACTGGACCATGAGGAAGAATATGACGCCTATGGCGATGTACATGTTGCTGGGTTTCCTGTACCAGATGAGTCCTATGGCTATCGTCATGCCGAGGTAGGGTGTAGCCAGCAGTGCATAGATGAACCTGCGGTTCGCGTCCAGTACCTCCGCGATGCTGGGCTTCTCCTCGGTCAAAACTATCTCACCTAGAATGAATAAGTAAGAAAAAAGGTTTATGATCTTCTATTTAGCCACGCCGCCCCGGCGAAGCTGTGTGGCGGCTAAGTCTATTATCTGGTGTATCTCCTTCTCCGGCGTGTCCGGCAGCGACTTCAGCGTGGCCTCGAGGCCCCTGAGCCTGTTACGTAGGGTGACCTCCGTGGTGCCCGCCGCCTTCGCGACGTCTTTCTGTATCCTCTTGTCGTTGTTGTCGATGCACGCCATGTACAGCGCCGCCGCGGCGACTCCCCTCGGGTCCTTCCCGGTGAGCCCCTGCCTCTCCTTGGCTCTCCTGAGTATGTCTATGGCGTACTGCTCGGTCTCCATCCTCAGTTTGAGCTTCGACGCGATGCTAGGTACGAACTTCATGGGGTCGTCCACAGGCATCTTCAGCTTCATCTCCCTGATGAGGAGCCTGTAGGTGCGCGCCACCTCGCTGTGCTCGCGCGTGGACGCCATAGTGATCTCCTTTAGGGGCCTGGGTACCTTTGACTGTCTGCACGCCGCGTATATGGAGGCCGCCACGAAGGCGTCGATGCTCCGGCCCCTTATGAGGTTCATCTTGAGGGCTCTGCGGTAGATGAGCGCCGCCTGCTCCTTGATATTCTGGGGTAGGTGTAGGGCCGCCGCCATGCGGTCAAGCTCCGCCATGGCTATGCTCAGGTTTCGCCTCCACGTCTCGTCGAACTTGCTGCGGTTGTCGTACCTGCGGAGCCTGTCCATCTTTATGCGGGTCTCGTCCTTGAGCCTGTTCCCCTGGGCGTCCCTGTACCCGTTGAAGACCGTGGACAACCCCTTGTCGTAGAGGGTGTAGCTCATGCCGAGCCC
>DATKWN010000045.1:0-4655 GCA_035529515.1 Candidatus Krumholzibacteriaceae bacterium | reverse complement strand
TCCTCCGGGTCCTTTATCCGCTCCGTGGCGTGGTCGTAGAAGTTCGCCGCGGCGCAGTACAGCTTCCCGGGCCTCGGGACGGGGGCCAGCAGCTTCGCCTCGTCCAATGTGAGCACTATCTTCTCCTCGTCGAGGCCGAGGGCGTCGGGGTGCTCCTCGGCGTACCTGAGGGCCTCCTTCGCCGCCTTCATGGAGTCCTCGCCTCCCTCTAGGAACCCCACCATGCACGTGGGGATAGATGCGTCCGCATGCCTCCTCGCCGCCTCTCGCTCCTTCTTCTCCAGGAGCTTCAGCGCGTAGGCGGAGTTGAGGTCAACGACCCCGTCGCCCGTGAGGGCGCCGACGCGTTCCTCCGTGTGAACCCTAAAAGTCACTAGCTTCATGGTTTGCTCCTCTCTATAACCTGCACAGACGTACTAGAAAATAGTGTTGGAGACTACACGACCGGGTAGCCCGCCTCGATTCACCCGGTGATGCCCGCGTTCATGTGGTATATCTTGGCGAACCCAGCGTCCCGTAGAATGCCCACGGCCTGCGCGCTCCTGTTGCCTGTCCTGCAGTAAACCAGCAGCTCGTCGTCTCTCGACAGCTCGTCGAGGCGGTCGCCCAGCTCTTGGACGGGGATGTTTATGGCGCCCTCGATGTGGCCGTCTTCGTACTCCGACGCCGTCCTCACGTCGAGTATGACCAGATCTGGTTTGTCTTCTATGAGGGTCCTCGCCTCTTGGACGGTGACGTCGCCGTAGCCGTCTCCGTCGGGTAGCAGTGACGGGGCGAAGAGGATGGAGGCCACGACTGCCACGGCGACCGCTACGTAGATGAGTCTTCTTTCTCGTCGCTCAAGCCTCTGCATGGGATACCTCGCTGAACGGCGACGGAATAACCTAAGCCGCACACAAGCATCGGGGGTGTTTATTCATGGAGGCTTCGTCGAGCAAGACTGGCCTCAAAGTTCGTAGCTGATAACAGGGATGTGGTGTCGTGTCATATTCTATGGGTGCTGAAGTCCTTGGTCAGGCCCTCGATGGCTCTTGTCATGATCTCCGTCAAGTTGTGGAGATCTTCTAGGCTGAGGACCTCCACGGGGCTGTGGCTGTACCTCCTCGGCACCCCGATGGTGCAGGCGGCGAGCCCCGCCTTCGTCTGCTGCATCGCAGAGGCGTCCGTGCCTCCGTGCATGAGGCCGGTCTGGTATGGGATGCCGTTCATCTCCGCGACGCCTATGAGCCACCTCCTCAGCACTTGGCTCCCGAGCCGCGTCCTGGAGCCCAGCTCGCCTATGTGGATGGCGGGGCCCTTCCCTACCTCGTAGTAGAGGTCCCTCATGTTTACGTCGGGCTGGTAGCCTGCGGGGCAAGTGTCGATGGCCACCGCCATGTCCAAGTCCAGGCCGTGTACCGCGACCTCGGCCCCTCTGAGCCCTATCTCCTCCTCGACGGTGCCCACGTAGTAGACCGTCGCCGGTATAGGCTTGTGGCTGAGGTTCCTCGCTATGGTTATGATGGCGGCTAGCCCCGCCCTGTCGTCGGCCGCCGGCGTCGCTATGTAGTTGTTGCCAAGCTCCACGGGCCCTGTGTTCCAGACTATGGGTGTGCCTATCTCGACGCCGCGCCGATGCGCCTCCTCCCTGCTGTTGGCTCCTATGTCGATGTACATCTCCTCTATCGGGGGAACCTTCGAGGCCTCCTCTGGCTTCGTGATGTGCCCCGGCTTGATGCCGACGACGCCTATTATTGGTCCCTCCTCGGTGAGCAACCTCACCTGGTGGCCCTGTATGCTCCGAGTGACGGCGCCGCCTACGCGCCTGAACCATATGAAACCCCTCTCGTCCACGTTGAAGACGACGAACCCCACCTGGTCCGTATGAGCGGCGAGGGCGATGCCGGGGGCCTCGGGGTCCGTGCCCCTCTGGACACCCACCACGTTCCCGCGCGGCGTGTCGTAGACCTCGTCGCAGAGCGGCTTGAGCTCCTGGACGAGTCTCCTCATCATGGGCTCCTCGAAGCCGCTGGGGCTCCCTACCTCCACCAGGCTGAATAAAAGCTGTTTAAGGCTCTCCAAACCCTACACCTTCACAGAAGGTGCGGCTCGTCGATGAATAGGTTTTTGGTCAGATCTCTATGACGTCTTTACTGGTCTTCCCGGGCCTCGCTGTCTCTGGGTTCACGTCCTCTAGCATCTCCAATAGGCTCTCCAGCTTCTCGTTCATCAGTATGTCTTTGAACTCCATGTACTCCTCCGCTGACCGGATGATCAGCCCCCGGCGCTTCGTGGGGCTGCCGCTGGCGTCCACCGGGTTCACCTCGACGCATAGGCTCGGCTCCCTGTTCTTGGTGCCAGGCATCCTCATGACGAATACCCCTGGAACCGTGGTCTTCACCTTATCCCAGTCTTTTCCTTTTTGAAGAAATTCGGCGAGTTTCTCCTCTGACATACCCTGATCAACACCCTACCGATATACAAGGGTTACCCAGCGGGCTTCACTGGTTATTTATAGTCTCGCCCCATTACTCATCCATGGTTTCTGACGGGTTCATCCACCAGGAGAGACGCTGGGTGGGCGCCGGGAGGCACGACTGCGTCGCGGAGAACGGGATGGTGGCGTCGAAGCACCCTCTCATAGGGGAGGCCGGCGTCGGCGTCATGAAGAAGGGCGGGAACGCCGTGGACGCCGCCGTCGCCGCAGCATTCATGGACTGTGTGGTTGAGCCGGGCATGAACGGCATAGGCGGGGAGGGGGTCATGGCGATACACTTGGAGTCCGGTGAGAACGTCATCGTAGACTACGTGGGCAGGCCGTCCGTGAACTGCACCCCAGATATTTATGAGCTGGAGGAGACCGCCGAGCCGGGCTGGATGGGCTGGCGTAAGGTGAAAGACGACGCCAACGTCGTCGGACACAAGGCCTGCACCACGCCGGGCACCGTCGCGGGCCTCACGGAGGCCCTCGAGCGGTACGGCACCATGAGCCTAGAGGAGGTCATGGCGCCCGCGATCAAGGTGGCCAGGGAGGGCTTCACCGTGGGCTGGTGGACCGCCGACCACATCTTCAGGCGGATGGAGGCGTTCTGGGGATTCAACGAATGGAGACGGGTCTACCTCAGAGAGGGGCGGTTCCCGTACCTGCCCTATACCCGCGGGATGGCGGAGCCCCACGTGCTCGTGAACGAGGCGCTCGCCAAGTGCCTGGAGGCGATATCCATGGAGGGGCGTGACATCTATTACAAAGGATGGATAGCGGAGGCCATCGCGGGGGAGATGGAGAGGGGCGGCGGCCTCATTACCCTCGAGGACCTGGCCATGTACGAGCCCATCATACACTCGCCCGACCCGGGGAGCTACAGGGGCCTCGACGTGGTGTATGACCCGACCCACTCCGGGACCACTATGATGCAGATACTCAACATCATGGAGGGCTACGACTTCCCGTCCATGGGCTTCATGAGCCCAGAGCGCCTCCACGTCGTCGCCGAGAGCGTCGGCCTAGCCTTCGCTGACAGGTTCAAGTACATGGGCGACCCCGGCTTCGTCGAAGTACCCCTCAAGGGGCTCGTCTCGAAGGAGTACGCCGCCGAGCTCCGAGGGAGGATCGACCCCAAGAGGGCCGGGGCCGTGAAATTCGGGGACCCTTGGCCTTATGAGCCGGAGTGCACGACGGCCCTCGCCGTGGCCGACAAGGCCGGGAACATGGTCTGCGTCAACCAGACCCTCGTCAACTCCTTCGGCTGCGGCGTGGTGGTACCCGGCACCGGGATAGTGATGAACAACGCCATGTACGGCCTCAACCCGGAGCCGGGCCACGCCAACAGCATCGACGGACGGAAGAGGAGGATACAGAACGTCTGCCCCACCGTGCTGCTCGACGAGGGGGAGCCCTTCATGGTGCTCGGCGCACCCGGCGGCAGGAACATACAGGTCTCCGTCACCCAGGTCATCCACCACGTCGTCGACTACGGCATGGGGGCCCAGGACGCCGTGGACGCCCCGAGGCTAACCCGGGAGACGGGGACCGTGTACCTCGACTCCCGTTACCCGGCCGCCGTCAGGGACAGGCTGACATCCATGGGCCACGACGTCGACTGGGTCGACCCTGAGCTAAAGAGCTGGGGCAGGCCGATAGCCGTTATTAAGGACATGGAGAATGGGCTGCTCCACGGCGGCGTCTACTCGATGTTAACCGGGTTCGAGTCCATGGCGGTAGGGTTTTAGTGTCCCCATTTCTCGTAAATCAATGAGGCCACGCGTCACATGTGGTTTTTTTCAACTAAAACTGAAAATATATACCCTCAGTCGATAACTATTATTATCACGTTTCACGTCGGCACGTCTGGGACGCCTTGTCTAGCGAAGATTCTGCGGGCCGTGAAGAGATCTGGGTGCTGTTAGTAGACGATGATCCCATGCAGCTGGTCATGCTTAAGCCCCTCTTGGAGAACTTTGACCCCCTTATGCACATAGACACCCTCTCCGACCCCATCAGGGCCGTCCAGAGGATCAGGAACTTCGACTACGACTGCGTCGTCTCGGAGTACATCGTCGGCGGCAGGCACGGGATGAACATCTTCAAGGCAGTCAAGAACATAAAGCCGATACCGACCATCCTCTACACGACTAGAGAGTACAACGAAGTCCAGAGGATGGCTGAGCTCTCGGAC
>DATKWN010000044.1:0-11108 GCA_035529515.1 Candidatus Krumholzibacteriaceae bacterium | reverse complement strand
CCGGCTACGTCACCTGCCTCACAGGCGCCGGGATAAGCGTGGAGAGCGGCATCAGGTCGTTCAGGGGCCCCGGCGGCCTCTGGACCGAGAAGGGTGAGCCGCCCATGGACGGGTACCAGAGGTTCCTCAGGAACCCTGCCTCATACTGGGAGCGCCGCATGAGGAACGAAAGCGAGTTCGGCATCAGCATCATGGGGGCGAATCCCAACCCAGGCCACGTCGCCTTGGCGGAGCTGGAGAAGATGGGCGTCCTGAGGACGCTCATAACCCAGAACATCGACAACCTCCACCTGGCCGCCGGGAGCCGAAACGTTCTGGAGATACACGGCAACACCAGGTACCTTCGCTGCATAGACTGCCACACGAAGTGGAGAAACGAAGATTTCAGGGTGGAGGAGACGACACCCACCTGCCCAGAGTGTGGCGGAGTCGTCAAGAGCGACACCGTGATGTTCGGGGAGCCAATACCGGGGCCCGTGCTCAACAGGTGCTTCCAGGAGGCGTCCAGGAGCGACTGCATGATCGTTGCGGGCACCAGCGCGACGGTGACCCCCGCCGCCAGCCTACCTGCGATGGTGAAGAGGAACGGCGGCAGTCTGACGGAGTTCAACATAAGGCGGAGCGAAATAAGCTATATCTGTGACGTGAACGTGTTCGCCCCCTCGGGGGAGAGCCTGCCGATGCTCGTGGAGGAGATAAAGAAGCTAACCTAGCTTCTTCCTCGTCCAGTCAGCGAGCTCCTTGCAGGTGGGGAACCACACATCCCCCTTATCCTTCATCTCGCCAAGCAGCTTGTCCAGCATCTTGAGGCGGCTTATCCTGCCGATGCACTGGGGGTGGCACGTCAACCCGAAGTAGCGGCCCAGCTCGTGGATGCCTTCGAACTCGGGCTTCCACATGTCGTAGACCTGCTTCGTGGTCATCCTGTTGGTCTCGAAGTGGGGCCAGTCGTCCAGCAGCCACTCCACGGGCAGCTCGGCGAGCCCCGTGTCCTTGCCACGCCACCTGAGCATGTACGGCATGTCGTCGTCCATGAAGTTGCTGTCGTACCTGAAGCCCAGCTCGAGTACGAGGTCGAGGGTCCTGTCGCTTATCAGCCAGTAGGGGGCCCTGAACCCCTCGGGCTTGACGCCGAGCTTCTCGAAGCTCGCCATGCTCTTCTCGAAGACGTCCATGTAGACGATGCCCCTCATCCCGGCGTCTCGGGCCTGTATGGCAGCCTGGAAGGGGTCGACCCGCCTCGGGCTGCTGAATATGTGGGGCCCTGCGTGGACGTGGATGTCTATGGCGCCCCTGAGCAGCTCCTCTGATCTCTCTAGGCTTCTCCCCTCCGGTAGGAATCTGTCTGACACATCGATCACATAGAGTACGGCGTCCCGGGTTTAATTATTGGCGCCCATGAGCCATGCTTAAAAAGTCGCCGAAGGAATGCAACTATAGGTGGAGGCCTTGAGGTACTGTCCGAAGTGCGGCGAGGAGAATAGCGACGACGCAGAGTTCTGTAAAAGCTGCGGCGAGAACATGTCCCGGATCATAAGGTACACTAAGCCAAGGGACACCGGGTGGGACGTTGCGAGGGTGGTGGCTCTGGTGATCGGGGCGATAATGGTGTTCACGTCTCTGGGCCTGATTCTCGGAGGAGGCTCCCTGAGGATGGTCCAGAGCGCCATAGTGGACAGCGAAGGCTACATCATGAGTGGCGTCGAGAGCCTCGCCTCGGACAGCTACGCGATAGTCTTCGAGGACATCAATATCCAGATGGACGCCGACGCCGGGCCCTTCAGGGAGTGGTTCAAGGACCTGATCACGGTGAAGCTTACCGCGGAGAACAAAGACCCGGGCGAGAGCGTGTTCGTGGGGATAGCCGACTACGGCAGCGTGTACAGCTACCTCAGCGACGTGTCCTACGACAGGCTCGTAGAGACAAACTGGGAGTACGACCCCTGGGGCAACGACTTCCCAGACTATGTCTACAGCCACCACAGCGGGGGGGCGCCAGCGGGGCCGCCGACCATCCACAGCTTCTGGGCTGCCTTCGCGACGGGGTCAGGCCAAGAGACGCTGACCTGGAGCGTCGCGCCGGGGAGATACTGGGTGGTGGTGATGAACGAGGACGCCTCCCAGGGCGTAGACGTGGACCTCCAGATAGGGGCTAAAGTGCCCATACTCAAGGACCTGGGCGACGTGCTGCTCACCGTGGGCGTCTTGGTGGGCCTAGTCGGGGCCGCCGTCATATACTACGGGGCCATAAAGCGGTAGTCCCCAACATTTTTCTAATACCCCACGTATCCTACCCAGCCGAGGCGATGAGTCTATATCATACGCCTCCCCAGTCAAGGTGAAAGAGATGGAGAAAGACTACCACAAGATGCTGGACAGGGCCTACGAGGAGCTGCCCGACCAGATGGAGACGACCGACCGCTTCCAGATACCCCGCGCCGTCGTGCGTCAGCAGGGACGACGCACCTATATAATGAACTTCAAGGAAATCGCAGACGAACTCCGCAGGGACCCCCAGCACCTCATGAAGTTCGTCCTCAACGAGACGGCGACGAGGGGGGACTACGACGGCGCCAGGGCCATGTTTCAGGGTAAGTTCAGCAGCGACAGCATAAGGAACCTAATCGAGATATATACCAACAAGTACGTGATATGCCCCGTCTGCAACAGGCCTGACACTCAAATCGTCAGGGAACGCAGACTCAGCTTCCTCCAGTGCGACGCCTGCGGGGCGCGCAGCAGCATAGGGAAGAGCTAGCGTTGACCAAGGTCTACGTCAAGTCCATCCGCCGCGGCAGGGACAGGGTTGTCGCCGTCTGCGACGCGGAGATACTTGGCAAGACCTTGGAGGGCGGCAGGGTGCCTTTCACGGTGAGCGAGGGCTTCTACAAGGGCGTACTCGGCGAGGTCGAGGAGGCGCTGGACGCTATGAGGCAGGCCACCATCTGCAACTTGGTTGGGAAACGGATCGTGGAGGCAGCCATAGAGCGCAAGATGGTGCACGAGCGCGCCGTCATATACTTCGGTGATATACCCCACGCCCAGATCGTGAAGCTCTAGGAAGTTTCTTTTAGCCGTGCAGTGTATTCCTCACGGTGAAGTTTTTGGACTACAAGGTCAAAGACATTGGACTCGCCGAGCAGGGCGAGCTCCTGATCGACTGGGCTACTGACCACATGCCCGTGCTGGGCTTCATAAGGAGGCGCTTCGAGGAGGAGAGGCCCTTCGAGGGCATGACCGTGGGGGCGGTGCTCCACTGCACAAAGGAGACGGCGGTGCTCGTCAGGGCACTGGAGGCGGGAGGCGCCGAGGTAGTCCTCGCCGGGTCCAACCCGCTGTCCACCCAGGACCCGGTGGTGGCGGCGCTGGCGTCGACAGGAACCAAGGTCTACGCGTGGAGGGAGCAGACAGGCGAGGCGTACGGCTGGTGCATCGACCGCGTCATGGACTGGAAGCCCCAGCTCACCATGGACGACGGCTGCGACCTGGTGAGCAGCGTCCACAGGAAGCGCCCCGAACTCATCCCCGACATCAAGGGAGGCAGCGAGCAGACAACCACGGGCGTACACAGGCTCAGGGCCATGGAGAAGGACGGGGCCCTCAAGTACCCCATGGTGGCGGTCAACGACACCTCCACCAAGATGATGTTCGACAACAGGTACGGCACGGGGCAGAGCACCATCGACGGCATACTCCGCGCCAGCAGCGTCATGATCGCGGGGAAGACCTTCGTCGTCTGCGGCTACGGGTGGTGCGCCCGCGGCATAGCCATGAGGGCCCGCGGCATGGGCGCCAACGTCATAGTCACCGAGGTGAACCCGCTGAGGGCGCTGGAGGCCGTCATGGACGGTTACAGGGTGATGCCCCTCATCGAGGCGGCGCCCCAAGGCGACATCTTCGTCACCAGCACCGGCAACATCAACGTCATAGACCTGCGCCACATCGAGCAGATGAAGAGCGGCGCCATGATGGCCAACGCCGGCCACTTCAACGTCGAGGTCAACATACCCGCGCTGGAGAGCCTCTCCGAAGGCAAGAGGCGGATGCGCCCCGACCTGGACGAGTACCGGCTCAAGGACGGCCGGAGGCTCTACCTGCTGAGCGAGGGCAGGCTAGTTAACCTGGCGGCGGCGGAGGGCCACCCAAGCGAGGTCATGGACATGAGCTTCGCGGACCAGGCGCTGACGGCGGAGTGGGTCTGGAAGAGCCCCAAGCTGGAGGTGCGTGTCCACGACGTCCCCGAGGAGATCGACAGGCAGGTTGCCCGGCTCAAGCTGGAGACCATGGGCGTGGACATAGACGAGCTCACCGAGGAGCAGATCAGGTACATGAGCAGCTGGGAGGAGGGCACGGCCTAACCCCTCACAAACATATCTTTTCACGGATCGAGTGTCGTTGACGGCGGATGGCTTCAGGAAGTATCTTCTAGCCGGCGTCGTCACGTGGGTGGTCGTCGACTTCACCACAGCATTCAACCCCGACGTTCAGAGGTGGCTCGACCACATGCCCCTCATATGGGCTTTCTACGTAGGCTATCCCCTCCTCTTCGCCCACCTCATCTACAATCGAAGGTGGAGCGACAGATTGATATTCCTTGCGATGATCGCTGGAGGTTTCTTCGTCGAGATAGTCTGCTCGAACAACAGCCTACTCTATACCTATCCGATCATGTTGGTGATGATCCCGGTAGCCTTGGCGATCTACGGCGTCGTCACGTTCATCCCTAAATGGGTGGTGGAGGGAGAGTTGAAGGCCAGGTGGAGGACCGTGGCGCTCCTCGTGGCAGTCTATCTCATTGTCGCCGTGCTGAACTACTTCAACAAGGCTAGTGCCCTCTAAAGGGGAGGGTTCACGCGAGGTGAACGCCGTCGCTGGTTCCCTTTAGGATGCCTTTCTCTATTAGGAACTCTATGCTGTTCTCCGTCTCGTTGGGCGTGAAGCCCTGCCGGCTCATCTCCTTCACAAGCCAGCCGGGCTGGTAGACGAAGCCGGGGATGCGGACGGTCCTGACTATCTGGCGGCTGCACGCCTGTATCCGGTTCTCGTTCTTCATCAGGGGCCCCTTGATGGTCTCAACCCGGCTCGACAGTGGAGCGGCTGGGATGCCCAGCGACCTCTTGACGTGTTTGTGGAAGTCCTTGGTCATGCTGCCTCCGTGGCAGGTGAGGACCCTCTTGGGCTTGCAGCGGCGTATGAACCCTAGGAGGCTCCTGTAGTCGGCGTGGTCGCTCAGGGGGAAGGCGACGCGCTTCTTCATGAAGAGGACGGCCCACCCGCTGGCGAGGGCCACCTCGACGTTTTCCGCCGCCATCTTGCTTCCCTTGGGGGTCACGATGGCGCACTTCCTTGACTCGATGAGTTCCTGTCCTTCGTCGCTCTTGGAGTCCACCGAGTCCAGGTTGTACCCGACGCCGCGGTAGACGTCTGTGACCGGGGACGCACTCTTGGCGGTGACCACGGGGAGGTTTGTGTACTGGTTGAGGATGCTTATGATCTCCTGGGCGTTGCCGATGCTGTCCGTCTTGAAGACGGGTATCCTGCCGCCGAGCACCGTGTTCACCGCCCACTGGTAGACCTCGACCGCGATGTCCTCCCGCTTGGGGAACTGGAACATGGGGCTGCCGAAGGTGGTCTCGATGATCATCATGTCGCAGTCCACCACCTTGGCGGGGCTCATGGTGAAGGTGTCCTCGGTGCACATGTCCCCGGTGTAGAGGACGGTGCCCTCCGGCGTGTTGACCTCGTACTGGGCGCTGCCGAGGACGTGGCCGCTGTCGTGCACCCGCACCTCGATGTCCCCCAGCTTCACCTTGTCCCCGAACCGGACGGGGTTCAGGTTGTCGAGGCGGCTCCAGCCCATGGCCTTCAGTAGCTCGTAGGTCTCTGGGGTGGCGTACTTCTCTCGCTCGGGGTGCTTGAACGCGGATGCGTGGTCGGAGTGGGCGTGGGTGACGAAGGTGGGGTAGCTGTGGCTGTTACGGGTGGGGTCGAGCATGACGCCCTGGTCGCCGTACTCTACCACTATTCCGCCGCGTTGTCGTACCTTCAACTCCAAGCTGGGCCACCGGAGACGATTATATATGGATAACCGAGTTGCCCCAATAAATTATGTGGGGTTATTTATACCCGTTGGTCACCGGGTCTGGAGCATCAGTATGGCCTGGGCTAGGTCGCCGCCGCTCTGCTCCAGGGCCGCCCGGGCCTTCTCCATGCCGACGTTGGCCTGCTGGGCTACAAGAAGTATGTCCTCCTCGGGTATCTCCAGGGGCTCCTCCTCCGCGGGCGCCGCCTCTGTCTGGGGTTTGCGCTCCGTCTCACTGCCGCCCGCTATCTGGTACATCTTCTGGCCCTGGACGTTGATGCTTGTCACCGCAGGCCCCTCAATAACGATCTCACGGTTCTTGCCCTGCAGAATCACCGTGTGCACGTCGCCCAGCTCGTCCATCTTCATGCCCATCTGCTTCATCATGCGTCGGGCGCGTCGGGAGTCCATCCTAGACACCGGTGTCACCTAGACACAATACCCAATCACTGATTTTTAAACCCATGATATAGGCGAATCAATGAACTGACGCGAGAACACGAGGCTGATAGATGAAATAAGGAAAAGTTAGAGGGAGGCCGCCTTCACCGTGGCCCTTAGGAGCATGGCGATAAGTATGGGCCCCGTGCCCCCCGGCACAGGCGTGTAGGCGCTCGCCTTCTCGTAGACCTCCGGGTCCACGTCGCCGTACACCTTCTTGCCCTCGTAGGTGTTGCCGTTGTCGATTACGATGACGCCTTCCTTCACCATGTCGGCCTTGACGAAGTGCTTCCTCTGGATCTCCGTGCTGATGACGTCTGCGTCCCTGATGCGCTTCGCTATGTGGGGGCACCCCTCGTCCACCTGCGTCACGTTTGACGACAGGTTCATCACGTAAGCCGCCAGCGGCTTGCTCAGGAAGTTGCTGGAGCCCACGATGACCCAGTGCTTCCTGTTGGGGTCGATGCCGTACCGCCTGAACAACTCCATGATGGCCTCGACGCCGGCGGGCGGATACGTCTCCTCGCCCATGAGTACCTTGCCCAACGTGTTGGGGCTCAGGCCGTCCACGTCCTTCTCAGGGGCAATCGCGTCCACCGCCTTGAGCTCGCTGAGCCCCTCGGCGAGGGGTAGCTGCACCATGATGCCGTGGATCTTAGGGTCCTCGTTTAGCTTGTGGATGAGCGCCACGAGCTCCTCGTCCGTGGTCTGCTCCAGTTGGTGGAACTCTGCGTAGATGCCCACCTTCTCGGCGCGCTTCTTCTTGAGGTTCACGTAACGGGCGCTGTACTTGTCGTCGCCTGTGAGGACGAGGGCGAGGCCCGGGGTCACCCCCCTGGCCTTGAGCGCCTCCACCTCGGCGGCTACCTCCTCCATGACCTTGTCGGTGGTCTCTCTTCCGTCCAGTATTACAGGCATCTCAGCTCAGTCCCTTGATTACACCGTTCTCGTCGATGTCCATATCGTTTGCGGCAGGCTTGCTGGGGTGAGCGGGCATGGTGCTGATGTCGCCGCAGTACGCCACGATGAAGCCCACCCCGGTGCTGGGCTTGAGCTTCACGATGGGCAGTATGTATCCCGCCGGCGGCATCCCCTGGACGTTCTGGTCGTCGGTGAGGCTCAGCGGCGTCTTCCCCATGCAGATGGGCATCTTGTCGAAGCCCAGCTTCACGATCTTCCTCAGATCCTTCCTTGCTTCTGAAGACAGCTCTATGTCGGCAACCTTGTACATCTGTGTGGCGATGGTCCTGATCTTCTCCTCCACCGGCATGTCCAGGTCGTAGAGGTAGTGGAACTCGCTGCTCTTCTCAGCCTCCTCGAGGACGAGCTCGGCCAGCTCCACGCCGCCGGGGCCGCCCTTCAGCACGGTGTCGGTGAAGGCCGCTGGGACGCCCTCCTTCTCCGCCCAGTCCATGACGACCTTGATCTCATCGTCCGTGTCGGTGTAGAAGTGGTTCATGCACACCACGACGCGGAGGCCGTGCCTGTGGGCGTTGTCCACCTCGTTGGCGAGGACGGGCAGGCCCCTCTCGACCGCCTCGGAGTCAGGGTCCTTGAGCTCCCTGTACTTCTTCCCGGCGTGCCGCTTCAGCGCCTTGATGGTGGCGACTATGACCACGAGGTCAGGCTTAAGCCCGCCCGCGCGGGCGGCTATGTTGCAGAACTTCTCCATGCCCAGGTCGGCTCCGAATCCAGGCTCTACTATGACGTAGGGAGCCAGCTTGAGGGCGGTCTTGATGGCGGCGAGGCTGGGGCAGCCGTGGGCGATGTTCGCGAAGGGGCCGCCGTGGATGATGGCGGGGGTGTTCTCGAGGGTCTGCACCAGGTTGGGCTTGACGGCGTCCCTCATGAGGATGGCCATGGCGCCGATGCCGCCGATCTCCTTGGCCTTGACGGCGTCGCCCTTCCCGTTGTAGGCAACCGTGATCTCCCCCATCCTCTGCTTGCAGTCCATCAGGTCGCTGCTGATGGCGTGGATTGCGGCGATCTCGCTGGCGGTGGTGATCTCGAACCCCGTCTCGTAGGGGACGCCGCCGTTCTTGTCGCCGAGGCCAACGACGATGCTCCTGAGGCACCTGCTCTCGATGTCCAGCACCCGCTTCCACATCACCGACTTGAGGTCGATGCCCAGCTTGTTGCCGTGGAAGACGTGGTTCTCCATGAGGCTCGTGAGGAGGTCGTGGGCGCAGGTGACGGCGTGGAGGTCGCCCGTGAAGTGGACGTTGATGTCCTCCATGGGCAGCACCTGGGCGTATCCACCGCCGGCCGCCCCGCCCTTGATGCCGAACACCGGTCCAAGGCTCGGCTGCCGCAGGACCACTATGTTCTTCTTGCCGATGTTGCCGAGCGCCTGGGCCAGACCGACGGCCATCGTGGTCTTGCCCTCGCCGGTCTTCGTCGGCGTAACGGCTGTCACGATGATGAGCTTCCCGTCTGGTCCACCCATCCGGTCCCTCAGCACCTGGGGCTTGATCTTAGCCTTATATTTACCATATAGCTCGATGTCGTCCTCCGTCAGCCCCAGACTGTCGGCGATCTCTTTAATCGGTTTGAGCTTAGCGCTCTGAGCGATCTCGATGTCAGGTGGAATTGCCATTATGAGTCCTAGAATAGATGATGACGCCTTTTAATAAGTTAACGCGTATGGAAACAGACATATCACGGAAAAAAGGGGTGGGGCTATACGCCCTCGTGGAGCACCTTGTACTCCTTCTCTGGCCCCGGCTTCGTCAGCGACCACTCGAAGCCGCGCTGAGTGGTGACGTACTCGGGCCAAGGCAGATCGATGGGCGGGTAGAAGTCCTTGGGGAGCAGGGGCGCAACCCACTTGGAGCCGCCGACGCCGCCTCCAGTCCTCTCGTTGAACTCCTCCTTGGCCTGAGCCAGCTCGCCTGGATGGGTAAGCAGGTCGACGATGGTGATGCCTATGGTCTTCGCTGCGGTAACTATTCCGGGGTCGATGCACGGGGAGTACCCGTTCATGGCCAGCCTGGTCCACGGGGGCAGAGGTTTATTGGGGTCAGGGTTCCTGAGCACGGCGTTGGCGGTGTTCAGACGCGTAGAAGGCGCCGTCCACTGGTAGTCCACGTAGTCGTCTGAGCCCTGGGTGGTCACCCAAGCCGGGAACTTGTACCTGATGTCCTTGTCCAAGTAGTCTATGGGCGCTATCGTCTGGCAAGCCTCCGTCAACGGCTCCTCCATGGGCTCGAAGTCAAGGTTTTCCTGGATCTTGCGGCCGAACTCCCGGGCCTCCTCGCCGAACACGGGCGGCCCCACAGTCTGAAGGTTCCTGTAGAGAACCTCGGAGAGCTTCTTGTTACTGAGACCGACCCTAGTCCTGGCGATTATCCGCTTAGTCACCCTGGTGCCCGTGATCTGGGCGACGCCCTTGGCGGTGTTGTCTAGGACGTTGGAGATCTGTTGCTGCATCTCGAGCAGCGGCGCCCTGTGGGCGTACTGTATCTGCGCTATCTTGGGGGGCAGGTTGTCGGAGGTCGCCTGGCCGCCCACCATGATATACTCGTTAAGCGTCCAGTACGCCGTGTAGGGCAGCATAGAGTCCTCGACGTACTTGGTAGCGGTGTACATGAGGCACACGGCGTCCAGCGCCGCGGGTATCCTGCCGCCCGCGTGGCCCAGTAGGTTGAACGGCACGTTCCTTGGCCTGAACCACTTCTCGGGGTGCAGGACCTCGAATGTATAGAGGGTGTTCCAGTAGCTGGCGGCGTTGATCTCGTACCTCACCGCGTTGTAGCCTGATGGGTGGTAAGGGATGGAGGCGTCGAAGTCGTCGAAGTAGCCCTTGGCGGCGTGAACGGGCTTGGAGCCGCACACCTTCTCCGCGGGCTCCCCGAACAACTTGAGGGTGCCTTTCAGCCTGTGCTTCTCCATGGCGTGCTTCGCGGCGAGGAACCCGAAGAGGGCGCCCGTGCCCAGCCCCGAGTGTGGGTCGGTGTGCCCCGCCGCGTAGGGGTGGAGGCTCTCGTCCCTAGGCTTCCGGTAGGGCACTGGGGCCTGGCTCATCCCGGGGACGGCGTCGTACTCGGCGAAGCCACCGATCACCGGCTTTCCCTTGCCCCAGACGGCGCAGAAGGCCGTGGGCATCCCACCGCTCCCCTCCTCAACCGTCCAGCCGTCGTCCCTCAGCAGCTTGACGTAGGCCTCGGCGGACCTGTACTCCCTGAACGCGGGCTCAGCGAGGTTCCATATCTCCACGTGAAAATCAGAGAGCCACTGCCTGTTCTCGTCTACGTAGCCCAGCGCAGTCTGCTTCTCTTTCTGGATCTTACTCAAAACAGCCACCAGAGAAGAGTAGGAGCCCAGTATATAGAATCTTTACTAGCCGCCTGGGGCCCCTCACCCAAAACTTATCTTGGTATCAGCCAGAAAATAGACAATCAACAGGTGAACGAGATTGGTAACAGTAACCTTTGTGAAGATAGGCTACATCGGAACGACGATCATCATCGAGGCCCTCCTAGACGAGAGATCCGCCAGGAAGGACATCAAGATGAGGGTGGTCTCATGCGCCGTCAGCATGGATGTGGAGGACGCGGAGGAGGTGGCCAGGATCGCCGCTGGGATC
>DATKWN010000043.1:0-4644 GCA_035529515.1 Candidatus Krumholzibacteriaceae bacterium | reverse complement strand
CAGCCTGATGGGCGGCGGAGGGGTGGACGGAGCCATACACAGGGCCGGCGGCCCAGCGATCCTCTCGGAGTGCATGGAGATAAGGAGGACAAGGTACCCGGACGGGCTCCCAACCGGGGAGGCAGTCATCACCGGCGGCGGCAACCTCAGGGTCCGGCATGTTATTCACACCGTTGGTCCGGTGTGGCGGGGTGGAGACAGCGACGAGGAGAAGCTGCTGGCCGCCGCCTACAGGAACTCGCTCAGGGTCGCCCAGGAGAACGGGTTAAAGACGATCGCCTTCCCGTCCATAAGCACCGGCGCTTACGGGTACCCGGTGGAGAAGGCAGCCAGGACAGCCCTCGCAGCGGTCAAGGGTTTCATCGAGGGGAGACCCTTCCTCGACGAGGTAGTCTTCGTGCTGTTCAGCGAGGGGGACTACGAGGCATACTCGAGGGCCTTGACGGGGCTATGGTAGAGGTTTAAATTCGGCGTGGGTTTAATGGTGTAAAACCGGAGAGCGCTGACTTGGGCGAGGACAAGCTTAGAGGACCCATCATAACGCTGGGCGCGGTGCAGCTCGTAGAGTCGCTGGCTGTGGCGCTTCCGTTATCGTTTTTCCCCAACTACGTCGTGGAGCTTGGCGCGTCCGTGGCCAGCATAGGGCTGTTCACCAGCAGCTTCATGATCGCGTTCGCGGTGCTGAGCCCGAAGATGGGGAGCCTCTCGGACAAGTACGGCAGGAAGAGGCTGATGATGTTCGGCGTCGCCTCAGACGTCGTCCTGGGGGTGCTGACGGGGCTCGTGCCCAGCTGGGAGTGGCTGCTGGCGATAAGGATGCTCAACGGAGCGGTCTCCAGCGCGGCCATGCTGGCCTCTGAGACCCTTCTCATCGACCTCGTGGACCCCAGACGTAGGGGCGAGGCGTCGGGGTTCATCATGTCCATGAACATGGTTGGCAGGAACCTGGGCCCCATGCTGGGCGGGGGAATACAGTGGCTCGCCGTGGGTAGCGGGTTCAGCGTCCTTATGAGTTACAGGATACCCTACTTCGTGGACTCGTTCTTCGCCTTGGTGGCCCTCGTCATGGTGTGGCTGCTGATCAGGGAGCCCGAGCAGCGGTCCGCGCCGAGGAGAGGCGTTGGGGCTAAGGAGGCGCCCCGGGTCGTTTTCACGACGCCCCTCAAGCTACTCATGGTCAACAGCTTCGTGAGTGGAATAGGCGTCGGTTTCATCATACCCATAATGGTGCTCTTCTACACGGACCGCTTCGGCATGAGCCCCGTGGGGATAGGGACCATCATCACAGTAAGCGGCTTCATAGGGCTCTTAGCCAGCTACGTCGCGGGGAGGTTCTCGGACAAGGTGGGGAGGAAGCCCCTCATAGGGCTCGGCAACTACGTCTCCCGGACCGCGGGCGGCTTACTGCCTTTCACGCAGAGCATAACCCAGGCGGGGGTGGTCGTCAGCTTCAGGAGCCTAGGCTTCAACGTCAGCATGCCGGCGTTCAGGGCCCTGAGGGCGGACCTCGTGGCCCCCGAGGTGAGGGGACGGATGTTCGGGCTCTTCGGCACGGCGTTCACGGCGGGCAGCGTCATCGGGCCCATCATCGGGACATGGATCTACAGCACCTACAGGTTCACGACTTTCAACGTGCTGGGCCTAGACGTGCCTGGGTACGGCATACCCTTCATCATCGAATCCGTGCTGGGACTTCTATCCACAACCATGATAATGCTCCTCATCGAGGAGCCCAGCGACGAGGAGAAGGCGCCCCAGTTCAGCGTGGCTAGGTCCGACGGTTAGGGACGCCACTCGCCTCTCATCGCCTCAGGCGTGTAGCCCTTCAAATCTCCGGGGCTGAAGCCTAGCGTCTTCTCCTGCTCCGCCGACTTGTATGGGACATCAAGAGCTTAGGCGTCGGCCTCGTAAGGGACGATGGGTATGAGGCCCTGCTCGGCGGCCTGCTTCTCCACGAATTCCCCGCTGGGCGGCACCTCCGCAGTATTAGGAGGGAAAAGAGTGTCTGTGTTACTTGAGCCCATGTTCGATTCATGTTAAACGGCCGGTAGGGCTAGAGCTGGATCACTTGGTCCATCTTTGAGCCGAGGCGCATCAGGAGGGTCCTCTCGCGCCGGTATACGCCGGTGCCCAGGTCGTCTCCCAGATCGGAGCCCATGCAGCCCGTGAGTACGACGGTGTCCACCTTCCTGATGACGTCCCAGAGGGTCTGTAGCATACCTCTCTGCAGGTGAAGGTGGACGTCGTTTATTAAGAGCGTGTCCGTCATGCCATTGAACTGTTCTAGTAGCGCCTCCGTTATGTTGCGGTTGTACTCGGCTAGCCTGACGAGCTCCTCGGGGGTCTCGGCTGTGATCCTCGGGGCTTTCATCAGCTTGCTGCTTAACACCCTGACCTTGGGGGAGTCGCCGTTGTACAGGCGGCCGCCAACATGGGCGCCGTCCTTTGTGCGAAGCGAGGGCGAGAAGTCGATGACCGTGATGATCCCATTCGGCTCCTCTATGGCTTCCTCTAGGAGCCTCCTGGCGTATTCGATCTTACCCGAGCCTATGCTCCCCGTGATCAGGGTCTTCCTGCCCTTGAGGTCCGAGTAAGAGTACTCCATGCTTCTACATCCTATACCAGAGCCTGTGGCGTCTATTCATAAGGAGAACGGATCAACCTTTTCCCTCCGCCAGAATTACCTGGTTCAGGTTCCTCGGGTCGACCCGATTCCTCTCAGCCGAGCGCCGTCCAGCTCCCCTGTGTTTCAGCATCGTAGCTTATTTAAGATTTAAGCCCCGGGGGGCTGGGTGAATGCGCCACGTTTAAGGGGCGCCTGCTGTCTAACACCATCGTGTCTGGAAAGAGAGCCCTCCCGATTTTCGTCTTGGCGACGCTGGCCCTGCTCGCCTCTTTCGCTTATGCGCATATCCCTCTGGAGGCTGAGGGCAGGGAAAGCATAGGGTCAGCCTACGTCATACCCACTCCCTCTAAGTCGTGGACGCTCTACGAGGAGCTCCATGGTCCGGGGGAGCCCCACTACTACAGAGTGGATCTTGGTGAGGGGGAGAGGCTCGTCGTCAGCCTCTTCGTACCGTTGGGGGAGGCCTCGTCGTTCACGCCGAGCCTGGCGGTGATGGGGCCCGACATAGGTGGCGGTGAGATGGCTGAGGTGTTGGAGGTTCCTGAGGGCTACGGCTTGGAGCTGGTCGAGGGAAACAGGTCGCGGGGGCCAGAGTATGAGCCTTTCACGCCTGCGAGCTACATCTACCTGGCAGAGATCCGCCACGAGCCAAGGGAGCCCGCAACTTACTACTTCGCCGTCTACGAGCCAGAGGAAGGGGGGAGGTACGGGCTGGCGGTGGGCTACGTCGAGGAGTTCACAGCCCTGGAGTGGGCGAGGGTGCCTGTAGACGTTTTCGGTATCAAGCTCTGGGAGGGGCAGAGCCCCATCCTGGTATTCGGGCCGCTGGTGGCCGTCGTCGCCGTGGGTGTCTGGTATGTCAAGGGCAGGGAGATGATCAAGGGGGCTCCCATGTGGCTCGGGCTGGGGGCGTCGATGCTCTACTTGGGGACCGCCGTGAACATGTTCACCCAGATGGTGTTAGCCTTGGCCGCCTCCGGGTTCAGCGGCGGCAGCTTCATCACATCGATCTTCATATCGGTTCAGCTGGGCCTCGGCTACGCCGTCCTCCAGAAGACGCTCAGGGACCGCAGGAAGAGGGACACCAAGAACAGGCTGATTGTCGTGGGCTACGGCGTCCTCGGCTTGCTGGTCTGGGCCGGGGTGCTCGTCGGGCCGGCGCTGCTGCTGGCCTCAGCGGTGTACCCGGACAGTTAGCCCTGATACGCAGCCACTCGTTTTAACAGGGGCACCTGAAACACGTTAACCCGTTACTGAATCCGGAGCCGTGGATCTTAGTCATGTGTTTGACGCCGCCTTAACGAGGCGAATAGGCTTGACAACGCGTATGAGACGGTGCCGGCGACGATGAGCAGCGCGAAAAGGAGCCCCATGCCGATGCCCACGGCCAGCGCCCCGCCAAGGTCCAGGGGCCCCGGCATGGATAGGGTCACGTAGAGCCTCCCAGTGGCCTGTAGGACGCCGAACAGGACGGGGAGGCCGAGGAGGGAGACGAGGAACGAGGCCCAGTTCCTGTCGATGTGCCTGTGTAAGAGGTTGTTAGCATGGTAGCCGGCGAAGACTGGGACGATGATGAAGTGGAGAGGCGTACCCAGAGCGAGGAAGGCGGTGACGGCGGCGAGAGCCGCCCTCTTAGGGCTCTTCTCCCTTACGTAGATGAACGCTCCGACGGCGAGCCCTGACACGATCCCCAGGGCTACGGCGGGGTTCGCTGCCATGTACCCGGGTTGACTCTCAGCATTTATAGCTGTTCGGGGCTACTCAGAGGTGTGACTGAGCAGAGCCTCCACAACCAGCTCAAGGAGCGGTACACGGGGGAGGACGCGGTAGTGGAGGCCACCGTGGACGGCTACGTCGTGGACGTGGTCAGGGACGGGCTGCTCATAGAGGTACAGACGGGCAACTTCTCGGCGATAAAGGACAAGCTGAGGGACCTTCTGGGGAACCACAGGGTGCGGCTGGTCCACCCGGTGCCACGCATCAAATGGATCATAAGGCTGGACGGGCACGGGGACCAG
>DATKWN010000042.1:0-23743 GCA_035529515.1 Candidatus Krumholzibacteriaceae bacterium | reverse complement strand
CCATTGACCGGACGCAATCCATAGGATGGCCCTAGTCAGTGGAAGGAAGGCTAACTCAAGCATCGGGGGCGCGATAGTGCTGATGCTTTGCATAGTCGTCTTCGCTGGGACACTGTTCTACCTGATGACGAGCCCCGGCGTGTCGCTGGCGTTTGACACCGACAACCCTAACAACCCGTTCAAGGCAAGTGAAGGTCAATCATTGATCATGTCCGGGCAGCCCCAGTGGGTTAAGGGTCCATGGTCACTGGACCAGGCCGTCAGGGACCTTGATGCGAACGGATGCGTCATCGTCGAGAAGGAAGATGAGGATGGCTTAGAGGACGCGAACATCCTGACCTACGACAGATTCAGGACGCTGGCAATGCAGAGAAGGGTTGTGTATCTCATCGTCGACGAGGACACTGAGGCCCTGCTGGTGCACCTGGAAGACAAGTACTACGTCTGGACCCCGCAGGAAAGCTAAGCCTGTGATGCTTCGCGCAGTTGCTACGCCGTGAAGCTGGGAGTAGCCGAGGCCATATCCTCGCATCCTTCCCAAGCCATTATATGGGATCGTCCCTCTCCTATCGGTGAGATGTCTAAGGTAGCGGTGGTCAAGGGGGAGAGGAGCCTTGAGACGGTCTACAGGGCGCTGGACCTCATCCCGTACAGGGAGGCCCTGGAGCCGTGGAGCCGCGTCCTCGTCAAGGTGAACTTCATCACCACCAAGAACTGGGCGACCGGAGCCACCACGGACCCCGTGGTCGTGGAGGCCCTCATCGACAGAGTACGGGCCCTCGGGAAGAAGGTGCTGGTAGTCGAGTCAGACGCCCAGATGACCGACGCCGACAAGGCCGTCGTCGCCAGCGGCATGAAGGAGATGCTGGACCGGGTCGGCGTCGAGTTCGTGAACATGAGGCACGTCGACGAGAAGGTGGAGCTCCCCGTCAGGGACGGGAGGGCCCTGAGCAGCATCAAGGTCGCCAAGATGGCGACGGACTCGGCCATAATCTCGGCGGCGAAGCTCAAGACCCACATGGGCACAAAGGTCACCCTCGGCATGAAGAACATGTTCGGCATGCTCACCACCAAGTGGAAGGGCAGGTTCCACATCCACGGCATGGACAAGGTCGTCCACGACATATGCCTCACCCTACCCCCAGCCCTCACCGTCATCGACGGCTTCGTCGCCATGGAGGGACGGGGCCCAGTCCACGGAAAACCGGTGCAGATGAACACCATCCTGGCGTCCACAGACGTCGTCGCCGCCGACGCCACCGCAGCCAGAGTGATGGGCTTCGATCCAGACGAGGTAGACCACATCAGGTGGGCCCACGAGTCAGGCATAGGCGAAAAAGACGACATCCAGGTACTCGGCGACGGGGTGGAAGCCGTGAAGCGAGTCTTCGAACGCCTCTAGAAACAGATCTGACCTGTGGCAGGTCAGACACGTCAGACGTTTGAGGCGTTCTCCCTGCTTATCTGCATAGCCGCCGTCGGGTACAGAGCCACAGACGCGTCTTCTCCGTGGACATCCTCAAGCATCTCCAGGCAGGCGTCCCAGGTCTTGACCCACTGGCTGCCCTCGCCGTAGTAGTACTCGTCAGCCCTCGCCAGCTGGGGCGTGACGCAGATCACCCTGCTCATCCTCCAAGGCTTCTTGACGTACGTGGTCTTCGTCCAGCCCCTGCCGCCGAAGTCCTCGCCGAACCTGCCGTTGTAGTGGTGGACCCTGCACCCCTCCGGCGTGAAGAGGAGGAACACCATGTCCCCACCCTCCCTGACCGAGTCCCTCAATATGTGGTAAGCCTTGTAGCCCTCGTTGGCCATGGGGTAGCCGTTGCCGACCACGACGTTGGCGTCCCTCACGAGCTCGGTGGCGTAGTGGCCGCGGGCAACCTTGACTCCCTCCCTGTGGGCGTCCACCACGTCGCCGCAGATCAGCCCCGCGACGTCGGCTTCCGCGTTCAGGAACGCGTTGACCACGAAGTCCAGCCCAGCCATCCTCGCGGCCTCCTCGGAGTCCAGCCGCCGACTGTTATCCGTCACACGCCCCGGCCCCGTGCCCTCCATGATCCTGTGGTTGTGGGTGATGCTGTCGATCCCGGATACGCCGGGCAGCAGCATCTTGCTGCCTCCCCCGAACCCGTACCCGAAGTGGGGCATCATCGCGCCGAGAGTCACCTTGAGGTCGCAGCTCATGACCTCACGGTTCACGTGCACCGGCGTCCCGCCGCTGGTCTCCCCCAGATCCACCGTGTTCTCGTAGCAGTTATGGTTGAACACAAGGAAACGTTCAGGCACCTCGGTGCCCAGCTTCTTCTGGAAGTCGAGGAGGAGACGGCCGTGGTGGGCGCCGGTCGCCATGACGAACACGATCTGGTCGTCGGACAACCCGCCTCCGTGTAGCTCATCCAGCACAGCCGGCAGCATCTGGCTCTGACGGGTGGGCCGCGTCATGTCGTCGAATATGATGCAGCACTTACGCTTGCCTTTTGCCATCTCGCTGAGGGGCTGTGTGCCCACCGGGCTCCGAAGCCTATCGGCGACCTCCTCCACAGTGAGCCTCGGCGCGTCGTGGCCGTTCATCCTCTGCTCATGTACCTTCCAGCCGTCGGGGAAACCCAGCGTCTCCGGCTCCCAGCCGTAGAACTCCCACGCAGGGACCTTAACATACTGCATGGTAGTTGATGGGCTATACTCGTCTAAAAAACTCGTTATAACAAGGGGGTGGTTATGAGAAGGAGGGGACTACTCCTCGATGATCTCGACGTTGGCCCTGGGCACCATGACCACCTCGCCGTCCTCCAGCTCGATGTTCACGACTCGCACCTTGCTCTCGGACTCTAGCTGCTGCAGCTCCACCGGGAGGCTGTGCACCTTGCCGATGGCTCCGAAGTAGGGCTGACGGATGATCCTGATGGGGGTCCCTGGCACCATCCCCTGGGATAGGGTCTCGGACTCTCCTTCCTCGAGCTTCTCGTGTGGGATGATTATCTCCGGCCTCAGGACTCCTGCCCTGATCTGGGTGGCGCCGTTGATGCTGGCCCTGTATCCCTCGAACTCCTTGAGGAGGTCGAAGGTGCGCTGGCTCATGGCCATCTTTCCGAATCCCTCCGTGATTATGAGGGTTATGCCCACCTCCTCCTGGCCGGTGATGGCTACGCCGATCTCCTCTCCCGTGAATGTCGTCAGGTCGTCGTGTCTGATGCCGCCGCTGACGATGGCGGAGACGCCGACCTCGACGGCCTTGCTCAACGCGTCCAGCGTGACCAGGCTTCCGCCGATGAGGATCTTACCCTCGTGCTCGGGCTTGATCATGTCGGTGTCCACCACCTGGGTGTTGTCCTCGACGATGACGTGGATGTCCCCGTGGGTCTCACCGCCGATGCCGAAGATCCCCTGGATGAAAGCAGCGTTGGTCTCGATGACGGCGCCCTCCCTGGGCATGATTCCTACGACGGTTCCCGGGATGTAGGCGTCCACCTCCACGGGTATGGGCGCGCCTCTGAGGATGACCTGCCCCGTGATCTCGCTGACGCTCTCCACGGTGCCGTCTATGGGTGACTCGACTCTTTTCTTGATGAGCCCGAAGAGGGCGCTGTAGAAGGCGATCTGCTCGCCTTTTTCGACTGTGTCTCCCACCTTCTTGTTCATGAACCGAGGGATGTCCTCGGGCTCTAAGCCCAGCAGCATGGCCACCTTGACGATCTCGGGGTCCCCGCTTATCTCCGTCCGGGCGACGATTTCGTCGTAGCTCACCTTGTCGCCTACCTTGGGGAAGACCTCCCCTAGGATGGGTAGCCGCCTCAGTTTGTCGACCTTCATCGCCTTCTTGACCTTGAGGCCCGGCGTGTAGGCGTGGGCCTCCTCGGCCTCCTTCTCTTCTCCGCTCGTCTTCTTCTCTGTCGCTGCGTCTGCCATCTTAGATCAACGCCTCCAGCTTGCTCTCGTCGTATAGATCCATCGTCTTGAACCACTTCAATAGAAGCTCCTTGCGCTGGTCCTCCTCCTCCGGTAGGTAGATGGGCCTGCCACGGGCGTCGAGTATCACGCCAGCGACGCCGCCGCTTACGGTGGCCTCGAGCTCTTTGCCAGGCCCCGCGCCGATGTCGTAGTCTTTCGCCGGGGTGATTAAGGCTTTAGCCTCCTCGAGCTCGGTAAGCTTCACCAGCTTGATGTCTCCTAAGCTGAGTTCCTCCTTGACTTCCTCGCCGTTGGGCATCTCCAGCTCCACCGTCATGACGCGCTCGCCCAGCTTGCCGGTGCCGGCGGCTGCGATGTTCGTGCCAAGCCTCACGAGGCAGTCCTTGTCGAAGATGTTCCACGCCGCGTCGCGGTAGACGGTGCTCAGCACACCCAGGTGGGGCATCATGAACACGCTGTCCTGGAACATCCTCGTGACGCCCTCGGGCTGCCAGGCGTCCGTCAGTATGTACATCGACTGGATGCGCCTCGGGGCGTGGCTCAGCAGCCCTCCAGTGCCAGCGAGGATGTCGATGTTCATCATCTTGACGTAGGTCTCCTCGACGGCCTGGTCGAACATGTCGCTGATGGTCCTCTCAATCTGTATGCCCTTGAGACGTGTGGCGATTGTCCTGTGGTGCTTAAGGCCAAGCCTCAATGCCTCACGGGCTACGCTGTGCTCTACGATGAGGTCCTCCAGGGTCTGGGGGATGGTGGTGGGCCTGATCATCTTGTTCATCAGCCTTGAGGCCACCTCCTCCCTATCCAGTTTGAATGGTATCCACCTCATGATGTTGTCGATGCCGGCCTCCTTCATGACGTTGGTCACGCTGTAGCTCATCCCAAGGTTGGCCGAGACGCTTCTCACGAACCTTCCGTCCATGACCGAGTACACGTTGGTGGTCGCGCCTCCGAGGCCGACGCCCAGCACGTTAAGGTTGAACGTGTTGGCGATGAGCTGCATGGCCATGCCCTCTCCCGCCGGCGTCGGCATGATGTCGACGTCGGTCCACTTCATGAGCCTGTTGTAGCCTGGTGCGTGGCTCATGACGTGCTCCATGAACAGCTCGTGCACGGCGCGCCTAGCCGGCTCCGTGTTCTCCACCTCGAGGACCGGCCTGATGTTGTCGACTATCTGAAGCGCGAACCCAGTCTTCAGGAGCTCCTGGATCTGGGGCCTAAGCGCCTTGTTGCCTGCGTAGACGATGGGGAGCTTGTAGGCCACTCCGAGCCTCGGCTTCGGCTCTGCTGCCTTTATCAGCTCCGCGATCTCCATGACGTGGCTGCTGGCGCCGCCGTCGGTGCCGCCCGCCATGAGGATCATGTCGGGTCTTAGGCTTCTGATCCTGCGGATCTTCTGGTAGGGCTGCCTGCCGTCGTCCCTTGCGATGACGTCCATGACTATGGCGCCTGCGCCGAGGGCCGCCCTGTTGGCGCTCTCAGCGGTCATGGACTTGATGAGGCCGGATACCATCATCTGCAGGCCGCCGCCGGCGCTGCTGGTGGTGACGTAGAGGTCTACGCCCTTCTCGCCGTCGTAGGGCAGTATAATGCCGCTGCCGTCCGGGACTAGAAGCTTGTGTCCGGTCAACTCCTCGACTTCACGTACCGCGTTCTGTACTCCGAGGGTCACGTCCTCGTAGGGCGCTTCGACTGTCGTGGGTGCTTCTCCTGCTACCAGGAACCTCCACTCACCGTCCTTCTTGTGGAATAACCTGGCTTTGGTGGTGGTGGAGCCTACGTCGGTAGCGATGATGAACTGCATCTCCTCTGTTGGTTTCTTGAGGGCTGCCATGTCATATTCAGTCGCAGACCATCATGGATAAGGTTTTCTAAAATGCCGAGGCTATGTAAACTATTTAGAGGGGGAGCCAGTCTCGCCAGCTTTTTCTCTTCTTTGGCTCCGCTTGCTCGTCAGAGGCTTCATCGGCCTCGGGTTTCTCCTTCCCTTCCTCGGGTGCCCCGGCTTCCTGCTCTTCCTCTTCCTTGCCGTACTCTCCTCTCGCCATCTCCTCTAGGATGATGATGAGCTTCTCGACGTTCTTGCGCTCCTCGAACACGTTGATTAGGTTCTCACCTAACTCGTTGGCTTTGGGTCCGAGGGCTGGGAGAAACGGGGAGATCATGAGCCTACTCATCTCGCCGCCGATGTAGACGAGGGGCTTGACGCTCTCGAGGGTAAGTATGGCGAAAGTCTCCATGCCGTACTGCCGTATTCTCTCTGCGGTCTTCCGAATTATCTCGTCTACCTCTTCCTCGGTTAGCTCCTCGTCACCGGGTAGGGAGGAGAACATTTCGATTATCCCTCGGCTGCTTAGGATTTAAGGCGTTGGACTCTTCTCGGAGTCAACTTCATGTGACGGTGGCTGGGAGAGGCTCTGCCTGAGAGCTAGGTAAGAAGATGTCGCTCCCCCAAGGACGAGACAGATTAGCAGTATGCCGAAGAAGGCGAGGCTGGGCCCTTCAACGAAGGCTAGGAGTGTGACGGCTGTGAACGCCCACGCTGCGAGGGCGGACTTTATCCCTACGGCGAGGTGAGCCGAGTCGGTGCGTCTGCATACCAGGTATGAGGGTACGAGCCCGGCGAGGTAGTATATGGGGTAGGCCAGTAAGCTGGGCGTCCCCGCCACCATCTTCAGTTTTATCCAGAAGTAGACTATCCCGTAGGCGAGCGCAGCCGCCGCCATGTAGTCGGTGATCGAGGGCCGCTTTTCCCTGTCCAGCGTCAAGAATATCATGAATGCTTTGTGGCCTGGGAATTAGAGGTTATCGTAAAAAATGGGGAAGGGTTCACTCCTTCTTGGGCCACGGCCTCTTCTCGGGAGGCAGCATGACGTAGATGAGCAGTATAAGCACTAGGGGTAGGGCTATGATGGCGCCCGGCAGGGGTATCCACTCGCTGTAGAGGAAGTCGAGGCGACCGAAGATCATGTTGTACCTGGACAGCACCGTGTTGGCGAAGCTGTAGGCGAAGGCGGCCATCATCCCGTACCTTGCGATCTTGGGTATGACTCCGAGGCTGCCCTCGTGCGCCTTGGGGAACGTGAAGATGAAGAAGTAGACGGTGGAAACCACGAGTATGATGAAGATGATGTTGCTGACCATCTTGACGGGGTCTGTGACGCCGATCAACTGGATGGCTGCCGTGGACTTGATCTGGACGATGAACTCCGCGGTGACCACCGCCCTCATGCTGAGCCCTATGCCGAGGCCCATCATGATGGAGAGGGGGTACCTGCTCACCCAGAAGTACTGTGGGTGGTACCTCGAGTACAGTAGTATGCCGAGCAGGAAAGCCAAGATGTAGAAGTAGTTGCCTCCTATGAGGTTGTTCCAGCCGACTTTTCTGATGTTATCTACGCCGTAGACCATGCTGTGCCCGGCGGCTGCTCCGACGAAGGTGTACTCAGCGAACTTGAAGAGCATGTTGTCCCTGAAGGCTATGCTGTAGATAAACATGGTGAACAGTGCCGCCATCCAGATCTGTATGACTAAGCTCAGCTCCATCTCACTTACCTCCTCCCGAGAATCTCTTGCCGAGGTAGGCTATGTTGCCTATGGCTACATAGACTAGGCAGAGCAGGTGTGTCAAGGTTATAACGTCGGCCGACTTGATGCCCCTGGCGGGGAATCCGACCAGGCCTTCCATCTCGCCTGCCTGCGCCCCAGACGTCACGGATATTATCTGCCCCGCGTTCTGGTAGGGCAACATGGTGGGGACCATCATGGCCAGTACAGAGCACATGTAGGGCGAGCCGTACACCGTGTACCACTGTCTTACCCAGCCCTCTGACTGGTCTCCGCCCGTCGTGTAGCAGATGAGTAGGTCGAAGCTGTGGGCGTCCACTATGCCATCCATTATCGGGTACTGGTCCAGTGAGTTACCTTTGTAGTCCGTGGAGGTTGTTGCTCTCAGATCCTTACCGATCGCGGCCATCGCCACCTCTGTTCCCGCGATGTAGCCTATGTGGATGTAGTCTACGCCGTACTGGGCGCCGAACCTCTGCTCCGGCCTGATCTCGGCCATGGCCTTATCCCACAGCTGGGTACCCTCGATGGAGGTGGACATGCAGATGACCTTTATGTCCCCCTTCGTAAAGAGGTGGCGGTATACCGCCACCGCCATGGGGCCTAGCTCGGGCTCCCCTCCCCCGGAGTACCCGAAGTCGATCATGACTACGGAGCCGGGTGGAAGATCTTCTATGGTCTGGTACCATTTGCGGACGTTGGCCGAGATGGGCACGGGTAGGCCCAGGGGATAGATCATGGGGATCACGAAGACTACCAGGAGTATGCCGTAGAGCACCTCTCTGGGTATGTTCTCCAGTTTGTCCCATATGCTCTTACCTTGGCCGCTCACTCGATGCCACCTCCTCTCTCCTCCTCAGTCAGCTTGCCGAGGAACCCGGTCTCTCTGCCGGTCATGGTCCTGATGCCCAGGGATATGGCTCCGAGGGCGCCGCCGATCATGATGCCGCGCTGAGCCGAGGTCGTCAGCACGTCGCTTATGAAGCTGCCCCAGACCCTCAGCACCGGGAAGTAGACGGCAAAAGCGGGGGCGTTCCTAGCCAACACTATGAAGCCTACTACCAGGAAGATCCCTGACTCGACGTTCTTGAATCTGAGGGCGCGGTACAGCCCCGACGTCATGTAGAAGCCGAGGCTGGAGTACACCGTGGCGCTGAGGGCGAAGTATGAGGCGTTGTAGAGCCAGCTGTACTGGTCTGAGGTGGGCCCCGTGAAGACGCCTATGCCTGTGAATATGACTATTACTATGAGCAGCCATAGGCTGTACATCCACTGACCCGGCGTCCGCCTGGATATGTGCTTGCTGTGGAAGTAGAAGAGGTTGACTGCGCCGAAGCCCAGCGCGAAGGCGGTGAGTATGACGCCCCAGTTCTGGAGGTTTGTCACCGTTGTGCTGGTCCAGCTCTTGCCGGCTACGTCCACCGGCGGCGTGAGGAGGAAGTAGTCCATCATCACTATAAAGGCTACGACGGCCACTATCACGACGGGTATCGTCTTTTTCACTGTTACTGACATTTCATGACACCTCCTACATCCCCAATAGGTCGACGATGAACGAGCTGCCTAAGGCGGTAATCAGCACGCCCAGTATCATCAGTATGAGGGCCAACGCCTTGCCGAAGTCCTGCCCCATTATGGTCCCCGCCTGTAGGGGGTCCCTCGAGAGGTATGCTCCGGCTGCGTAGATCTCCTCCCCGATGAGTAGGTAGTCGCAGATGACGGCGAAGAAGGGTATCTGGTAACCTCTAGCCGTGCCGGCCAGCTGGATTGAGCCGATCCTGCTGAATGTCTCGGCGAAGAGCATGGACTCGGCGTAGAAGGGCCCGATCATTATGTTGGCTGCGGGCCTCTCCCTCTCTGCTATGCCTTGGACGGCTGACGCGTAGGCGAACTGTTCGCCCGACAGGTATCTCACCGATTCCTCTGCTATGAACTCCTCGGGCTTCCCGGCCTTCACGTAGGCCTCCTTTATGAGCTCGGTGGCGATGGGCATCACCTGGGCCTGGTACACCGAGTAGATGAGCTTCACACCGTAGTTGGCGCACAGTTCGGCAACATGTGCTAGGACTGCGAGTCCAGCTACAAGCTGCGGTGCCACAGACTCCGTTAAGCTTCCTAGTCCAGTTGTGAAGTGCACAGGTTTGTTCATCTCGGCTGCCCTGCCCACCATCTCGGGGAGGGCGTCGAGGCCGGTGAGCTTCCTGAAGGGTGGTAGCTTCTTTTTGGCTAGTTCCATTCCGCCCAGTATGAAGATCCAGATGATGATCAGCATTACTAGTGCGGATATTGTTCCCGCATTAAGTATTGATATTACATATCACTCCTGTTTCTTTGGGGTGAAATTAACTTGACCTCGAACCGATTTAAGCCTTTGGAGATACTATTACAGGTAAACGGTGGAAGAACGTCCATTTACCGACGAAGAGTGTTAAATAACCGTGTAAAAATGTTAAGCTGATGACCGGGGAGGAGGATCAGAGGGACTCGTTCAGGGTCTACTTCGCGGGGGCATCCCTGGCGTTTGGGCTGCCTTTCCTGATAATGGAGTTGTTGGCGCTCATCTATGGAGGCTCTGAAAGGGTTCTGAGCGTCTTCTCCACTCTGTTCATCGCGCTGCACCTCGTCGGCGGGTTACTTGGCGGCTACTCTGCTGCTAGGATTGCGAAGGGTGACCTGATCAGGGTGGGCACCGTCACGGGCGTCCTCGCCTACATCATACAGCAGGTGGTCTACACCATCTTCTACGGCGGGGGCGCGGTGGGCGACGCCTTGACGATGGTTGGGCTTATAGGTGGATCAACGGTCGGGGCCATCATCTACAAGAGCCGAGTGGATGCCTATTCTCGTATTAAGAGTAGACGGATCGAAGATGAGAAAGAAAAAGAGGAAATAGAAGACGGAGAAGACCGAGCCCAGCCATTAGGTTAGCTCAGGGAAAACCGGCTGGATCGAAGCAGCATTAATATGTCGTAGACGCTCTCTATAGGAAAACCGGGAGGGCATTCCTTGAAGTCTGAGAGAATTCTGGTAACTTCTGCGTTGATCTACGCCAACGGGCCGGTGCACATAGGCCACATGGTGGAGTACATACAGACAGACATCTGGGTCCGCTTCATGAAGCTGGCAGGCCACGACGTGGTCTACTGTGGGGCCGACGACACCCACGGGGCGCCCATCGAGATCAACGCCGCGAAGCAGGGGGTCACCCCCGAGGAGTTCATCGAGCACTGGTGGAAGGAACATAAGCGGGACTACGACGACTACCTGATCAGCTTCGACAGCTACTACACCACCAACAGCCCGGAGAACCAGCGGTACACAGAGCTCATCTTCAACAGGCTCAGGGAGAACGGGCACATCTACACCAAGGAGATAGAGCTCACCTACTGCGAACACTGTGAGCGTTACCTCCCAGACAGGTACGTGAAGGGCACCTGCCCCAAGTGCGGCGCCCAGGACCAGTATGGCGACGTGTGCGAGAAGTGCAACGCCGCCTACGACACCACGGACCTCATCAACCCGTACTGCAGCATCTGCGGCAGCCCGCCCATACGCAGGAACAGCCTCCACTACTTCTTCAGGCTCAGCAGCTTCAGCGACTGGCTCGAGGAGTGGCTCAACGGCAACGAGAAGCTGCAGCAGGAGATCAGGAACCAGATTCTCAGCTGGGTCCACGAGGGCCTGCAGGACTGGTGCATAAGCAGGGACGGCCCCTACTTCGGTTTCAGGATACCCGGGGAGGATGACAAGTACTTCTACGTGTGGCTGGACGCCCCCATCGGCTACATCGCCTCCACGGCGAACTACTGCAGGGACAAGCCGTGCAAGGCTGACGACTTCTGGCAGAGCCCTGACGGCACCATCATCCACTTCATAGGCAAGGACATCATCTACTTCCACCTCCTCTTCTGGCCCGCGGTACTCCACGGAGCCGGGTTCCACATCCCAGACAACGTCGTGGTCCACGGCTTCCTCACTGTGAACGGGGAGAAGATGAGCAAGAGCAGGGGCACCTTCCTGACTGCAGAGGAGTTCAAGGACTACCTGGACCCCGAGCTGCTCCGCTACTACTACGCGGCGAACCTGAGCCACACCATGAGCGACATCGACCTGAACCTTGAGAACCTCAGGAGCAAGATTAACAACGAGCTCGTCGCGAACCTGGCCAACCTGTTCTACCGGGTCCTCAGCTTCCTCAACAGGTACTACGACGGCAAGTCCAGCAAGGTCAGCGATACCAAGCTACTGGAGGGCGTGAAGGAGAGATGCTTGGCGGCTAAGGCTCACTACATGGGCTTCGACTTCAGGGACGCCGTCAACGAGATGCTCACCATAAGCAGCATGGGGAACAAGTACTTCCAGGACAACAAGCCCTGGGAGCTGGTGAAGACAGACCCGGAGAAGGGGCGTAGGGTGCTCACCGACTGCGTCAACATCGTCAAGAACCTCACCATACTCATCAAACCCATTATGCCGGTGTTCGCGGAGAAGATAGAGACGCAGCTAAACCTACCTGGGCTCGACTGGGGCAACATAGACGAGGAGGTCGAGGACCACGAGATAGGGAAAGCCGGGATAGTACTCAAGAGGATCGAGCCCATCGAGCTCAGGGTCCCCGAGCCCGCGGAGACCAGGAGGATCGAGTTCAGCATAGACGACAAGCTGGCGAAGATGGGCGTCGACGTAAAGTTGGCCGTGGTACGCGGCGTACAGATCAGGAAGTCATCCGCGGAGCTGGACACACTCAAGAAGGAGGCGGAGGAGGAGATCAAGGCCCTCAGCGTCGAGGGTGACCCCATCATAGACGCCTACAACGACGTGTACAGGAGGTTCAAGGTGGACGCCGAGAGCCCCGCGGTTCACCTCATCAACTTGGTGAAGGAGAACGACAGGCTCCCCACCATCAACACCGTGGTGGACGCCTACAACGTCGTCGCAGCCACGAGACGCGTCAGCGTCGGCGTCCACGACCTGGACAAGGTGGTGGGAGACGTCGGGCTAAAGGTGACCTGGGGCGACGAGGTGTACGTGCCCCTCGGGGAGACTGAGCCCATGAAGACCCCGTCAGGCAAGTTCGCCATGATGGACGACGAGCACGTGCTCTGCTGGCTCGACGTGAAGCAGGGCCAGCACACCAAGATAGGTTTCGACACCCGGAACCTCCTGGTCTACGTGCAGGGCAACAGCGAGACCAGCGGCATGTACCTTGAGAACGCCCTCAGGGAGATATGCGACCTCATAGTCCAGCACAGCGGCGGAGAATATGATGTTCTTAACCCCACGGACCTCGGAGCCCTCAACATGAAGGTAGCCAAGGTCACAGAGGTGCTGGACCACCCGAGCGCCGACAAGCTCTACATACTGAAGATCGACCTAGGCGACGAGGCGAGGCGGCTAGTCGCCGGCTTGAAGCCATACTACCCTGACAGGAACGACCTCCTCGGCAAGCACCTGGTGGTGCTAACGAACCTGCAGCCGACGAGGCTGCGGGGCGAGCTCAGCGAGGGCATGCTGTTGGCGGGAGACGACGGCAAGGACGTGGGCATTCTGAACCCGCAGGCATCCAAGCCTGGGGATCAGGTGTATGTTGGCGACGTCAAGGAGTGCAGTTCGGATACGATCACATTCGACCAGTTCATGAAGTACAGGCTGGAGGCGGTGGACGGCAAGGCCTACATGGAGGGGCTGCCTCTCCACACCGACGCCGAGGAGATAGGGCTGGAGAAGGTAGTGAACGGCAGGATCAGGTAACCGCTAAAGTTATAGAACCTCCGCCTCTACCTCATTGATGGACCCGTCCAAGAGCTCCACTATCTCGTCGATCTCGTCTTTAGTGACGACAAGAGGAGGCGCCACCTGGATGTGGTCGCCCTTGACCCCGTCCACCGTGCCCACACCTGGGTAAACCAGCAATCTGTTCTCGAAGCATTTTTCGACGACCTTGCTGTAGAAACGTAGCTCAGGCGGGAACGGCTCCTTGGATTCCTTGTCTTTGACGAACTCGATGCCCGCGAAGATGCCCATGCCGCGTATGTCTCCGACGGATGGGTGGTCGTAGAGCGTCTTGAGCTTCCCGTGGAGGTACTCGCCCAGCTCCGCTGACCTCTCGACGAGCCTGTGCTTCACAACGTAGTCCAGGACGGCGACGCCGGCGGCGCAGACCACAGGGTGGCTGCCGTAGGTGTGGCCGTGGGCGAAGGGCTCCCCGAAGGCCTCGTAGACCTTGTCGCTGGCGATGGTGGCTCCCAAGGGCAGGTAACCTCCCGCGAGGCCCTTGGCGGTGGCGATGATGTCGGGCACCGTGTCCCAGTGGTCGAGGCCCCACTTCTTTCCTGTTCTCCCGAGCCCCGTTATGACCTCGTCGGCTATAAAGAGCACGTCGTGGTCGTCACAGATCTCGCGGATCAGCTGGAAGTAGCCAGGCGCCGCAGGCACCGTGCCCAGAGTGGCGCCGACCACGGGCTCCGCGATGAAGGCCGAGACGTACTCGGGGCCCGTCGCCCGTATCTGGGTGTCCAGAGCCCTCGCGCACTCCAGGTCGCATGTGTCGCAGGTCTTACCGAACCAGCACCGGTAACAGTACGCAGGCGGTATGTGAGGGAAGTCCAGAAGCATGGGAACGTAGCGTCGGCGCCGCGCAATGTTTCCCGACATGCTGAGGGCGCCCAGCGTGTTGCCGTGGTAGCTCTGCCAACGGGCGACGATCTTGCTGCGCTTCGGCTCGCCCCTCAGCAGCCAGTACTGGCGAGCCATCTTTGCGGCGGCCTCGGTGGCCTCGCTTCCGCCGCTGCAGAAGTAGACGTGGTTGAGGCCCTCGGGTGCGAACGAGGCGAGCTTCTCCGCGCAGTCTATGACGCTCTGGGTGATGAAGTGGCTGCTGTGGACGAAGCTCACCTGCTCCATCTGAGCCGCGACGGCGTCGGCTACCTCCTTGACGCCGTGGCCTATGTTGACGCAGATGGGGCCGGCGCTGCCGTCGATGTACCGGCGGCCATCCTTGTCCCAGAGATAGATACCCTCGCCCCGCACCATATCGATGAGACGCATGGAGCCCCTAGAGAAGACGTGTAGTTCAGGCATAGATATGACTCCGGGTTGAGCCAACTTAACGGCTTCGACTGCGGAAGAATGAAAAACCTTGAAGCATGTTTCATGTTGATAGCGTTGATCGAGGGAATCAAACGTGTTGCATGCGTGGGCAGCGGCCTCGTGGGGCAGGGCTGGGCCACGCTGTTCGCGTTACACGGCTACGATGTTGTAATGCAGGACCTGACAAACGAGAAGCTGGAGGAGGCGAAGGGCAGGGTATCCCACCACATAGACACTCTTGTGGACGCCGGATTGGGGGAGGACGGCGAGGCGGCGAAGAGACGGCTGTCGACCACCACGAGCCTAAAGGAGGCGCTGAAGGGCGCAGACTTCGTTGTGGAGTCCGTGTACGAGAGCCTGGAAGTAAAGTGTCCGCTTTACGCGGAGATGGACAAGCTTGCCCCGGCGAACGTGGTGTTCACAAGCAGCACCTCCGGGCTGATGATGACGGAGATCGCCCGGGACATGGAGCGTCACCCTGAGAGGGCTATAGTGGCTCACCCGTGGAACCCGGTGCACCTTGTGCCCCTTGTGGAGCTGAGCCCCGGGGAGAAGACCAGCAAGGAGACCGTGGACCTCGCCTACAGTGTGATGGAGGACATGGGGAGGGTGCCGGTTGTGCTTAAGAAGGAGGTGCCGGGGTTCATCGCCAACAGGGTCTCGGTGGCGCTGTGGAGGGAGGCGCTGGACCTCGTGGACCAGGGAGTCGCCAGCGTCGAGGACGTGGACAAGGCCATAAGGGCAGGCCCAGGCATACGGTGGGCCGTCATGGGTCCCTACATGGTCTACCACCTGGGGGGCGGCAAAGGCGGCATCGAGTACCTGATGAGGCACATCGGCGAAAGCAAGTCCAAGTGGCTCAAGACCATGGCGACGTGGACCGAGACCCCGAAGAGTGTCGTACAGAAGGCGATAGACGGCGTCGACGAGATGGTGGGAGACAAGAGCCTCGAGGAGCTGGAGGCGTGGCGCGACGAATACCTGCTGTCGCTGAACAAGCTACTGTGGAGCAAGGACAGCGAGACCTACTGACCCTTTTTCCCTCGTTAACGTTATACGAGCACCAGCCTAACTAGGAAGTATGAGGGTTCTTGAGGAGGGCCGCGGGGAGCTGTATGGCTGGATGCACCCCGACGACGCCCGCCGCTGGATGATGGAGAACAAGCCCAGGGGACTAGTGGACAAAAGGATGACCATGTCCGAGGCCGTGGCCAAGTTCACCCGTGACGGAGAATACTTCGCCATGGGCGGCTTCGGCCACATCAGGTTCAGCATGGCCGGCATCTACGAGATGATCAGACAGGGAAGGAAGGGTCTGTGCATGGCCGCCAAGACCGGCGTCCACGACGTGGACGTGCTGGTGGCGTCGGGGGTCGTGGACCGCGTGGAGTGCGCATATGCGTTCGGCCACGAACTCAGGGGGCTGTCCCCTGCGGGTCGTAGGCGTGTCGAGTCGGGGCAGGTCAAGGTCGTGGGTGAGATCAGCAACGCCGGGTTCCAGTGGAGGTTTAAGGCTGCGGCCATGGGGCTGCCCTGGATGCCAGCTAGGGTGATGCTGGGCACTGACACGCTGCGGTACAGCTCGTCCAAGGTGGCTGAGGACCCGTGGACTGGGTTGCCCATCACGCTTCTTCCGGCATGTTACCCGGACTTCGTGTTCATCCACGTGCACCGCTGCGACAGGTACGGGAACTGCCAGATAGACGGCACCACCATTGAGGACGTCGACCTGGCGCGTGCCGCGAAGCGCCTCATAGTCACCACGGAGAAGCTCATAGACGAGGAGGAGGTGCGCAACCAACCCGACAGGACGGTGATCCCCCACGTCTCGGTAGACGCCGTCGTGGAGGTGCCCTACGGGAGCCACCCGGGGAACATGCCTGGGCTCTACTACAGCGACGAGGAGCACATGGCGGAGTGGCTCAGGCTCAGCCGCAGCGACGAGGGCGTCGAGGAGTACCTGGACAGGTACGTCCGCGGCGTGAAGGAGTTCAGCGAGTACATAGAGCTGGTAGGCGGAGACGAAAAGATGGAGTACCTCCGGAGGCTGGAGCACCTGGAGGTGCCTCTAGACGCGCCGTGGGCGAGGAGGGGCTAGCGTTGGAGTACAACGCCACCGAGCTCATGGCATGCGTAGCCAGCAGGGTCCTGGAGAACGGGAAGTCCGTCTTCGTGGGAACCGGGCTGCCCATAATCGCCACCATGCTCGCGCAGAGGCTCCACGCCCCGGAGCTGCTCATAGTGTTCGAGGCGGGCGGGCTGGGCCCCAAGCTGCCGACGATTCCTATCAGCGTAGGCGACAGCCGCACCTTCTATAAGAGTGTCATGGCGGCGAGCATGGACTACGTCATGGGGATGGCGCAGCAAGGCCTCGTGGACTACGGGTTCCTCGGCGCAGCCCAGATCGACAGGTACGGCAACCTCAACACCACAGTCATCGGTGACTACGGCAGCCCCAAGGTCAGGCTCCCGGGGAGCGGAGGCGCCAACGACGTGGGCAGCCTCTGCACACGGACAATCATACTGATGCGCCACGACAAGCTGCGCTTCATGAACAAGCTGGACTTCCTCACCACGCCGGGGTACCTCACGGGCCCCGGGGCTAGAGAGGAGGCAGGGTTACCCGCAGGCACAGGACCCCACCGGGTCATCACCCAGCTCGGGGTGATGGGCTTCGACGAGGAGACCAAGGAGATGAGGCTCCTCTCCGTTCACCCAGGGGTGACACGGGAGCAGGTCCAGGAGAACACAAGCTTCAAGCTGCACATGCAAGGCGAGATCGCGGTAACGGATGAGCCGACACCGGAGGAGCTGAGGCTTCTCCGCGAGGAGATCGATCCCGTGGGGATCGTGATCGGGAGGTGACGAGATGAGCAAGCACAAGCTCGGGGTCGCGGGGTTCAGCCACGAGACCATAACCTTCTGGCCTGGGCTCACGACTCTGGAGGACTTCGAGAGGACCTCCTACCACGGGGCGGAGCTGCTGGAGAAGGCGAGGGGCACCAACAGCTGCGTCGGGGGCTTCATCGAGGTCTGCGAACGCGAGGACACGGAGCTGCTGCCGGTTTGCGGCGCGTACGGCGGGGCCACCGAGACAGTGGCGGACGAGGTCTACGACTTCTACGTGGGAGAGATGAGACGCGGCTTCGACGAGATGAAGGACGAGATCGACGGCGTGCTTCTGTCTCTGCACGGCGCCATGGCGACCGAGAGCAGGCAGGACCCGGAGACGGACGCCGTACGCGAGGTCCGTGAGGTAGTCGGCTACGACATGCCCCTGATGGTGACGTTCGACCTTCACGCCAACAAGGACCAGGCGATACTGAGGGAGGCGACGGCGGTGTTCGGGTTCCAGAGCAGCCCCCACGTGGACATGAAGAACACGGGGATGCGTGCCGCCGACGCCATGATGAGGACCCTCAGGGGCGAGATCAAGCCCACCGTGGCCCTCAAGAAGCCGGGGATCGTAGTGCCATCCGTCTTCAGCGCGACCACGGTCTCCCCGGCCAAGGACATAATCGACAGGGTCCACTGGTGGGAGAGGAAGCCGGGCGTCGTGGACGTGTCCGCCCTCTTCGGCTTCGCGTGGAGCGACGTCCGTCCCCTCGGCATGGGCATGGTGGCGGTGACAGACAGCGACCCTGACCTAGCCCAGGAGATAGTGGACGATCTCTGCGAGCTGGCATGGAGCAGGAGGAAGGAGCTGACCGGTAGAAGCGAGGCCGCCCTCCACGGCGTCGAGGAAGGCGTCAGGCTAGCCATGGAGAAGGCGAAGAAAGCCGAGAAGCCCATAGTGATTCTGGACCACGCCGACAGGAGCAACGACACCACCTTCGTTCTCAGGGAGCTGCTGAGGCAGGGAGCCCAGAGGACCTCGTTCCCCATGCTCTACGACCCGGACTCGGCGAAGAAGATCGTGGAGGCGGGGGTAGGCAGCACCGTAGAGCTTAATGTGGGGGCGACCACGGGTTGGAGGGACGGGGGCAAGGTCAGGGTCAAGGGCGAGGTGCTCTGGGCCGGTGAGGGCAAGTACATAGGTACGGGGCCCATGAGGATAAACCAGGAGATAAACCTTGGGCCCACAGGCATACTGCAGGTGGGCGGCGTCTGGCTCCAGATGATAAGCCACCAGTCGAGCCTAATCGACGACGACCCCATAAAGCAGTTCGGTTACAGGCCCGAGGACTTCGAGATCATCGTCAGCAAGAGCAAGACCCACTTCAGAGCGGTCTACGAGAAAATCGGGGAGGAGATCATCATAATAGACGCCCCCGGCCAGTGCCCCGCCGACCTCAGCTTCTTCCAGTACATGAACGTCCCAGACGGCGTCTACCCCATCAACCTCAGAGACTAGCCCTGTGCTCCAGCCCCTTGACTAAGGCGGTCAAAGCCCAGTTCACCGGGGTTTCCACCCCCAGTTTCTCCCCTAGTCTCACGACCGCGCCGTTGAGGGCGTCTATCTCGGTCCTATGCCCCCTATCCACGTCCTGCAGCATCGAGGAACGGTTTGCCCCCGTCGCCTCGGCTACCTCGTAGACGTGAGCGATGTGGTCGATTGGCCCCAGGTCGACGCCGTCGGCCTCGGCCACCCTCATGCCCTCCATCACCGCGAGGCGCATGAGGCGTCTTAGCTCCGGTACGTCGAGGAGCTGGCCGTTCCGTAGGCCTGTGAGGGCCGTTAACGCGTTGATGCCGAGGTTCACGAGCACCTTGCCCCAGATGTCGCTTCTCACGTCGCCGCTGAACCGTGTCTGGAGGCCGGCCTCGTTGAATGTGTCGACTGTCTTCTCCGCCATGCTCCGGGAGCCCCTGTCAAGCGCCCCTATCACGGTAGGGCCTGCGCCGGCGTGACGTATCTCACCGGGGCCCACTAGCGTGGAGCCATGGGAGGTTGTGCCCCCGAGGACCCTGCCTGTGCCGACAGCTTCGGCGATGGCTTCGAGGTTCCCGAGGCCGTTCTGCAGAGTCAAAACGTATGTGTCGCCGCCGATGAGGGGCCTGGAGCCCCGCACTGCCTTTCGGGTGTCGTAGGACTTGACGAAAAGGAGCACGAGGTCGACTTCCCCCACTGTCTCTGGGTCAGTCGTGGCTGAGACATGTACTACTCTGTCACCTGAGACCCCGGTCAGGTGGAGCCCGTTCCCGTTGATGGCGTCCACGTGCTCCCTCCAGACATCTACGAGCGTTACATCCACGCCGGCCTCGGCCAGGTGGCCTCCGTAGAGGCAGCCCATGGCGCCGGCGCCTACCACAGCGACCCGCATATCTACCCAGTGGTTATATGGGTTCACTGCTATTGACTATTGTTTCGGTGAGATGCCTTGAATAAGGTAACCGTGTCGAAGCTATGGAAGATGAAGGCCGCCGGCGAGAAGATCGCCATGGTCACCGCCTACGACTACCCCACGGCGATGCTTGTGGAGAGAGCCGGGTTGGAGATGATCCTCGTCGGGGACTCTGTGGGGATGGTGGTGCTGGGCTACGAGAACCCCGTGCCCGTGACGGTGGACGACATAGTATACCACACGAAGGCGGTGGTGAGGGGGGCCAAGGCTCCCCTGGTGGTCGCCGACATGCCTTTCATGTCCTACCATGTGAGCAGGGAGCAGGCTGTGACCAACGCCGCCCGCCTCATACAGGAGGGGGGCGCCGACGCCGTCAAGCTGGAGGGCGGGAAGGAGGTGGCGCACACCGTGAAGGCTCTCGTGGATGTAGGCATCCCTGTGCAGGCGCACATCGGCCTCATGCCTCAGAGGGCGTCCGTCGGGGGCAGCTTCAAGGTGCAGGGAACCGACGCTGACACGGCGGCGGCCATAGTCGAGGATGCGGTGGCCTTGGGCGACGCGGGGGCGTTCTCGGTGGTCCTGGAGTTCGTGACGGCTGAGGCCGCCGAGGTGATAACCCAGACCGTCGTGATGCCTACCATAGGCATAGGCTCGGGCCCGATGTGTGACGGCCAGGTGCTGGTGCTCCACGACCTTCTTGGCGTCTACGACGAGGCTCCGCCTTTCGCCCACCCCTACGCCGACCTCAACAAGGTCATAACCGACGCCCTCGCCAAGTACCGTGAGGACGTGCGCTCGGTGAAGTACCCGGGCGAGAAGTACACGGTCCACATGGAAGGGGCTGAAGCAGAAAAGCTGAAAAAGAAGAGGGGTTAGTCGAGGAAGCACTTGGGGACGGGGATGCTCTTCCAGAGCTCGATGAAGTCTACCATGAACTTGACGGCCTCCGCCATGGAAGCCTCCGCCTCCTTGGGGTCGGCGGTCCTCGGGTCCGTGGTGGCGTACTGGCCGTTCCGCGTTATGTCCTCGGTGTTGGTGCCCAGGCACGCGTTGAAGACCTGGCTAACAAGCTCGTAGTCCTCCCTGTCCGGGTCCATGAACTCCCGTAGCTGGTCAGAGATGACGACGCCGCTCTCCCAGTCCTCAAGCCTCCACATCTCGCATAGCTCGGGGAAGTAGTGGAGGGCGTACGCGGTCTCCCTGGGCCCGCTGTGGACCTCCAGGTACCTCTGCATCCGCTCCTGTATCTTCTTGGCGAGCTCCGTCTCCCTCGGGCCCTCGGGGGCGGCGATCATGACGTTGTACTCGCGTTTGGCGAGCTGTGCGGCGAGGTTCATGGTCTGGGTGTTGCCTCCGTGGTGGTTCACCAGGACGAAGCGCTTGACGCCGTGGTGGGCGAAGCTGCCGATGGTGTCCATGAGGATGCCTAGCAGCGTGTCGCTGCTGAAGGTCACTGTGCCGGGGAACGACATGTGGTGGGGGCTGAACCCGGGCCAGCACGGGTGTATGCAGACGCTGTTGGTGAGGCTCGCCACCTCGTGGATGTACTCCCTGCAGCCGAGGCTGTCGGTGCCCAGGGGGAGGTGGAGGCCGTGCTGCTCTATGGCGCCTATTCCGATTATAACGACCGGGTCGGGCTCGTTCTCCAGCCAGTCCTCGAAGGCCGGACGGGTTAGCTCCTGGATCCAGAACCTGGATAGTTTACCGTTCTGAGACATGATTCAAGTTGGAGGTGCATGGGCTTTAACGGTTGCTACGGGTGTTCAAATTTATAGGTTTAAATTAACTTTAAGCGAATCTTGTCTTGAAAGAGTGTGATAGCCGCGGTAAGGAAGCACTGGTTGAAGATACTGCCCCTCCTCGTGGTCGCTTACTTCTTCCTCGGGTTCCCGTCGGGCTTGCCTTCGAGTGGCTTGATTGTAGCTGACTTCGAGAAACGTAGCTATCAGAGCGGCGAGAGGGTCAAGGCCATCTTCTACATCGAGAACAATCTACCCATACCCATCAGGGTGCCGGGCTACGACGAGGCAAGATACACGGTGACGAAGGATGGAGAACAAGTCGGATCAACCGTAAGCGACGCCGTCACCGATGCATCAGCGGGCTCCATCTACCTTTCCCCGAACTCACGTAAACAAATATTCTTTGGTCACGGGTTCACTCCCCCGGAGCCTGGAGAGTACGAGTTCAGTGTAACGCTCTTCCGCGACGGGACACGAGTCAACCAGGGTAAGGAGGTTGTCGAGGTCCATCCTCAGGTACGCGAGCTGTCTGAACCTGAGAAGGAGGTGGTCCGGGAGACTCTCAGGATAGCGCTGGTCGAGGGGAAAGTCCCAGACTACGAGATGATTCTAGAGAACGATCCCATAGTGGTGTCGAGCGAGAACCTGGGAAACTATAACCCCGTGCTCGAGGGCTTCAGCTTCTTGGTCCTGACGCCGGAAGAGATCGAGGACAGGCTTCTCACGAAGGGAAACTATCTCTACCTGAGGTTCAGACGGATCGCCATGTTCAACGACAACATCGCGGCCGTGGAGCTCGACAACAGGTGGGTGAGGGGAGTGTACGGCGGCGTAGGGTACCTCTCCGGCGGCGGGTTCACCATATACCTGAACAGGGTGGGCGACGGCTGGGAGCACGATGTAGCCAGCATGTGGATAGCGTGAACCACGGGGTTAACGTTATGACGCTGATGCGTGCATTGACTCTCCATGCTTGACTGGGTGAACAGGAACGGCAAGCTGCTCCTCGCGGTGAGGCCGCTGCAGTCCTTCGCGGCCAGCTTCGTAAGCATATTCTTCGCGGTCTACCTGAAGTCCCTTGGGCTGCAACTGTGGCAGGTGGGGCTGGTGCTCACGGGCGGCCTCCTGAGCAGTGCCCTCTTCAACCTGGTCACGGGGTTCCTAGCCGACAGGGTCGGGAGGAGAAGGATGCTGGTGTTCTTCGGGCTGCTCTCGGCGCTGGGCGGAGCGGTGTTCTACCTCTCGACCCATACCCCCCTCCTCGTCGCCGTGGCAGTGGTCTCCACCCTGGGGTACAGGGGGGGCTTCGGATCCGCACAGATGCTGGAGCAGGTCATACTGGCCCAGAGCTGCGAGGACGAGCGGCGCACCCGTCTATACGCCGTCCGCAGCACCGTGGGGTCGGTGGCGACCGCGGTGGGCTCGCTGTTCACCGGGTTCGTCGTGGTGCTCCAGAGGTGGGGCTACACCATGTCGGCGTCCTACCGTCTGATGTTCGCGGCCTACGCGGCCCTGAACCTGGCGGCGGTCGTACTCTACTCGCTGCTGAGCGCCGACGCCGAGGTTGAGGCGGTACGCGAGGAGCAGGCTCCGTTGAGCCCAGGGACCAGGCGGTACGTGGCTCTGCTCTCGATCCTGTTCAGCATGGACGCGCTGGGCGGCGCCTTCATCACGCAGAGCCTCGTCGCCTACTGGTTCTTCGAGAGGTTCGGCCTCGGCATGGACGTGATCGGGGCCATCTTCTCGGCGTCCAGCCTCCTGGCGGCCGTGAGCTTCCTGCTGGCCGCCCGCATCAGCGAGCGGATAGGGCTCATCAACACCATGGTGTACAGCCACCTCCCCGCCAGCATCATGATGGCCTTCGTACCGTACATGCCCACCCTGTCGGCGTCCCTCTTCCTCTACCTCGGCCGCAGCCTCCTGAGCCAGATGGACGTGCCGACAAGGGAGAGCTACACCATGGCGATAGTGAGGCCCGAGGAGCGGAGCCGGGTGTCGGGGCTCATCAACCTCCCCCGGAGCCTCGCCCTGGCCGTAGGGCCGAGCATCGCGGGCTACGTGATGCAGTTCGTGGGGCTGTCGCTCCCGTTCCTCCTCGCCGGGGCAATCAAGGCTGTCTACGACGTGCTTCTCTGGGCGACGTTCAAGGAC
>DATKWN010000041.1:0-4486 GCA_035529515.1 Candidatus Krumholzibacteriaceae bacterium | reverse complement strand
AGGAGCGTGTCGTCGAGGACCCCCGCGGCGGCGACGTAGCCTACGGCGGGCACGGCGAAGCCGGTGCCCACGGCTATTGTGGCCTCGCCTAGGCCGCGGGCGTTGAGCCGAGCCGGCGGCGACGAGTACATCCAGCCCAGGGCCACCGCCGACGCCGCCACCCATAGCAGGGTGGGCGGGGAGATCCCCGAAACGACCATGAAGGCGGCCACCGTCAGAGCCGCGGCGGAGGTGAAGACGGCTGTGCCTAGCGCGGCTGGCCGTGCCCGTGGGTGCTCCACGAGGGCGTTGCTTCTCCCGAAGGCTTTGGGCGGAGAGTCTCCGTCGATCTCTGCGTCGAAGTAGTCGTTGCTGAAGTGTGTGGATAGGTCGCCGGCCAGCACCACCGCGTATCCCAGGGCGAAGTGGACGGGGTTGAACCCGCCTCCCAGGTTCAGCGCCAGAAGCGCCCCGAGGAGGTAGCCCAGGAAGCCGCCCGCCACTATGTGTGGGCGCATGACTCTCGCGAGGACCCTGAGGCTATCCACGATACGCATCCACTCTGTTTGTGCTGTCACCAACTGTTGAGGGATATGGTTTTTAAACGATGGGGTGATGACAGCCTTCTATGGCTCTGGAGTCGCTGAGACCCTACCTTGATCTGACGCGGCTGCACTTCTTCTTCGTCTGGCCGCTCCTCTTCTGCTCGGGGCTGTTCCTGAGCTTCCCCAGGTACGGGGGGTTCAGCTGGGCTCTGGTGGGGAAGGCCGCGTCCATAGCGCTCCTCGGCTTCGAGGCCGGGTTCGTGCTGAACGACCTCGTGGACAGCGATATCGACGCGAGGGACGTGGAGCACAGTCTGACGCGGTACTGGAGGCCCTTCGGGACCAGGCCCATACCCTCCGGCTCCGTCTCACGGCGCCAGGCTTTGACGCTGTTCCTCGCCCTCGTAGCCGCCGCGTCCGCCCTCATTCTCACGTTGCCGTACCCTAACTCGGTGTACGTCTTCGCGATCATGGTGTACAGCTACGGCATGGAGTACTATTACCAGGTGAAGAAGAGGGATCAGGCGGCGCCGCTGGCCCAGCTCCTGGGCCGCACCGACTTCTCCCTGTTCCCCGTCGCGGGCTACCTTTGCAACGGCAGGCCTGATATGGTCGCCTTGCTCTACTTCCTGTTTTTCTATCCTTTTGCCCAGGCTCATCTGGGCGCCAACGACATCGTCGACGCGGTGAACGACGAGGCCCGGGGGTTGATGACGGTGCCCCTCCTCTACGGTACGCGGGGGACGAAGAGCTGGATACTGGTGTTCACGGCTCTCCACGTGCTGGGTGCGGCGCTGTTCGCACGGGTCCACGGCGTGGTCGCCGTCATCGGCATTGCTGTGGGTATTCTGCTGTTATCCGCGGCGAACCTGCTCATCCATAGGGGTGAGTCCCAAAGCGAGTGGATGAGGGCGCTGCCGTTGTTCCACGCGGCGATGCTGATCTACGTGGCCTCCATGATAGCCGACTACTTCTTCTGAGGGGCTTGGCTTCTCTCAGTATCCTCTTATCCATGTCCTGGCGACGTTGAACAGGATCAAGATAGCTATAAACGCTATGACGAGGGTGAATATGTTTGGCGCCGCGATGGCCCTCGCCTGGGTGTATATGAAGTACAGAATGACGAACGCAGCTATGGCGACTAGGGTGACCTGAATCTGCCTCATAGGTATCTCAACGGCGATGCTACGCATACTTAGAAAGGTTTCGGAGAGTGGAAATATGAGTTGGTGGGCCGGGCAGGGATCGAACCTGCGACCATCGCCACGTCAAGGCGATGTCATACCACTAGACCACCGGCCCCCGCGCGTCCTATAGGGAAGAAAAGAAGGGTAAAAAGTTTACCGGTGGAGCCCCACCAGCCCCATCCGCTCCAGGTACCCGTACCACGCCACCAGGTACTCCAGATCCGTCTCACCCCGCTCCAGCCGGACCCGCTCACTGATCTCGTGGAGGCTCCGCACGCCGTCAGTCCAGTACATGGCCAGGGTGCCCACGCCCCTGCCCAGGGGGTGGTCCTTCCCCAGCTTCCTGAGGTTCTCCCGCTCCAGGTGGCTCAGCTTCCTGTCCCAGTAACGGGTGCTCACCGGGCCCCTGTAGAGCCGCCTGGGCACGACGGCCATGGCCTCGGTCTCCAGCCTGGTGCGCCTCCTCTTCCTGTACTTCTTGGCCTCGACGCCGCTGGCCCCCAGCACCGTGTTCAGCGACTCCGCCGCCATCTTGACCTGGCTCTTCGTAGTCCGCTTAATGTCCTTGGTGAGGGTCTGGATGGTCTTCCATACCCTGTCGTCGCCCGGCGCCAGCCTCGCCGCCGACTCCACGGCCTTGAAGGCGACCTCCATCCAGTACGCTGCGTGCGTCTTCAGCAGCCGCACCGCCTCAGGTATCTCCTCGGGCGTGTTCACTGCGTCCTCGACGTAGCCCCTGAATCGTTCTAGGAGTCGCTTCTTCTCCCTGGCGTGGGTCTCGGAGGCGATCCACGTGGCCTCCGCTGGGCCGACGGACGCTATGAAGTACGCGTAGGTGGCGGTGACCAGTGCAGCCCTGCGGAGCATCTCGGGGTCCACCTTGTCCATGGTGTCGTAGCTCGTGTGCCAGAACTTGTCGGGCCACTGGATGAGCATGGGGCATCCGACGCCCACCGAGGGGTCGCTGTAGACGTAGTGGTCGCTGCCGCCGCTGAAAGGCGTCTCCGTGTGCCTGAACAGGGCGTAGCTGCTGCTTCCGCCCAGGTTCTTGACCTCGCCCGTCACCTCCTTGAAGACGGCGGCCATGACGCTGTTCACGTAGCTGGGGAACGCCTCGGGCGTCCGCTCCACGATGAAGCTGCCGCCGGTGACGCACTGCCTCTCGCCAACCATGTCCAGGTTCACGGCGGCCACCATCCTGGGGATGTCAGCCTCGTTGGCCGCCAGGTACGCGTAGCTGCCGCTCATCTCCGGCACCAGGGTGAACTTGATGGTCCTCCTGGGCTTGGCGAGCCTGCCCTCCGCCATCAGCTTGGACAGCGCCCGCGCCGCCTCCATGGCTGAGGCGCTGCCCGACGCGTTGTCGTTGCAGCTGGGCTGGGGGTGGCAGATGTGGGCGACCACCACCACCTGCTCGTCGGATTCACCCGGGATGGTGGCGACGGCGTTGTCCAGCTTGCCCTCGTAGAGGCTGCCCACCACCTTGGCACGGACCTTCACCGGCGTCTTGCCCTCCTTCACCAGGTCGCGGAGCCACCTCCCCCTCCGGGGGGTCAGCACGAACCCGTAGGCGGGCTTCTCGTCGCCTGCCCACCAGAAGCTGGTGTACTTGAGGGCGTCGTCCAGCTCCCCCTCCGGCAGATCGGGCTCCCTGACCCAGGTCCCGTAGTAGATTAGGCCCAGGGCGCCGCGCTCCTCCACGGCGAGCCGGTGGACCCTGGTGACGTCGCCGTCTGTGAGCACCATCCTGCCCGCGACGTCCAGCCCCTTGTAGTCCTTCTGCTCCTCCCCCTTGCCTACGTAAACGACCTCGGCCTCGACGCCGCCGGGGGGCGTGGGGTGGCTGCGCTGTATGAGGCTGAGCTTCGCCTCGCTCCACCGGGCGAGGAACCGCGCCTTCTCCGCGGGCTCGACGAGCCTGAGCTCGGCGTCGAAGCAGTCCCACTCCTTGAACATGAGGCTGCTCCACGCGAACCCCTTGCCGTCGGCGGGGTAGCTGTGGATGTCGGCGTCGATGCCGGCTGCCTTCCACGTCTCCACGGCGAACCTCACGGCGTCCCTGAGGCCGGGGCTCGCCTGTATCCTGTGGTGGCGGCTTATCTCGGCGACGTAGTTGTACGCTATCTCGCCCGAGACCTCATCCTTGAGCATCTCGAAAACCTGTCTAAACATGATTATTTCTCGGCTTACGACGATATAGGGTTTTCACGTCTGACCGTAACCGTGATAAAACGGTGCAGCTAAGTTGATGTGTTCCGCGTTGTCAGGATGCCGAGGATCCACTACCATCCCTGCCCCCAGGCCCTGGGAGAGTACAACCACGTCACGGACACCATCATACTCCACGCCGGCCTCAAAAGGTACAGGGAGCTCCACGACGCCATCCGCCGCCACGAGCGGGAGCACGCCCGCATCTTCAGGGAGCACAGCGGCTGGCTCAAGCGGCTGGCGCTGAATGTGAAGCTCGACTACAAGGCGCGGCTCACCGGCGCCACAAGGGTGCCCCGTGAGCTCCTCCAGGAGCTGAGCCCTTCTACGCTGAAGGACGACGTTTACCAGGCCCTGTACATCCTCACCTATATCCCGATACTGGTGGCCGAGGGCCTTTACTACAGCTTGAAGAGGCTACTCGGGTCTGAGTAAGGCTTTTATTTTCTCCGCTGGGTGTATTTGTGCGTGCCGCCGTAGCTCAGCCTGGGAGAGCGCCCGGCTGAAGACCGGGGTGCCGAGTGTTCAAATCACTCCGGCGGCACCACCCAAAACCCTGTTCTAAGA
>DATKWN010000040.1:0-13074 GCA_035529515.1 Candidatus Krumholzibacteriaceae bacterium | reverse complement strand
TCGGCTACGCCCTGTCTAACATCGCCAAGCCATTCTTCGCCGCCGCCACGGACGTGTCTCACGTCATGGTCATAAGGGTGGTGGAGCGGATGGGTAAGGGCATCAGGACCACTCCTAGGGATGCACTGATCAGCGCCTCGGTTCCCCCGGGGAGGTGGGGCGAGGCTTTCGGCCTCCACAGAGCCCTGGACCGGATGGGCGCCATCGTCGGCCCCCTCACCGCGACGGGGGTGATGGTGCTCTTGGGCTGGACAGTCAAGGACGTGTTCTGGCTGTCCCTGGTGCCTGGGACCGCCGCCCTCGTCGTCATCCTCTTTGGCATCAAGGAGATCGTGGGAGAATCGACGCGTGAGTTCAGGTTCCTGGATGGTCTGAGGGAGGTGGGGCGAGGAGACTTTCTGCGTCTCCTCGTGATAGTGGCGCTGTTCAGCTTGGGCGCCTTCAACTTCAGCTTCATACTGTTGAACGCGCGACTCATGGGCGTTGGCGACCCTATGATCCCCGTCGTGTACGCGGCGCTGAACGTCACCCACACACTCGTGGCTCTTCCCGCGGGCAGGCTGTCAGACAGGATAGGGAGAGCCAGGACCCTAGGCATCGGGTACCTGGTCTTCGTCGCCTCGGCGGCGCTCCTCTACTTCTCACCCAAGGCGGTGCCATACGCTTACATGATAGCGGCCGTCTATGGGGTGTACATGGGGGTGGTGGAGACCGTCCAGAGGGCCCTCATCCCGGGCTACGTCGAGGAGGCGTTGCTTGGCACCGCCTACGGCGTCTACTACCTGGTCGTGGGCTCGGCGTTCTTCGTATCCAACACCGTGGTGGGGCACCTCTGGCAGAGCCAGGGGCTCTGGGCGTCCAGCGCCTACAGCGTAGCCCTCTGCCTGGCAGCGTTCCTGGGTCTCACATTTTTCACTAGGGGCTCGTAGGCTCCACCCGACTCACCGTTTGCTCAGACCTTCCAGTCCAGCTCGGGGCTCCCCCGTCTCACCAGCACATGTATAAGGCTCATGACGGTCATGAGGAACCAGGCTGGGTTATAGAAAAGGAAATACGCCGTGTACTCCACCACGTTGAACCTGTAGCCGAGACGCCTGGATGCGACGTAGAAGGCGACGCCCGTGCCGACGAAGCTCATAGTCGTCGCCGTCATGACCTTGGCGACCATGAGGGACAGGGCGATGGCGTAAACGGGCGGCACCAGGAGGACATGGCCCCCGGAGAGAAGCATGAGCACGAGGGACAGCAGCTTCATGTATAAACCGTTGGGGAGCAGGAAGCTCATCACGATGAGCGGCGCGCTGGGGAAGATGACGAGCAGCGCCGCCACGAAGACGTGGGGGTTCCTAGCGGCGTTCACCAGCAGTGCCCCGATGTGCCCCGTGATCCAGTGAGCCAGGCCGATGCCCCACCGTCGCCTCTGCACCACCCAGCGCCCGAGAGACGGGTCCACCGCGTTGTGGACCTCGATGTCCTCCGCGAAGCGGAAGCTCACCCCGCGGGTGTACGCGGCGAACGCCATCTCCAGGTCCTCGCATATCGCCTTGGGGAAGCCGCCGAGGCGCTGGAGGGTGCCGCGGCGCACCGCGAAGGCGGCGCCGTTGAGCTGGGGACTCCTCCCCAGGAGACTGCTGAACAGGAGGTTGGTGAGGCTGCTGCTCAGGTAGTCGTAGCTCACCAGCCGCGCGAGCGGCGAGTCCCTGACTATCATCTTCTTGATGTCCACCAGCTCGTACTCGTCCAGCGCCTCGACGACCCGCCCCAGGAAACCGTCCTGACGGACCTCCACGTCGGCGTCCAGGAAAAGCAGGTATTCACCGTCTGTCTGCGGTACGGCGCCGTTCAGCGCGTCGACCTTGCCCACGCGCTCCTCGTTGAAGATGAACCTTGTCTCGGGGTGCCTCTCCGGGAGTCCACGGGTCTCGGGGAGTGGGGCATCCGCGACGACCACCACCTCCTTATCGGGGTAGGGGTCACGGCGCAGAGCCTCAAGCAGCGGTTCGAGTTGCATGGAGCCCCTGTAGACGGGGATCAGGACGCTGAGACGGGCCACCCTATATCACTAGCGATAATGGACGTGGTATGGTTCGCGGGACCTCCATTTAAAGCATGCTATAAGGAAAACGGTGAGACGCGTTTTCATGGCCTGAGACCCATGCGCTTGAGGTCGGCCTCCGCGGCTATGCACCCGAACCCCGCCCACCCCTCAAAGGAATAGTATCTCCCGCAGCATCCCGGCAGCCTTCTCCTTCAAGCCGTTGTAGCTGTACCAGTTGGTGACACCGTAGCCGGTGGTGACCAGCCCCAAGGCGCCCTGTACAGCTTGGTCTGCTGGTCGAGGGTCTCGGGACGCAGCGGCGTCCGGCAGAGAGGCCTACCATAGAGGCTGAAGGCCTCCGGCTCCCCAAGGAGGATGCTCACTCATGTCGGAACAGGGAAATCAGGCGGCTCCACGAGTTATAAGGCTCTGGGAATAACCCTATTAAAGCGGAAGCTCAGTAATTGGGGTACCGGTGAAGGTGAAGCATGGAGCAGATTAACAGGAACAGGGCCGCCGTCGCGCTCGCGGTCTTCTCGTTCATAATGATAGCGGCGATGGCGGTGATATTCATGTGGGAGCCGGGGTCCCCGGTGACAGTCAAGAAGAAGGGGACCATCGGCGTCATAGAGATCCAGGGAGTCATAGAGGACACCGAGTACGCGGGTATACTCTCCGCCGCGGTGCACGAGGCCATGGAGGACGACGGCGTCAAGGCCGTGGTGCTTGAGATAGACTCCCCCGGCGGCACAGCGTACCTCATAGAGCAGGTCTACTTGGACCTCCTGAAGCTTAAAGAGAAGAAGCCCGTCGTCGCGTCGGCCTCCATGGCTCTGTCGGGAGGCTACTATCTGGCGGTGACGGCGGACCAGATCTACGCCCAGCCAACCTCCATGGTGGGGAACGTCGGCGTCATAGGCGTGGGTCCAGGCTTCTTTGTGCCCAGCGAGTTCACCTTCGAGTCGGGGCCCCAGAAGATCACGGGCTTCAGCCCCGCGCTGTTCCCTTTCAACATCACCAAGGCCCTTGACAGCTTCGCCTCCTCTGTCAGCGAAGGCAGGGGAAGCAGGCTCAACCTGGCTATGAGCGAACTGAAGAGGGGCGGCGTCTACTTGGGCGGGGAGGCTGTGAACCAAGGCCTCGTCGACGAGATAGGGAGCAGGCAGTCGGCCATCAGCTACGCCGCCGAGCTCGCGGGGCTGGATATATACACCGTCGACAGCCTCGTGGCCAGGGTGGCCAACACCACCGTGACCATCAACCTGAAGTACCCCAGCATCGGGGAGCTGAACGAGGCCAACCCGCCACCGGCCCTCTACTACCTCTACATGCCCAGGGACGTGATCATGGGGAACGGCGGCGAGGAGCCCGAAGGCAACGTGACGGAGAAGGTGGAGACCGTCGGGCAGGTGGTCGTGGACAGGAGCCACGGCAACAAGGTGAGCCCCTACGTGCTCGACTACCTGTCTGCGGAGCTCTCCAAGCGAGGCGTCTTCGTGGGGTACAGCAGCGAGTGGGATAAAGTCGAGGCGGCCCTGGGTAACGCCACGTGCCTCTTCATAGCTGCGCCGACGCAGGGCTACACCTACGAGGAGTACACGGCCATCAAAGAGTTCGTGGACGGCGGCGGCATGCTGGTGTTCCTCAGCGACGCCAGCGTCGAGTTCCTGGACACGGCCGTCATGCAGGGAGCCATCAACAGCCTGGCCAACCACTGGGGCCTCCACTTCGGGAAGGGCTACCTCTACAACATGGTGAACTACCACGGCTTCTACAGGAACGTCAAGGTGACCCAGTTCGAGGACACGTTCCTCACCGAGGGGCTGGAAGAGCTTGTGTTCTTCACATCCACCTACCTGAGCACCACGGACGCCGACGCGGCCTACGCCTCGTACAGCACCTACAACTCCGTGTCGGAGCAGACGAGGGTCTACGCCACCGTATCCGTCATCGACGCAGGAAACAGCACCGTGGTCGCCTTCGGGGACATCACGTGGCTCATGGAGCCCTGGATATACACGGCGGACAACCAGAGGCTCGCCATGAACCTCGTCGAGGCCATAGGGGAGCTCCAAAAATAGGAGGAATTGACTAGCCCTCGGCCAATCGCAGGGCCAAAGCGACGTACACCTTGGCCGTCTTCACCAAGCTATTCACGAGGACGAACTCGTCCGGGCCGTGGGCCCCGAACCCGATGGGGCCGAAGCCGATTGTCTGTATCCCTGCCTGCCTGTAGAGGCGGCCGTCGGTGCTGCCCGCCCACTCCACGTATAGCTCGGGCTCGACGCCGAGGGCAGCCGGGACGGCGTCCATGAACGCCTTGCCCAGCTCCGAGTCCGGCGGCGTGTAGTTGGCGGGCGTGTAGACCCAGTTGCCTTCCTCGTCCTTGGGGGCCACTATCTCCCAGCTCCAGTCGGGGTCCCCCTCCCCCGCCTTGTCCAAGTCGGCCGTAACCTCGGCGACGACGTCGTCGGCGGTCTCACCTATGACGAGACGGCGGTCCACGGTGACGGTGCACTCGGCGGGCACCTGGTTGCTCACGGTCCCCCCCTCGATGATGTTGACGCTCTGCATGGGGTGGCCTATCCACTCGTGGAACTTGTCGATGTGGTGCTCCAGCGCCAGCACGCCCTTGGACGCCTTGGCGATGGCGTTGATCCCCATGGTGCGCGACGCCGCGGTGTGGGCGGCCCTGCCGTAGAACTTGACCTGAAAACCGAACATGCCGCGCTCCGCCACCCTGACCTTGAGGTTACTCTGCTCACCGATTACCACGTAGTCGGGGCGCCTCATCTCGCCCCTCGTGATCTTCTCGACCAGCACCTTGGAGCCGAAGGTGGCGCCCCTCTCCTCGTCGGGAACCAGGTGGACTCCTACGCTTAGGGGCAGCCCCATCTCCTTCAGGATCTCCAGCACGTGGATCATGACGGCGCAGCTGCTCTTCATGTCGCTGGCGCCGCGGCCGTAGAGCCTCCCGTCTTCCAGCACGGGGTCCCAGGGCGCCTTGGTCCAAGCATCCTGCTTCGCTATGGGCACGACGTCCAGGTGGCCGTTGAACACCAGCAGCCTCTCGGCGCCAGGGTTCACCACGGCGCTGATTATGGGCCGCTCCTCGATGCCGTGGAACTCGGCCTCGACCCCGATCTCCTCCAGGAGCCCCCTGGCCCGGTGCATCACCGCCCTCTCCTCCCCGGAGACGCTGGGCACCCTGACCAGCTCCTTGGCCAGCTCCACGATCCTCGCCTCGTCTATCCTCGACAACGCTTCGCTGAGAACAGTTTGATCCATTTGACTCACAACAATGAATGACGGCTGGGGCACATAAAAATTCTCAGGGAAGCGTCAATGAGCCGAGCACAACCATCCTGCCGGCGCCGGTGGCGACCGGCAGGTTACACGGCGTCCCCATCACGTGCTCGTTCGCCAGAAGCGCCATCAGCAGCGCCTCCTTCGCCTCCGACGGGTAGCCCAGCCGCGAATAGTCGTATATCGGGGCACTCAGCCTGCGCCGCAGCCCCTCCACGAGGCACGGGTTCCTAGAGCCGCCGCCGCTGATGTATACCTCGTCCACGGGGCCGGGAAGGTGACCCTCGTAGGCTCGAGCTATGGACTCGACGGTGAGCTCGGTGACGGTGGCGACCACGTCGACGGGGCTCAGCCCATGGGCGTCGGCTCGGCTGAACACCTCCATGGCGTACTGCTCCCCAAAGACCTCCCGGCCTGTGCTCTTGGGCGGCCTCCTGCCGTAGTAGGGATGCCTCAGCAGCTCCTCCAGCAGAGCCTTGTTCGGTTCCCCACGCCTCGCCAGCGCCCCGTCCACGTCGTGGCTCAGGCCTGCGTAGCGCCCGGCGGCGGCGTCTATTACCATGTTCCCGGGGCCCGTGTCGAACGCCACCACGTCGTCGAACCCGCAGCCAGCCGGGAGGTATGTGAGGTTGGCGATGCCGCCGATGTTCTGCAGCACCCTATGAGCCGTGGGTGACCTGTGGAGAACCCAGTCCAGGTACGGCGTCAGTGGCGCCCCCTCCCCGCCGGCTGCTATGTCGGCCTTCCTGAAGTCCGCCACCACGGGCAACCCGGTCCGGGCGGCGATGACCGCCGGCTCTCCGATCTGCATGGTGGACCTGTAACGGTGACCCGCTGCCTCCTTTAGCCATGGCTGGTGCCAAACAGTCTGGCCGTGGGAGCCTATGAGATCGATCTCTCCTTGGTCGAGTCCCGCCTCGCCTATTATGGCTTTGGCGGCGTCCGCGAACAGGTGCCCGACGATCATGTTCAGCTCGGACGCCTCGCTGAGCCCCGAGACGTCGTCCTTGAACAGGGTGAACAGCCTCTCACGGACCGCGGCGGGGTAGGGGTACGTCCTGTGGGCGATGAGCCTAACCTCAGCGTCTACGCCTGTGCCGGTGATCTCGGAGACAGCGGCGGTGACGCCGTCGGCTGATGTCCCCGACATGAGCCCCACGACGACGCGCGCCTGCTTCTCGCGGAGCCTCTGGACGCGCTCGTACCCCATCACGTGTCGCTCCTGTACACCGTGTCGCCGCCCACGATGGTCTCCTTGACGTTGAAACGCCAGTCCATTATGGTGACGTCGGCGTCGGAGCCCTCCGCGAGCCTTCCCTTGCCTGGGGTCAGCCTCAGCACACGGGCCGGCGTGTTGGACGCCATCTGGACGGCCTCCGAGACCGAGAAACCGGCTTCCTCGACCATCACCCTGACTGCGTCGTTGAGCCTGATGGAGCTGCCGGCGATGACGCCGTCGGGCAGCCTAACAATGCCGTCCCTGAGCATCATACGTCTGCCCCCATAAGTGTACTCGCCGTCAGGCAGCCCCGCTGGCTTTATGCTGTCGGAGACAAGGACGGTCTTGACCGGGCTCTTGCAGAGGGCTGCGAGCCGAAGGGCGGCGGGATGGACGTGTAGGCCGTCGGCGATGAGTTCCACGGAGACCCTCCCATCCGTGAGGGCGGCGCCAATTATCCCGGGCTCCCTGTGGTGGAGGCCCCTCATCCCGTTGTAGAGGTGGCTCACGTGGCTCAGGCCGTGGCCGAAGGCCGCCAACGCGGTGTCGTAGTCTGCGTCAGTGTGACCCGCCGAGGCAACTATCCCGTGGTCAGTGAGCCAGGTTATTGCCCCCAGCGCCCCGGGGGCCTCGGGGGCGAGGGTCACGATCCTCAGCAACCCTCCGGCGGCTGCGTGGAGCTCCCTGAGCTCTTCAGTGTCGGGGGCGCGTATTGCGTCCACGTGCTGGGCGCCCCGCCTCTCCTCGCTTAGGTAGGGGCCCTCCAGGTGGAGGCCAAGCAGCCTCGCCCCACCGAGCCCCGTCTCCGCGGCTTCGACTATGCGTTTCACGGATTCGAGCAGGTCTTTCCTGGACGTGGTCTGTGTGGTGGCGAGGAACGCTGTGACGCCGCCAGCCGCCAAGTAGCCTGAGATGCCGTTCATGGCCTCTGGGGCGTCGTCCATGGCATCGTACCCGGCTCCGCCGTGGACGTGGATGTCAACGAGGCCTGGGCAGATGAGGTCGTCGCCGTGGTCGAAGACCTCCCCGTGCGGATGCCTCCTAGGGCCGGCGTACAGCACCCTGCCGCCGGCGATCTCCACCTGGCCGTGGGATATGAGCTCGAACGGGGTCACCACTGTGCCCCTCAAAGTGTACCCGCTCATCTGGAGCCCTCCCCATACAGCAGATAGGGGCTGCGCTCATCCCTGAAGCGCTCAAGCCCCGGCTTCCACAAGGCGACGATCTCCTCGACCGCCACACCCTCCACTAGGCTGAGCCTTAAGCGGTCGGTCCCGGCGAGGAGGTCGAAGTGCCGCCTCTCCTCGTAGGTGGGCTCGTTGAACCTGAAGCGGCCGGGGTATAGGTTCATCAGGGTCCTCAGCAGGTGGACGCCGGTTTCCATGGGCTTGAATGAGTCGCGATCCGTGACATGCACCTGTACGCCGCCGCAGCTCTCGCCTCTGTACCGCCAGAACGTGGGAGTGAAGAAGCAGGCCCTGAACCCGACGCCGGGGAGGCCGAGGCCGTTGAGGGCGGATGCCCATTCTCTGCCGTCTATCCATGGGGCTCCGAGGTACTCGAAGGGCCTGGTGGTGCCCCTGCCCTCCGACGGGTTGACGCCCTCGAAGAGGCAGGTCCCGGGGTACACCGTCGCGGTGTCCAGGGTGGGCAGGTTGGGGCTGGGCTGTACCCACGGGAGCCCCGTCTCGTCGAACCACATGCCCCTGTCCCAGCCCGTCATCTCTACCACGCTGAGGTCGCACCCGATGCTCCGGTTGATGAACGACGCCAGCTCGCCTATGGTTAAGCCGTGGCGGACGGGGATCGGGTGCAGCCCGATGAAGGACTCGTAGCCCGGCTCAAGTATGTTCCCCTCGACTGTCTCCCCGTTCACCGGGTTGGGCCTGTCCAGGACGACCATGGAGACGCCGTTCTCGGAGGCGGCCTCCATGCAGTACGTGAGGGTGGACACGTAGGTGTAGAACCTTGCCCCGCAGTCCTGGATGTCGAACACCATGGCGTCGACGCCGTCCAGTGTCTCCGGTGTGGGCTTACGGTGGTCGCCGTAGAGGCTGTGCACGGGCAGACCTGTGTACCTGTCCACGTGGGACTCGGCGCCTAGGGCGTCCTGTACGTCGCCCCTGGCCCCGTGCTCGGGGCCGAACGCAGCCACTAACTCGATCTCTGGGCTCGCGTGGAACGCGTCGAGGGCAGACTCTAGGGTATGCGTCACCCCTGTGTGGTTGGTGACGAGGGCCACAGCCTGTGAGCCTAAGTGCTTCGTCGGGTCCATGAGCAGCGCGTCAAGCCCTGTCGTGACGCTCAAGGGGCCGCATCACTCCTGTCTGATTGTGTTCCATGCTCGGCGTTCATGTCTTAGAGCCTCTTCTCTCCAGTATCTCCCTCAGCGACACCCACCCGTCGAGGGACAGCCTCGCCTCGTCTGGCGTCATGTCGGTCATCGCGAGGAGTATCGCCACGCGGACGTCGCCCTCGGCGGCTATGAGATGGTTCTCGGCTTCGATCCTATCCACGCCCGTTATCTCGGTTAACATCCCAATGCTTCGGTTGACGAGTTTCCTGTTGCTGGCCTGGACCCCCACCATGTAGCCGTCGTGCACCAGCCCCAGCTTCACCATGGAGGCGGTGGTCATCATGTTCAGCGCCATCTTCTGAGCCGTACCCGCCTTCATCCTTGTCGAGCCAGCCACCACCTCGGGGCCCACCACGGCCTCGATCGCCACATCGACTAACCCCGACAGGGGCGTATCCTTGTTATTAGTCACGCCGACGGTGCGGACCCCCAGGCTCCTCGCGTACTTCATGGCCCCCAGCACGTAAGGAGTGGAGCCGGACGCCGATACACCAACCACAAGGTCGGCCTCCCCTAAACCCAGGCGAGCTAAATCCTCTTCTGCGTCTTCCGTTTCGTCCTCGGCGGCCTCCACCGACCTGAAGACCGCCTCATGGCCCCCGGCGATGACGGCCTGGATTTTCTCCGAGGGTAGCCCGTAGGTTGGAGGAATCTCCGCGGCCTCAAGGACGCAGAGACGGCCGCTGGTGCCGGCGCCGACGAGGAAGACGCGGCCACCTCCCCTCAACGTCGAGACCATTAACTCGACGGCTCTCTCCACCTCAGCTAGCTGCGAGGCCACGACACCGGCTACGCGGGAGTCCTCGCCGTTGATTATCTCAAGCACCTCAGCTATCGTCTTGGCGTCGATGCCCCGTGAGCGGGGGTTCAGCCTCTCAGATACCCTACTCATCGGCCTCACCGAGCCCCCTATAGCTCTTCTCCACCCTCTGAAGCAGCGCCTCGTCTATGGTCACCCCGAGGGACTTCAGAGCGAGGAGGCCGGAGCCCAACAGCGGCGGCATCCGCGGCTTGATGAGCGCGCATTCAGAGGCCTCGCGTCTCACCACCTCCTCGAAGGCGATTATGTATACGCTCGGCTGCTTGAAGACGCCGCCGTTAAGGGACACGGGGAACTCGCCTGACATGCCCAGCCGCCTTATCACGGCGTTTGCCACGAACCCGAGTTCCGCGCCTGCCTCCGCCATCACCAGCGCGGCGGCTTCGTCGCCCTCGGCCTCGGCCTCCCTGACGAGGGGGACTAGGTAGGCGACGTCCCTGGGCTCCCGGCCAGGCTCATAGACCCAGTCTATGATGTCCTCCATGCCCCCGAGCCCGAGGTGGCTGACTATCTTCTGTTTAAGCACGGTCTCAGGGCCTCTGCCGTCGTGAGCCCTGAGCGCAGCTATGATAGCCTTCACGCCTATAGTGTAGCCGCTGCCCTCGTCCCCCAGCCTCCAGCCCCAGCCGCCGGCGCGCGCCGTCTCCCCCAGCCGGTTCTCTCCGTACGCTATGGAGCCGGTGCCGGCGATGACGACCACGCCGGGTCTACACCCTGTACCGCCCGCGAGGGCCGAGGCGGCGTCCGAGACTATCGCTGTGTCCCCGAAGGACTGGCGCATGCCGTCGAGGAGCTCCTGTCTCAGCCTGGACCTGTCTGTGCCTGCGACACCCAGCCTGCTGGCCAGAAACTCGTGTACACCGCACCGGGCCGACGCCTCGTCCACCGCCTCAAGGATGTTGGCCAATGCCCTCTCCGCGCCTATGGTGATGGGGTTAGACGGCCCCCCTTTGGCCGTGGCGAGCACCTCGCCCTCGGTGGACATTATGACGCTTCGTGTCGCGGAGCCGCCGCCGTCTACGCCTAGAACGTGTCCCTTGGGCACCGGGTTTCACTGATCCTTTGGCGTGTCGAAGGCTTAAAACGTCTGTTGTGCGAGCCTCTCGCTGCGGCGCACCTCGGCGCCGTCTCCCTGAGCCCACCGGGATATGAGGTGGAAGTTCTCCTCGTACCGCCTGTCCAGCAGCCAGTAGTGGCACCAGTCGTCGCGGCCCCTGATGCCGCGGCCGAGGCTCTGGTTCGCGGCCCTGTACGCGTCCATGGTGTACCACTTGTTCCCGAGGCCCCGCCTCAGCCGGTTGTAGTACCCGATCTGGGCCTTGACGAGGGGGTCGCCGTAGTTGGCGTAGGGGACGCCCACCAGCATGATGCCCCTAGCCTGGTCGCCTGGGAAGTTGCTTCCCTCGCTGTTCCTGCCCCTGAAGACGCAGCAGAGGACGGCGCCGCCGACGCCCACCGCCATCCTCTTGTACATCGCCACCACGTCCCTGTTACGCTTGGCGTCCGTGCCCTCCCTGTAGAGCTGCTTGCCGCCCAGGTAGAGCCTGCCTCCCAGCCCCTTCACGTACCCCTTGGACGCCCAGGCGTCCAGGCAGGTGTTCATGAAGCCGCGCTGGGTGAAGAAGATGAGGACGCCCTGATCCACGGCCTCCACGGCCCCGGACACAGCCTCGCCCATTCGGGCGATCATCTCGTCTGTGCGTTCACGGTAGGCGGTGGTCACCCCGGTCTCGACAACCATCCTTATCCTTTTGCTTTTCTGTATGCTGGGGTACGACCTCTGGGCGGCGTCTCCGAGGCCGAGTATCTCGCTGAACGTGTCCAGGGGGCTCAGGGTGCCGCTCATGACTATTGTGCCGCTGGCCTCCTCAACCACGGGCACCACGGCTAGGCTCGGGTCCAGGCACCTGTACTCTATCACCGGCGCCCCGTAGTAGCTCTGGGTGTAGACTCCCACGTACTTGTCCTTTACGCTCGTCTGGAGGAGCTCGAAGAACCCGAGGAGCCCGTTGAGGTAGGAGACAGGCGGGTTCCCGCCCTGCATCTTCTTCGCCCTGACAGCGTCAACGAATACGGCGTGGCCTTCGATGAACGCGTCTACGTCCATCCCGAGGGCCAGCTCCAGGTCCCGTTGAAGCGTCTCCGCCGACACGAGGCGAGGCTTACCCTGGTCGCTCTTGAGGAGGTGCTCGCCGAGGCGCTCGATGAACCACGGCGACTCCCCGATGAGCCTCATCTCCTCCGCGGCGGCGCTTAACCCCCGCTCCGTGATGGTGTCGCTGAGAATCTCCTGGCCCACCCGGTCCACGTTGTGGCCCTCGTCGAGGACCAGCACCCGGCCCTCCAAGTCGAGCCCGGTGGTACGCCTGATCATGGGGTTGAATATATAGGGGTAAGGCGCCACCACCACCCGTGACTCCTTCATCATACGCCTGGCGAGGTAGTAGGGGCATATCCGTCTACGCCGCCCCTCCTTCACCAGTATGTCCCTAGACAGGATGCTTGGGAGGCCCCTAGGGGGCTTGTCCAGGTCGCTGACGTAGGGGCATTCCTCGTTCTTCCGCAGTATGTTGCAGAGCTCCTGGGCCTCGTTCCTCGGCAGGTCCCTGCACTCCGGGTTCACGCAGAGGTGTTCCCTGCTGGCCAGGTTCACTGCCGTGTAGCTCTCCCCTGACTTATCGTTGATCTTCTCCAGCTCGAGGAGCACCTGGCGCACCTGCTCGTGGGTCCTGGTGCCGTATATGATCCTCTTACCCATCGAGAGCAGGCAGCTGAGGACGCTCACGGTCTTCCCGAACCCGTTGCACGCCTCGGCCACGAGGACGCCGCCCCTACCGGCGGTCTCCCGGATATCCCGGATGAAGTCAACCTGCGGGGGGTAAGGCTCGTAGGGGAACAGCCGCCTCCACCCGTCGCTTCCTCTGCCCGATCCTCGCCCTACCTTGAGGAGGCTGCCGCAGGCCCTGCAGAACCTGTCGTCCTCGTACTCCTCCACCGTGTGCTCTCTGCCGCAGCCTGGGCACGTGATGGAGGGCATAGCAGTACCATAATGTGGGATCCTGATTTAAACGAAGTGATAACAAGCTCTTGGTCAGGGGTGACGAACCTCACTCCGCGGTCAGAAGGTTACGGAGAGTCACCCTCAGCCTGCGCAGCGAATCCTTGACCCCGCGCATGGAAACTTCCTTCCACTTGATGGCCATTATCCCGTTGGGCTCTATCGCGAGGATGGTGAACAGGAAGACTATGGGGATGAGTTCCTCGTAGCTGCCCACCCAAGTCCCGAAGGTCTTCATCAACGTATATGTGAGGCTCTTCTTCGCCGAGGCCACCAG
>DATKWN010000039.1:0-9557 GCA_035529515.1 Candidatus Krumholzibacteriaceae bacterium | reverse complement strand
GCCTTGGCGTGGCCTTCGATGCAGTAGGGACACCGGGTCATATAGGTGCAGGCTACGGCGACGAGCTCCTTGGTCTTCTTGTCAAGTTTGCCGGGAGCCATCACCTTGCTGTTCCAGTCCATGAAGGCCTTCATGACCTCCTCGTCGAAGTACTCTATGACCTTGGGGTCACGTTCCTTTGCGTAGTGGTGGTCCATGCCCCAATGAGGCGCCGACCAGCGATATAATACATTCGAGGTCTACAGGTGAAGCATCTCGTCTATCACGTCCAGGGTGTTCCCGATGCCGTCGCCGAGATGCTCCTTGGAGTTTATGTCATCTAGAATCCGCTTGTACCTTCTGCTCCCGACCATCCTGTCCACCATGGCCACGAGACTATCCCGGTCTATGTCCCTCTGATGCATCGCCGTGGCGACACCGAGCTCCATAGCCCTCCTCGCGTTGCCGTACTGCTCGGGGTGTCTGGGGACCGGGATGATGACGGAGGGCTTGCTGTAGCAGATGCTCTGCATTATGGTCTCGTGTCCGCCGCGGCTGATAACGAGGTCGCACGCGTTAAGGTACTCGAACCTGTTCTCCAGCCACGGGATCATGGTCAAGGCGCCTCTTTTGATCGGGTCTGAGCCGCCGTTGGGGACCCCCATGGACATGAGGACCCGGTACCTGTCCGGGAACTTGGCGAATATGGGCTCAAGCAACCTGACAAGGGGCTCCCTCTCCGCGCGGGGTCCGCTTATCCCCGCGTATATCAGACGCTGGTCCTCCCCAACCCCCAGCCTCTCCCTGATCTCATGCGAGTTGGTGTTTTCCTCTGGCTTCTCCTGCAGTATGGAGCCGACCAGCCTCACCCGCGCCCCGACTCTCCTCGGCATCCTCAGGCTGTCTAGACTGATCGTGTAGGGCTCAGGGAAGTCTGGGATCACTATTATGTCGCTGAGGGCCCAAGTCCGCCCGAGCATAGTGAGCACGGTCCCGTCGAAGATCCTGAAAAAGTTGGTGTCTTTCACCCTCGGCGCCCTGGGCAGGAACTGGTTAAGAAGGAGGACCACGGGTATCTTGAGCAGTCTCCCCGCGATGATGCTGGATACCCTCGTGTCGCTGAACACTATGTCGGCGTCGAACGCCTTCATGCTCTGGAACTCGAACCGGACCTGATCCAGCAGCGTCGGGAAAGCAGTGATGCCCTGCTCTATGGTGGAGGACTTGAGGTCTATGCTTCCGGTGGGGTCGTTCTCCATCTGGATGGGAGGAGCAGACAGCACGGGGAACCCGAACTTGCTGACGTAGTCCACGCCTTCGAGGTAAGTGGAGAAGATAACCTCTCCTCCTCTCCGGACCACCTCCTCGGCGATGGAGACGCTCCTGCTGACGTGACCGAAACCTATCCCACATGGGCTGAAGTATATTCGGGAACCCTCTAAGCCGTCCACCTGTGACCGTCCTTTAGCTTAACTCGTGTCTCGACACTCTTCCTCTCGGAGACTCCTCGGAGTATATGATGGCCTGGAACCTCTGTACCTCTGTACCGTCCAGGAGCCAGGAGTCGGGGGGCAGCCCGGCCTTGTAGCAGCACTGGGCCAGGAACTCCTCGCTGTCCCACCCCCACTCCACTGCAACCTGAGGCAGCAGGAGCCCCCTATTGTAGCCTCTGCTTATGATCAGGCCGTCGCGCCCCACCAAGACCTCCCCCGGGACATCCTTGGGGTGCTCGACTTTTATCGTTTCAGGCGGCGTAAGCACGCTCACCTCCACCAGGATACTGTCCACCTCGTTCTTTGAGACCGGGGGGAACCTGGGGTCATCGAAGGCCGCGTTAAGAGCCGACTCCCTCACAGCCGTCAGCAGATCCTTCACCGGGTAGGGGTAGCCGATGCAGCCCCTGAGCCTGTGCCCCGATCCCTCCAGCTTGTTGAGGGTGACGAAGACGCCGCACATGGTCTCGGTCACCTCGGGCGCGTCGCTTGTATCCGGCTCATGGGTTAAGCCCAGACGCGCCTCGATCTCCTTCCTCGCGAGGCGTACTAGGTACTCTCCATCCTCCTGAGTCAAGTCGAATATTTCTATCGCACCTTTCTAATAGAAACGAAAATAACCTCTTATAAAGACTTGGAGTCTTCTCCTCCGGATAGACTGTCTGCCTCCTCTAGGGTTGAGGCGATCTGGTCCCAGTGGCTTCCCCTCCAGTAGACGCCGCCGCAGGAGCCGCACACCCAGAAGACGTCGAAGGCCTCGAGGGACGCCTCGGGCACCCGGTCCCGCACCTGGTCCCTGCTGACCCGCGTCAGGGACCCGTTACATTTGGGGCAACGGGAGTTGGAGGGGTCCAGATCCAGCCCGAGGGCCGCCGCGAGGGCGCCCAGCTGCTCCACGTCACCCTCCCCTTCCACCAGGATGGTTTCGACGCCTCTCTTCTTGGCCCTCAGGGCCAGCACCCTGTCTCGCGTCAACAGTATCCTGCCTGTCCTGGACGCCTCCTCCATGAGAGAGTCGTCGTCGGCGTCCCTCCTGTACTCCGCGTCGTACCCGCCGATCCTCAGCCAGCGGGCGAGGGAGCCGAGCATGCTGTCAACTAGGAACCGGGGCTTCATCCACGTAATACAGGCGTGAGGATGGTTTTGGGCTTTGTCATTCCATGCGGCAGTCCTCGCAGAGGAACTCGCCGTCTACGACCCGGAGGTTGTTGCTGTAACTCTCGCAGCGGTCGCAGTACCCAGTGATGGAGGGCCCGCTCACCGAGGAGACGTTGTTGATCTCCTGCTTCTCCTTAATTATCTCGATTATGGTGGGAACGAGCCTGATGATATTTCTGTCCGAGATGACGCCGACCAGCTGGTTCTTGTACATGACGCCTAGGCGCCTGATGTTGAGCTGGTCCATGAGGCGCATGGCTTCCATGAGGCTCATTTCTGGCTCCACCACTCGGAGAGGCGAAGACATGACCGACTTGGCGACGACCCTGCTATGGTCTCTGACCTGGGCGACGACCCTCGTGACTATGTCCCTCTCCGTCACGATCCCCACAGGCTGTTCTTCTTCGTTGGTTACTATGACCGCGCCCACGTTCTGGTCCTTCATCACATTGGCTAGCTTCGCGATGTCCGTGTTTTCGCTGACCGAGATGACGGGACTCGACATTGCCTCTCTTACCAGCATCTTAGAGGTTATCTCTAGACTCATCCGGTCCACTCACTTGAACTAGCCTTGTAGGGTATAAAAACATCATGAACCCGGGGTATAGGGTTGTCCACGTCACTCAGTCAGGACCTCGTAGAGCGCCCCACACTCGTCGCAGCTGATGGTCTGGCAGATGCCGCTCATAATCTTGTCGGCGTGTATCCAGGCGCCGCACTCCTTGCATTTCAGGAGGTAGCCCTTGACGCCGTCGTCGCCGATCCCTTGGATGGTTACCTTCTGCGCCCTTATGAGGTGAGTCTCCAGGGTAGGTCTTCGTAGCCCAAGCCTCGACGCCTTAAGCCTTATAGCGTTCGACGTCCTCCAAGGGAACACCAAGGTGATCTCGTCGAACGACATCATGGATGAGTATAGTTGCCTAAGCTTATAGACCTCATCGTCCGTCCACTCCCGCGCTCGTGCCATAACCAAATGCCTCTGAAATCGAAGGGCGTAGCGGGGATGAATTCGAGGGAAGCCCTTTCTCCGTGCCGGACCTCATCGTTTCGACCTAGTCCGTTGGCGCGGTGACCGCATGCGTCTGGGCGTGTTCAGGCAAACCCGAACACTGGGTCATAAACCCTGAGCCGCTAGTGGGTTGGGCAGTGGGCTCAGACCCATCCCCCCCGGGTTAACCCCCGCTACAGCATCAACTTGGCTGCGTAGATTATAATATGGTTCTGTTGCACGGAATGTTTATGGGTGACCGTTTCTCCGAGGCACCCTTAATATGTTTTTGACTCAAAGATGTTAAGAATGTTGCAGCCTCATGCGACAACCGTGAATTTATTCACGCATAGAAAAAAGAGGTGGACACCCTTTAAAACCCTTAACACGAAACCCAAAAGTCCCATGATTCAGAGAAAACTGATGAATAGGGACAACAATCGCCAAAAACGAAAGGTTTAATGCAAATCCCATTGACGATATGCTGAACCTCATGGAAGTCCACTACATAGAGAAGCCGAGCCTCAGCAAACCCACCATGATAGCGGCGTGGCCTGGGATGGGGTACCTCGCCAAGATATCTGCGGACTACCTCAGACGCAGGCTCAAGGCTACGCTCTTCGCCGAGATCACCTACTACCACAACGTTCTCATATACAACGGAGGGAAGGCGGAGCTAGCTCCCCTGAGGCACAGGCTATACGCCTGCCCAGAGAAGAACCTCGTCATCTGTGTAGGGGACGCCCAGCCATCGATTCCTGAGGAATCCGTAAGGCTCGCCGAGAAGATCGCGGACATCGCCAAGGAACTCGGGGTGGAGATGATATACACCATGGCGGCCTACCCCAACGACCTGTACGACGAGCCCCAGGTTTACGGGATATACACAGACGACTCCCTGAGGCCTGTCCTTGAGAAGGTGGGGGTGAAGCTCATCGAGTCCGAGGGAGCCGTGAACGGCCTCAACGGCGTCATGATAGGCGTAGCCAAGCTTAGAGGCATAGACGGAGTGTGCCTCATGGGGGACATCACATACGCCAACGTCCCCCAGCACCTCTCGTCCAAAGCCGTGCTGGAGAAACTCTCAAGGCTGCTGGACCTGGATATCGACACCGAGCAGCTCAGCGTAAGAGCGAAGAAGATCGACGCCTCCATCAAGCGGCGCCTCGACATCTACGAGGAGGAGGACGAGGCAGTGCTCCCGGAGGAGAAGAAGCTGGGGTACATCAGCTAACCCTATATAGAGGCTTACGGCAATATGAGTAATCCACTGGGGAGAGCCACGCTGAGGAAATCAGAGCAGGTATACTGGATTAAGGCTGCAGCGGCGATAATCAACGGTGGCTTGTGCTTCTACCTCAACAGGTATCTGGGTCTCCAGGGGCACATCGCCCTGATGGCCGGGCTGATGCTCTACATCGCGCTCTCCGAGGGGCTCGCAGTTGTCACTGAAATCGAGCGTGACAGAACCCTCAAGATCGGTATCGGTGCCTTCATTTTCTTGTGGATGCTCGCCTGGACCCTTCTGAACACCCTCTATGTACTGGGTTAGCGGGCCTACCTCTCCACGTTGTACTTGTACTGCATGAGGTCAGCCCAGGCGTCGAAGTAGCCGCTGTCCCAGCTTGTCCTTATGGGTGAGGAGGCGAAGCCCTTGAACTTAGACCTGTAGTCTTTTAGGTTCTCGGGCGTGAACTGGTTCCTGTTGAGGAAGTCCCTCTCGTCCCCTGACCTCACCGTGAGCAGCAGCCCCTCCAAGGCGTTCACGTAGCCCGCCTTGTACTCTTCGTCGCTGAAGCTGCAGTCCTTGACAGCCTCAAGCGACCTCTCGGCGTCCGTGAACTTCCTGTCGAGCAGGTTCTCGATGAACTCGGCCACGGCCTTACGGGTCTTGCCCTGGACCGACAGCCCCTTTGTGTTACTAGAAGTCTTCGTCACTCTCTATTCCTCTCTCGGTTATACTCATGGGGGCCTCGCCCTCCGGGAGCGAGGGGCTGGCGGTTAGCTTAGCTATCCGTACGTTGCTCCTTCCCTTGCGGAGGAAGATCCTGCTATGGCTCATGTGCCCCAGGATGTGCCCCCCCGTCGGGGAGACGGCCTTGCTGAAGAAGGCGTCTGGGCTCGCCAACACCTGGTTGGTTATCACCGCGGCGGCGTTGAAAGCCCTGCTCAGCCGCATCAGCTTGTGCAGGTGCTTGTTTAGCTGCTGCTGCCGGGGCGCCAGCATCTCCCGGCCCAGGTACTCGCTCCTGAAGTGGCTCATGACGCTGTCGACGATTATGAGCCGGATGTTGTTCTCCTTGATGACCTCGTCGGCGTTCTCCAGGAGCACCGTCTGGTGGTTCGACGTATAGGCCTCGGCGTAGATGATGCCCTTGAGCACGTCCTCCGGCTTCAGCCCGAACCTAGGAGCCATCTGTATCACCCGCTCCGGCCTGAAGGTGGCCTCGGTGTCTATGTAGAGGACGCTGCCGTTCAGCCCGCCCTGGGCCTCGCCCAGCTGCACCGTGACGCACAGCTGGTGGCACATCTGGCTCTTACCTGACCCGAACTCGCCGTAGAACTCCGTGAGGCTCTGGGTCTCGATGCCGCCGTTCAGCAGCCTGTCCAGGCTTGAGCAGCCCGTGGTGAGCTTCCTCATGTTCTTTCTGAGCTCGACGAGCTCGTCTCCCCTGACGAAGGTTATGGCCATGCTCTTCCTGGCGGCTTCGATGACCTTCTCGGCCACGGCCTCACCTATCCCGGCGGTCACAAGCTCGGCCACCGCCGCCGTGCCCAGGGACTCCACGGTCTTGAACCCTATCTCCTTCAGCTTGGCGACGGTCGCCGGCCCGATGCCTGGCAGATCCTCTAAGGTCTTGTACTTGGCCTTATAGTACTCCAGGTCCTCGGACATCGCCTCACCGCCTACGTTTCACATAGATATCTCGGAAGGAGATTAAAAACTAAGCGAGGTGTCACTCCTTCTCTAGCTCGAGGACGAAGGGTCCCTCGTAGCCACACTCGCTGCACCTGTACACATGCGGGAGTATTCCATAGCTCTCCTTCAGCTTGATCTTGTGGCTGCTGCACTTTGGGCAGAAGACGGGCATCGGGGCCCTGTGCCTGACCTTGAAGAGCTTGTCGGCTAGGCCCTTGAGCCAAGGCAAACCTACTGGACCTCGATGTTCTCGTCGGGGAACCCCATGCCGACGAGTGTGCTGTGCACCGTCTCCCTATGGTCCCCCATGAGTAGGACTTGTTCGTTTTTCGCTGTTCCGCCGCAGGCGCACTTGGCCTTCAGCTCCGAGGCTAGCTTGCTCAGTGACACGCTCCCAGAATCTATGCCGTCGATGACGGTCCACTTCTTTCCCCATTTGCGTGTCTCTAAACGAATTCTGATCCGCTGCTGCTCCTTACTCATCTCCTCGCACACGCAGAGGTCCTTCGGGAGCCCGCATACGGGACAAATCTCCGCCATTATCAACACTTTATCGACTCGCTCAATGTAAAAACCTTTGCACTGGCGGCCTCTTTCGCGCCTCCTAAGTGTAGTTCTGGAGGAGGCTGAACGCCTTCAGGGCGTCCTGGCCGTCCAGTATGATGATGGTGTTGGTGCTGCAGCTGATGAACTCAACGATGTTTATGTTCCTGCTCGCCAGGAGCTGGGTGATGAACGCCACGAAGCCGGGTGTCGTCTCCACGCGGGGCGGGCTGAGGAGTATGAGGGCGACAAGGTTGCTCTGAACCTTGACCGGGTCCTTGAGCTCTTCCTTCATCGTTGTCTGGTCCACGACGTAGACGTACTGGTCCGTGAGGTGGGCTGTGACTATGTGGGGGATGTCCAGCTTCAGCGGGGATATCACCACGGCGATCTTGTCCTGCAGCCTGACCTTGGACTCCTTGAGGATGCTCTGCACGGCCTTCTCACGGAGCTTCCTGTCCGAGGCTATCTCGTCAGACACCCTGATGACCGCCGCCTTCACCGCCTCGATGCTTCCCTCACCCAGCTCCTCCTGGAGAATGCGGGCGAGGGCGCTGTAGTTGACGATCTTCATGTTGAGGGCATCTAGGAGGCTGGGCCTCATCTGGATGGTCTCCCGGACCAGCTGGGCCACGCTCTTTGTTCTATCTGAGCTTTCTAATACCATATTTGTAACACTTATGTCGCAAGGTATAAAAGCTTGCCTCGTTCTTGAATGCCTCATCCTAAAAGGAGTATAGATGCAATGCCTAAAGACAAGGTCGTTCTAGCCTACTCAGGTGGACTGGACACGTCCATGATGATAAAGTGGCTCCAGATGGAGTACAAGATGGACGTCATCACCTGCAACCTCGACGTAGGACAGGGCAAGGAGCGGAAAGGCATCGAGGAGAAGGCCTGGAAGCTCGGGGCAATCAACCACTACACGTTCGACGCCAAGGAGGAGTTCGCAAACGGGTACATATTCCCCGCGATAAAGGCGAACGCCCTCTACATGGGCACATACCCGGTTAGCAGCAGCCTCAGCAGGCCCCTCATCGCCAGCAAGCTGGTGGAGGTAGCCGAGATGGAGGACGCCCACGCCGTTGCCCACGGGTGCACCGGGAAGGGGAACGACCAGGTCAGGTTCGACCTCACCATCAAGGCGCTGAACCCCAAGCTCAAGATCATAGCCCCCGTCAGGGAGTGGAAGTTCGACAGGAAGAGCCAGATAGAGTGGGCCAAGGACCACGGGGTCCCCGTGCCTGTTACGGCTGACAGCCCCTACAGCATAGACGAGAACCTGTGGGGCCGCAGCATCGAGGGTGGAATGCTGGAGCACCCCGACAAGATGGTGCCAGGCGACATCTGGGACTGGACCGTGGACGTGGAGAACGCCCCAGACGAGCCCGACTACGTCAAGATCGGTTTCTACAAGGGCGTCCCGACGAGCCTCGAAGGCGTGGAGTACAGGCCCCACGAGCTCATCCAGAAGCTCAAGCTACTGGGCGGCAAGCACGGCATAGGCAGGATCGAGCACATGGAGGACCGCGTCGTAGGCCTCAAGACACGTGAGACCTACGAGGTCCCGGCAGCCGAGATACTGCTGAACGCCCACCAGGACCTGGAGAAGATGGTGCTGACGCGGCACCAGAAGGCCTTCAAGTACCAGGTGGACCAGATGTGGGCCACGGTGGTGTACCAGGGCCTCTGGATAGATCCGTTCAAGCAGAACCTGGACGCCTTCATCGACAGCACCCAGGAGAACGTAATGGGTATGGTGACCATGAAGCTGTTCAAGGGGTCTGCTAAGCCGGTGTCGCGGGAGAGCCCGTTCAGCCTCTACGACTACAACCTGGCGAGCTTCGACATCAACACCCACTACGACCAGGGCGACGCCGTGGGCTTCATCAACCTGTGGGGCCTGCCCAGCGTCTCCGCGTGGAACCTGAAGAGGACCGTGGCGGAGAAGGGCATCAAGGAGATGGGAAAGAAGGTGGTCCCCGTCCCAACTGGAGACTCGTAGACACTTTCTTCCCTTGGATTTTTATTTCATTAATGTTATCCATCATGTAGGTAGCCCGAGGTAACACCTTGTCACGAGAAGAGTCATTATTAGAGGTGCTTGAGAAGGCTCTTCCCCTCCCGCCGAGGATCATAGTCGGCTATAACCAGCTGGAGAGGGACTTCACCAGCGGCGACCTCGCCAGGGTCTGCGACATCAGCAGGAGCAGCGCCAAGTTCTACGTCAACAAGCTGGTGGACCTCCGCCTCATTACCAAGGTGCCCCACAAGCGGATGTACCAGAAGTACGCCAACGCCAACAGGTTCAGCGACTGGATGAAGGACTTGATGAGGTTCGCGCTGGAGCCTCTGGAGACGGGTACCCTGCCGCTCCCCGATGAGCCCGAAGAGGAAGAGTGATGAGCCTCCGAGACATCGCCGCCCCCAAGAAGAAGCCCAGGTCGCGGTACACGCGGCAACTCACCGCGAAGGA
>DATKWN010000038.1:0-30239 GCA_035529515.1 Candidatus Krumholzibacteriaceae bacterium | reverse complement strand
CAGCTTCCGCTCGTACGTCGCCTCAAGCACGGAGAGGAAGAGCCTGTCGAGGCCGTAGCTGGGCTCAACGACGTGGGGCACGTACCTGGTGCCGTCCTCCCTTAGCACCGTCATGTCTACGCCGGACGCCTCCATGTGGCTGCGGAGGTCGAAGTCGGTCCTGTAGGCGCAGCCCGAGACCTCGATCCATCCCCAGGTCTCGAACAGCACCTCGTGGTCGTATGTCTGGGCGCTGTAGTGGGCGCGTTCGTCGGGGAGGTGGGCCCTGAACCTCTGCTTCTCCGGGGGCATGCCGAGGGCGGTGATGAACCTCTGGCTGACGCCCATGAAGTAGCCCTGCCACTCGGTGAGTATGAGGCCATTCTTTACGGCTTCCCCGATGGACACCTCCAGGGGCTCCTTTACCTCCTTCTCCTCCATCTCCTCGGTGAACAGCTTGATCACGACGTCCTCGACCTCGCCGAACCACGGGCACCCCGGTTCCTGGGGGTCGAAGAAGAGCTCCAGCTCCATGATGGTGAACTCCCGGACCCTTATGGCGCCCCTTCTTGGGCTTATCTCGTTCCTCATCACCTTGCTGCTCTGGGCGATGGCGAAGGGCAGCTTCTCACGTGCATGCTGGTAGCCGCGCTTGTAGTTGAGGAACATGGCCTGGGCGGTCTCGGGGCGGGCGTACCCCACCTCGCCGCCCGTGGCCCCGATCTCGGTCTTGAACATGGTGAGGAAGAGCACGAGCTCCTTGAGCTCGCCGCCGCAGTTTGGGCACCTGATCCTGTGCTCCGAGATGAGGCGCTTGATGGCCTCGCCTCCCATGGCCTCCACGTTCTCCAAGCCCGTCTTGTCCTCGACCAGGTGGTCGGCTCTGAAGCTCCTGCCGCACTGGGTGCACTCGGCCGAGTACTCCTTGAAGTTCTCCAGGTGCCCCGAAGCCTCGAACACCCTCTCGGGGTTGATGATGGGGTCGTCCAGTTCCAGGAACCCCTGCTTCCTCACGAAGTACTCTTTCCACAGCGCCTCGATGTTCCGCTTCAGCTTGGTGCCCAGGTCGCCGTAGGTGACGTAGCCGCTCATGCCGCCGTATATCTCGAAGCTGGGCCAGAAGAAGCCCCGCCTCTTCGCTATCTCCGATATGACGTCGTACCTTGTCTGTGGAGGCAACGCTATCAGAGCGAGAAAAGGGTGCGGCGATTATAAAAGTGTGGGGCTACTCCACGACCGGCCTGAACTTGTAGCCGTACTGGATTATGCCGGCGCTGCCGTCCTCCTTCACGCGGCGGAACACGGCCTCGACCCTCATCCCCGTCTGGACTTCCTCGGGGTCCACGTCCACCACCTGGCTCAGCAGCCTCATGCCGTCCTCCAGCTCGATGAGCGCCACCACGTAGGGCTTGTACTTCTCGAAGCCTGGGGGCGGGTTTCTTATCACCGTCCACGTGACCACCTCCCCGGCCTCCGCCAGCTTGTGGTCCTTGAACTCGGTGGAGCCGCACTCCGTGCACACGGGGCGCGCGGGGAAGAACTTGGCCCCACAGCCTGTGCACTCCTTGCCTAGCAGCCGGTACCTCGGTACCTCCTCTCTCCAGTAGCGTGGTACGCTCATCGTCCCAGCCTCCTCAGGATGGTCACTGCACACGTGGAGCCTAGGCCTCCCATGTTCTGGGCCAACCCCACCTTGGCGTCCTCTACCTGGTGGTCACCCGCGGCGCCCCTGAGCTGCAGGGCTACCTCGGCTACTTGGTAGACTCCGGTGGCGCCCAGCGGGTTGCCCCGCGCCTTGAGGCCGCCGAACGTGTTGGTCGGGAGCTCTCCGTCTCTGGCTGCGCCTCCCCCGGCCACGAGCTTGGCGGCTCTTCCCCGCTCGACGAGGCCGAGGCTCTCCAGGCTGAGGATCCCGTTGATGGTGAAGTCGTCCTGAACCTCGACGAGGTCGATGTCGCCGGGCTTCACGGCGGCCATCTTGTAAGCCTTCTCGGCGGCTGTCTTGACGGCGCCAAGGGTAAACGGGTCCTCCCTCATGGGGAGGCTGCAGTAATCCGTGGCGACCGTCGTGGCGGCGACCTCGACGCCTTCGGTGTCCGCTGGGACCAGCACGATGGCGGCGGCCCCGTCCCCGACGCCCGCGCACTCCATCATGTGGATCGGGTCCGCCTCCATTGGGCTGTCCATGGCCCTCTCGATGCTCATCCTGAACGGGTACTGGGCGTGCCTGCAGCCCACCGCGTTTTCGTGGCTCTGAACGGCCATCATGCCCACCTCGCTGGGCTCCGCGTAGAGGTCAAGGTATAGCCTGTGAAGCATGGCGCTGAGCCCCGCCTTGGTGACGCCCGTGTAGGCCGAGTACTCCTGCTCCTCCTCCATCACGAGGCTCTTGGTGACGACCTCGGGGAGGACGTCACTCATCTTCTCGACGCCCGCCACCAGCACGCAGTCGCTGTACCCGGAGGCCACAGCCTTGACGGCCTCGTGAAACGCGACGCCGCCGCTGGCCGAGCCCGCCTCCACCCTGACGGCGTGGAGCCCCGGCTTGGCTATGGCGTCAGCCATGAGCGCGCCCATGTTGAGCTGTTCCTGCATGAGGGCGCCGCTCATGTTGCTCACGTAGAGGCCATCTATGTCGTCTGTGCCGGCGTCCTTCATTGCCTGAAGCGCGGCGTCCGCGAAGAGGGCGCCGATGGGCTTGCCCCAGTGCTCGCTGACCTTTACGAGGCCGACGCCAGCTACCGCTACCTTCCTCATTGGATGATCTGCCCCCTGAACCTGAGGTACGTAGCGTAGTCCACGTACTTCTTGCGGTCGATGAAGCTGGCCAGCTTCGGCCCGCCCCGCTTCTCGGTTATCGCCTCCTGGACCGTGAAGATGAAGGCGTCGCTGCCGCTGCCGGATCCGTAGCTCACCGCGAATATCTTGTCGCCGGGCTCTGCTATGTCCAGCGTCGCGGCGAGGCCGACGGGGGTGCTCCCGGCGTACGTGTTCCCGATCTTGGGGGCCACGAGCCCCGGGTTGATCTGGTCCATGGTGAAACCGAGCCCCCTGCCTACGCGTATCGGGAACTTGGTGTTGGGCTGGTGGAACACAGCCCAATTGAAGTCCTCGGGTTTGTAACCTGTCTCCGCCAGCAGCCCTTTGGCCGCGCCCTGGATGTGTTTGAAGTATGCGGGTTCGCCCGTGAACCTGCTCCCGTGCCTCGGGTACATCTCCTTGGCTCGCCTCCAGAAGTCGGGCGTATCGGTCACGTAGCTGTATGAGGCTTCAAGGTAGGCGACGGTGTCGACGCTACGGTCCGCGAAGATGAATGCGGCTCCGCCGCACGATGCGGTGTACTCAAGCGCGTCCGCTGGCCTCCCCTGAGCGGTGTCCGCCCCTATCGCCATGGCGTACCTTTGCATCCCGCTGCCGATCAGGCCGATGCAGTTCTGCATGGCCTCTGTGCCCGCCTTGCAGGCGAACTCGTAGTCCGCGGTAGACACGCTCGGGGTGGCGCCTATGGCCTCAGCCACTATGGTGCCGCATGGCTTGACCGCGTAGGGCTTGGACTCGGTGCCCACGTAGACGGCGCCTATCTCGGATGGGTCTATGCCTGAGCGCCTCACGGCCTGCTTCGCCGCCTCCACCGAGATGGTCACCGTGTCCTCGTCGGGCGCCACCACGGATTTCTCCTCCACCGGGGCACCGTCTCCCCCCCAGACCCGGTTCACCTCGGAGGCCTTCAGCCGGTACATGGGGACGTAGGCGCCGTACCCCACTATGCCGACCTGTCTAACTGTCTTCAAGGGTGATCACTTTCGTAATTGTATCGATCAAACTTGCCTGCATCGTATTTAAAGCTGTTCGACAGTGAACGAAGGCCCCTACGACATGGGACGAACATCAGAAGTCCCTGAGCGGAGGGAGGCTACAAGGTCACCTGTTTAGTGTCGGCTCTTACCTGGAGAACCACGAACAAGCCCAGACCGAGCAGGGAGATGGCCGAGCCCAACCAGAACACAGGCTTCAGGCTGAACATGTCGGCGAATACTCCTGAAAGGAGCGGCCCAGCCATCATCCCCAGGCTCATGGCGCTCTGGAGGACGCTCATGGTGGTCCCTATGCCCAGGCTTCGCCCCTCGATGGCCGCTATCGCGGTGATGGCCGGCGTCATCAAGGCGCTTCCAGCCGAGAACAGGAGCCTGGCGCCCAGCACCTGCCAGAAGCTATGGGCGAATGGAAACGAGGCCATCCCGACGACCGACACCAGGCCCCCCATTATGATCAACTTGTTCTTGTCGTGGCGATCCGCCAGGTCGCCGCATGGCCTCTGGAGAAAAGCCGAGGAGAGCTGGCCCACGGAGAGCACGGTGCCAGCCTCTGTAACGGATAGCCCAAGACCACCGTCTGCGACCGCCGTAGTCATGAAGATGACTAGGAACCCCATGATAGATCCGCAGCCGAGGGCGTTCACAGCCCGGAACACGAAGCTAGCCAACAGAACCCTATTCGATAAAACCTTCCTGAACGAGGGTCTGGGCTTGTCTGCTGTATACGTCGTCGATCCGAGGTCGGGCAGGAACAGCATCACGAGCACCAGGCTTAGGGCCGTGAGGCCACTCATGAAGTAGAAGGGGGCACTCATGTTGAACATGTCGGTGAGGCTGCCGCCGAGGAGGGGCCCGAACCCCATGCCGCCGAACATGGCGAAGTTCATGGTGCCCATGTAGCGTCCCTCCTCGCCCTCGGGCGACAGCTCCGCGGCGTAGGCCATGGCGATGGGCATGGTCATGGCGGAGCCTAGGCCGTGGATGAACCTGAATGAGAGGAGCGAGTTGAAGTCCTAGGCGATCACGTACATGAGGGAGACGACCGCATAGGCGAGAAGCCCGACAACGATCACCTTCTTCTTGCTCGTGGAGTCGCTCAGCCTCCCCGCGGGGGCGCTGAATATGAGCCTGGATATGCTCCACGCCGAGCTCAGCAGCCTATCTGGGTGTAGGTGGCGCCCAGGCTCTCGGCGTACAGAGGCATGATGGGGCTGACGATGCCGAGACCCAGCATCGCCACGAACACGGAGAGCAGAAGCACCTTGATGGCCCTATTCATCCTCACTCAGGAGCCACGATGAAATATATCGTTTACCGTGGACGGGGTTAAGCGGTTCCCCTGGTCACCTGGTCAGATATATGTCCTTGATGGCGCGCAGGCTCTTGAGGGTGGCCTTGAGGCTGTACGGGGGCTCGAAATCGTGGACAAGCTGTGTCCAGTCTTCCCCCACCACCTCGATCCGTTCAACGTCTACCTCGCCGGGCGCACGACCAAAGGATGACGCGATGTGCGGTATCTCGGCGGGATCGAACCCCATGATGCTGCTGCACACCGAGTCCACGGAGACGATGTCGGCGCCTGCAACGACTAGGTCGAGGCAGACGGGGTTTCCGACGACTGGCCCGTTTCCCTCCATGCAGGTCAAGCCGTCCACCACCATCAGGTCGTTTCTGACGGTCTCGGCCAGGTAGGGGAGTATCTCGTCCAGGTGCCTGTGGAGCCTGCCCTTACTCTTCCTCTGGAAGACGCCGTAGAGGTTCTTGATGCCCAGGGTCACCAGGGTGTGGGCGCAGGTCTTCATCTTGGGGAGGTTGACGAAGTACTCGGCCTCCATGACGGTCCTGGGCATCTTGAGGACTATTCCGGCTACCTCGTGTTCCTCGTAGTCGTCGTGGCTCAGGTTAAGCCATTGTACGTCGAGCTCGTCGAGGAGCGTCAGTAGGCCGGATCTCTCGGCCCTGGCGTCCGCCGTGCCCGAGATGTTGTCTGACTCCACCACTGTGACGTCGCAGCCCCTGTCCTTGAGGAGGCCTACGACAGCCTCGATCACCCTGAAGTCGGTGATAACCATGCCGTCCGGGTTCTTGGCGTTGCAGATGTTGGGCTTGACCACGGCGTCGACGCCACGAGGCAGAGGCGCGTCTATAAGCTCGACGCTGCGCCGCACGGCCGCGGGGACGTCGCCACCGGCGCGAACAACGGAGACCCTGCTCAACCCACCGCCCCTCTCCTACATCATCTCGGAGATCTTCTCTATTGCCCCAAGGATGTGAGCCTCGTCGTCCACCGTGATCTTGGGCGCCTCCAGGCCGCGGACCACGCGGTCGAAGTGGACGTACAGGTTCCTGAAGCTGGGGTGCTTGAACCTGACGAGGTCAAGGTACCAGCTCAGCCAACGATCCCTGTAGACCTTCTTCTTCCCCCGCTTCTCCAGAGAGACCTGATAAGGCTTCATCATCAGGTCCGCCTTGAGGCGGCCCTCGTATCCGTGAACCTCGACGCTGAACTTGGGAACCAGCTTGGTCCAGCTCAGGCTGCACTCCAGGTCCACCCCCCGGTCGGTCACGAGGGTGATCTCCATGTTGTCGCAGACCTCGTAGTCCTCGCGCCACCATCGCAGCTCCTTCACGTCCACCGCGCTCCCTGCGACCGGCGCCGACACGCTGAGTATATGCGGCAGCATGTCCTCGACGACGCCGCTACCCGTTGTGATCCTGAAGTCGGTCTGGGACCTGTAAGTCTTGAGGTTGCTCTCGAAGGCCAGGGTCAGCTTCCTCACACCACCTACTGTGCCTGAGTCTACGAGGTCGATGAGGCGCGTCAGGCACGGCGTGAAGACGTAGTTGTGGGCGGGGAGCACCGCGAGCCCCGATTCAAGCTGGGCTTCCTTAATCTTCATGCATCCCTCCACCGTCTCCGACAGCGGCTTCTCGCAGAGGACGTGCTTTCCGCTGCCCAAGGCATCAAGAACCATCTCCTCATGGAACCTTGGGGGCGTGTTGATGACTACGGCGTCGATCCCCGGGTCTCTGAGAAGCTCGCGGTAGTCGGTGTACGCCTTAACGCCGAACTCGTGGGCTACCGCGTGCATCCGCTCCTCGTTGACATCGGCTACGGCGGCGACCTCGACCACCTTGACGTCCCTGATGGCTCTGAGGTGAAACATGGTGGTGACGCGGCCGCATCCGATGACCCCGAGTCGGAGCATGCTTGTTTGACCCCCGTGATGCTTTTTTATGTTTCCGGTCGGCGGCGCTACTCTATGAACCTCGTGAAGAGCATGCCCGCGAGGCCCGTGGGCCTCCGCAGGTTCTTGGGCTTGGGCGGGTTGGGTATGCAGCAGAAGTGCTTCCAGTAGAGGTACTTTCCGATGGTGACATCGAGCTTGAAGGTCTTGTGGAGGAAGACGTCCACGGTCCCCATCCATCTTCGGCCCAGGAAGCTGCCGGCGAAGGCCATCCCGAGGAGGTATGTGGCGACGTACAGTAGGACCTGTTGAACCATCTGAAGCGTGAACTCCATCTATATCACTAGCGATACAGCACGTCTGTGGGATAAAAAGCTATCGCAACCCCTCGAAGCCCTCCAGAGCCTCCTTGTAGCCGAAGTGGAGGCTCACCGCCCCGCAGAGCACCAGCTCGAACCAGTAAGTGGCGAGACGGGTCAGCAGGCTTATAGCCGACGCGGCCTCGAGGGGCACCCCTATGACGGTGAAGGCACCCGTGAGCCCCGCGTCCACCACGCCAAGGCCGCTGGGGATGACTATGTTCAGCTGCTGGATGAACTCGATGACCGCGTAGATGAGCACAACGACCCAGAAACTGACGCGTTGGCCCAGGGACACGGCGACGAGGTACGCCGTCACTGCGCCGGTGCTCCAGTGGAACCCCACCATGAGGAGGGAGAGAAGGTTCTCGAAAGGCCGACCCCGCAAGCTCTCCATGGCCTTACCTATCTCATCCACGAACACCGGGAAGCCACCCAAGCCCATCTCGGGGTTGTATATCCTATCGAGGAGGTTCCTCCGCACCCATCCCGGGCTACCCTCGTAGAGCCGCCGCAGGCGCCCAGGCGTCAGAACCAAACCAAAGACGAGGGTGTTGACGAGGGCGTAGAGCACCACGAACCAGACCATCAATGGCTGAACTGGGATGCCGTCGCCACCAAATAACGAGACCGCGGCGGCGAGGGTTATGAGGACGCCGAAGCTGATGAAGTAGTAGACCTTGTTCACGATGACGGAGCTCACGGCCTTGCCCAGGTTGCTGCCCTCTTCATCCCGCACCAGGTAAGCCCTGATTATCTCGACGCCGGAAGGGACGGGGAGCACCCAGACCACGAACATGCTCACGAAGGTCATCTGGACTGAGCGCCACAGGCTGATCCTCACCTGAAGCACCCTGAGAAGCATATGCCACGACGCGGCGAGGAAGAAGAGGCCCACCCAATTCAGCAGCACCGCGGAGCCGAACATCAGCGGGTCGAACCGCCCCGCCTCGGCGAGAAACTTGAAGGGGTTCGTGTAGGCTAGGTACGCCAAGAAGATTACCGCGCCAAGCGCCGTGAACGCGACGCCCCACCTGCCGCGCCTCAACACCAGCCCCACAGTTACCCACCCCTCCTCAGCCATAAATAGGTTGAGAGCAACAGGAAAATACCCTGAAGCCGTGATCAGAGCCAGATGGACGCCTTCACGGAGTTCCTCAGGGAGAACAGGGACAGGAAGACTGTCACCATATCCCCGGGCGGGAACCACGGCGACACGCTGATCCACATGGGGCTAGTCAAGAAACTCGAGGAACAAGGCTACGACTACACTTCCCTCAACCTCGAGCACGTGTACCGCGGCAACCCTGTGATCGGCGGAAAATACCTCATAAACATCCTTTTCTGGAGGATGGGGATAGACGCAGGTTTCAGGCTGCTTGACATACCTGAGGACGCGGGTCTTGTTCTGTTCGAGGGCGGCGGCTACATGAACGACGTCTGGTACGGCCCCACGCTGCTCAGGGCTGTACTGAGGCAAACCGAGGCGCCCATGGCCGTAGGCCCCCAGAGCTATGTCTTCAACCGCACAAGATTCGCCGACTACTTCATGGACGGCCGCGAGGCGACGCTTTTCTGCCGTGAGCGCTACAGCTACGACCACCTCACCGGGCAGGGGCTGCCCCCCAGCGTGCAGTTGAAGGTGTCACCCGAGCTGGCGCTGTACCTGGCACCGGAAGACCTAGAAGAGTTCACGGAGCCCAGAGAGGAACGCTACCAGCTGGTCGCCATGCGGCGGGACAGAGAGTCCGCGGTCTCGGAGAAGCGGCTCAGGGAGATCCAGGGAGCATGCGATAACCCCGTTACGAGGGACATCTCGATGGAGGGTTCGTTGACGGACTTCGTGTCTTGGGTGGCCAACGCGGAGACGGTCTACACCGACAGGCTCCACGTGGCCATACTGTCATCCATACTCGGTAAGGACGTTACCCTCTTCGACAACATATACCACAAGAACCGGGGCGTCTGGGAGTACAGCCTGAGGGACAGCGTCAGATTCGTTGAGACATAACGCTGGTCTTATATCGCGAATAGAAAAATATGGATACCATGGCTCAGGCCGGCGAGTATTATTCTATCAGCATCATCGTGCCGGTCTTGAATATGGCGAAGACGGTAAGGGACCTCATGGAGTCCCTCATGAAACTCGACTACGACGAGGATAAGCTGGAGATAATCGTCGTCGACGGCGACTCAAAGGACGGGACCAAGGAGATCGTCGAGGAGTATCCCTTTAGGCTCGTCCAGCAGGAGGGGAAGGGGCTCAACGCGGCCAGGAACACGGGGATCAAGTACAGCACAGGAGAGATCATCGCCTACACCGACGGCGACTGCATCGTCCCCCCGAACTGGGCAAAAGCCATCGCGGTCAACTTCCAGGACCCAGGCGTAGGCTTCGTCGGGGGAACCATAGAAGGTTACGACAAGAACGAATCCCTGAGCAACTACATGGACGAGACCTTCTTCCAGGTGACACCGGGCTTCCACTTCAGGATAGAGGGCACCGACCTCAGGCTGCTCCAGTTCCCTGCGGGCGCCAACATGGCGTTCAGGCGAAGCGCCCTGGCGCGAGTCGACTTCTTCGACGAGAACATAACCTATGGTTTCGACGACCTTGAACCCGTCGAGGAGATGGGCTTCAAGGGCTTCAGGATCGTGCTCGACCCCGAAGTGAACGTCCTCCACCAGCACAGGCCCACGCTGGGGGGCCTCATGAAGCAGCACTTCAACTACGGTAGGGGAGGAACCTTGCTCCTCATCCATAAAAGAACGAGTAACCTGGCTTACTGGTTCTCGTCGTACCTGATATTCATGACGGGCATGTTAGTCTTCTTCCTTTTCATGATGTACCTGTGGCTGAAGATCAGGCACCCGTTGCCCCTGAACCTCGGCCTCGGCTCCCTGGGCCTCTTCATGCTTGTCATCATGCTCTACTACCTGCCGATAAGCGTCAGCACCGGGAAGCTATGGAAGCTCCTAGCCTACCCGGTGTTAGACTTAATACGGGGCTTGGCGTTCACCTTCGGCGGCATATACCAGCTGTACAAGTCGACCAGCCAGAAAGTGATCAGGTAGTGCAGGAAATCAGGCTCCGGGAGCTCAATGAACGAGACCTTGAGGCGATCCATAGGATCGAGCGGAGTAGCTACCCGACGCCGTGGTCGATGAACTTCTTCAGGCTCATGGCCAACATGAACCCCGAGCTCTTCATCGTGGCGACCGTCGAGGAAGAGTTGGTGGGCTACACCGTGGGAGAGTTGGATGCAAGGGGAAACGGCAGGAAGGTGGGCCACGTCATGAACGTCGCCGTCGACTCCCGGCACCGGGACAGAGGCGTAGGGACCATGCTGATGGATGAGCTTGAGGCCAGGTTCCTCAGGCTGGGCGCCTCGGCGGCTTACCTCGAGGTTAGGGAGTCCAACGTGGACGCCCAGAGGCTCTACAGCCGCAGAGGTTACATTTACCTCCGAAAGGTTGAAGGCTACTACGGAGACGAGGATGGACTCGTCATGACGAAGGCCCTAGACAGTTGAAACGACTGCCAGAATGCATCCCGAGAACATATATCTATTTACCATATTTATACGCCACAATCCCTTTTGAGATGTATTATGTGTATTTAAAGGAGCAAACAAGATGAGACACATTGCCCAAAACAAGCTAGTTTTAACGTTCATTCTCTCGGCGTCGCTGTTTGTTACAGCGGTGTCGGGTCAGGACTATTCCCCAGTGACCATGATCCTCGACGTGTTCTCGGATGGTAGCGTAAACGTGGAGTACGTGGTGGAGCCCGAGCCCACGTTGGCGAGGGTGAACGTCACGCTGCCCGGTGAACCGTACCTGGATATACTCGTGGTCGACCCAGACGGGATAATCCTGGACTGGGACCCCATCGATGGTGGGGTCGAGGTCGACTCTTTTGGAGCCAACGAGATAACCATATCCTACTCGACGCAGTCACTGACGAACAAGACGGGCTCCATATGGGCTGTGAACGTCTCCTCTCAGATAAACGCCATCATCACTCTACCGAGAGACGCCGTGCTGGTGGGCTTATCGCCTACGCCGAGCGGCATCGCCATAGTCGACGGGAAGGCCAGCATAACGATGCCCCCCGGAGCGTCCTCAGTCTCATACATGCTGGGGACGACGGGCACCAGGGAACACGCCCTCGTCCTGCTCAACAACGCCGAGGAGACGGTGAACGAGGTGAGGCTCAACGGAGTCGTGGTGGACGCCGCCGAGGAGATCCTCGGCAGGGCGAGGGAAGCCTACACGGACGGATTGTACTCCCAGTCGGAGCAGCTCTCACTGCAGGCCGTGGAGGCGGCGAGGCAGACGGAGGCCACCGCCGGTGAAGCCGTGAACGCCATAGAGGAGGCGGAGACCCTAATCGAGACGAAGGCGGGGCAGGTCAGCGCAGATGCGTTGACGCAGGCGAACCAGCTCCTCGACGAGGCAATCGACGCCTATGAAGGCGGTGAATACGAGGGTTCTTTGGCGAAGGCTGAGCAGGCCTACGAGGCGGCGCTTAACGCCGAGCCCGAGACCGGGTTCAACCGGACGCTGATAATCTTGGGTGTAGCCGTCGTGGTTCTGCTGGTAGCCGGATACATGTACCTGAGCAGCAGAAAACGTGGGCTTCCAGAGAAACCTGAGGCACAGGCGCCCATAGTGGACCTTGACGCCGTGTTCAGGGACCATCCACACCTAAGAACCGACGACAAGGCGGTCCTCAGGTACGTCCAGGAGTCCGGCGGCGCGTTCATTACCGAAGTCAGGGAGCGTTTCGACATCCCCAAATCCAGTGCCTGGCGGATGATAAAGCGGCTTGAGGAGGAGGGACATCTCGAAGTGAGCACCGTAGGACGGGAAACATACATCCAGCTCAAGGATCAGGGAGGTTCACGATGAAACCAGGGTTCCAACTGGTTCCTCCGGGTTCTTATTATAAAAAGACCCCAGATGTCTGGGCAGTGAGAAAAATCATGAAGACAAAATCCATGAAGAAGACGATTACGGCGCTCCTGATAATGCTGCTGGCCACCTCGGCCGCCGGGGGAATAAGCTTCGCCGCCGCGGAGGACGCGGGGACACCTCAGCAGGCAGCCGAGACCCTGCTAGATATACTGGAGGACAGCCGTGCAGGAGTCACTACGCTGCTCGACTCCATAGTCGAGGGAGGCGGGGAGGTACCTGACGACGCGCAGGAGGCCTTGGACGAGGCGGACGAGCTCCGCGACGAAGCTCAGGCACTCTACGACGCCGGAGACTACGAGGGGTCCATCGATGAGGCGACGAAAGCCCTTAACAAGTACGGGAAAGCGGCCTCATTGGCGCTGAAGACAGACGATGACGACGAAACCGAGCCAGATGAAGAAGACGAAGACGACGCGTACAAGCTGCTGGCAGGCTACGAGAAAGCCGTCGACCGCCTGGAGAAACTCAGGGCGATAGCCATAGAGCTGACGGCTCAGGGAATCGACACATCCGAGGCGGATGCGATTATCCTCGAAGCGGAAGAATCTCTCTCTCAACTAGATGTAGCCCTGAACCAGCCAGACCTGGACGCCGCAGAGTCTCTGCTAGGCGAGGTCAACGGCGCCCTCGGGAAGCTCACCGGCACGCTCCAGAGCCTCAGCAAACCGAAGAAGAAGGAGAAGATGGAGCACTTCATCGAGCAGACGAGGCACAGGGTCCAGCAACTAGAGACCAAGATGCTCAGGATACTCGAGAAGTACGGTCTCACGGAGAAGGACTCGCAAGCCATCAGGAACGACTTCCAGGCGATAATCGCCGGCCTTGACGACATCAACGTCGACGAGGACGACCAGGACGACGTGGTGGACAGCCTTAAGAAGCTGGTCAAGGAAACCAACAGAGTCGGCAAAGACAAGGACGTTGACGAGGACGTCGTCGACGAGATCAACAAGCTCAACGAACACGAGTCCAAACTGAACAGGTACAGGGAGAGGATAATGGAGCTCGAAGGCCTCGGAGCACCGACCGACGAACTCATGGGTCTCCTCAACGAGGCTGAGGGACTGCTCTCTCAGGCGAACGACGAGATGGATGCCGGAAACAAGGAGGCAACCGAGGACCTGATCGATGAGGCCGACGACGTCCTCGACGAGCTCGACGACATGATCGACGACCTAGAGGAGGAATACAAAGGCGGTGACGAGACAGACGACGAAGACAAGGGCAAAGGTGACAACGGTAAAACAAAGGACAAGACCGACGACGACACAGATGATGTAACAGACGACGACTTCGAGGAGAAGAGACAGAAGATCGAGGAAGAGATAGCAGAGCTTGAGGAGAAGATCGCGGAACTCAGTGAAGAGGGCGAAGACACTTCGGAGCTTGAGGCTGAACTGGATGAGATCAAGGCTACCCTAGACCAGGCGGAGAACATCGAGGATCTGGAGGCGCTGGAGGATCGACTCGACGAGCTCGACGACATGATCGACGACGTAAAAGACTCAGGTTAAAGCGCTGACGACGAGGACGAAGAGGGTGAGGAACATGGGGAAGAGGACGAGGAAGACGAGTCCGAAGAAGGAGAAGAGAGAACAGGCTAACGGCCTAAACCTAACCCAGTTCCTATCCTCAACAAAAAAACGTCAGAAACCTGAGTTCTCTTCTTTTTAATACCTTGGAGCATACACTGGGAAGACTTTTTTCGTTCTGAATAGAGTGTTCATCGGTTGTTATGCGGATAAGGCTTATCATACCCATCACAGGGCTCACAGGGGAGGGGGTAGAGGAGCGTCTGAGCTATCTTAGGGAGATAGCGGACCCTGGCACTGAGGTCGAGGCGGTCCAGGTGGAGGTGGGTCCTCCGGCGATCGAGTCGGAGGCAGACGCTGTGCTCGCTGGACCCGACGTCCTTAGGCTGGTAAGAGAGGCCGAACGTGACGGCGTCGACGCTGCTATCATCTGGTGCGGCGGTGACCCGGCTCTCGCGGCCGCTAGGGAGCTTGTGGACATACCTGTCATCGGCCCCGGCGAGTCCATGTCGGCGTTGTCGATGGTCCTTGGGCGTAAACCGTGCAGAGTCGTCCCCGAGATACCTGTGCTGGAGATGAGGAAGGATCTCGACAGGACGGTGGAAGCATTACGGGAGGAGATCGCCGAGAGGATCGAGAGGCGGGAGGGAGACGTCTTCGTCCTAGGCTGTCTGGCGCTTTGGGGGCTGGGCAAGAGGTTCAGGGAGAGCCTAGGCGTCCCCATACTCGACGGCGCAGAGGTCTCCCTCAAGATGGCTGAGCTGGTCGTCAAGCTGGGGCTCAGGCACAGCAGGATCGCGTACCCGAGGAAGCGCTAGCCCATCGCACCGGTAAACGTTAACCTTGTATAGGTGTTGCCTGTGTTTCTAGGTGATACGGTGAAAAGAGTTGGGTGAGATACGTGTGGCGGTGGCGGGGGTGGGCAACTGCTGCTCAGCCCTGCTGCAGGGACTCGAGTACTACAGGGCCAACGGGAGTAGGCTGGGGCTGCTCAACCCGGTGATCGGGGGCTACGGCGTCGGCGAGATAAGGGTCGTCGCCGCGTTCGACATCGACAGGAACAAGATAGGGAGGGACCTCTCCGAGGCCATATACGCCGAGCCCAACAAGGCGCCCAGGTTCATGGAAGTGGGGGGGCAAGGCGTCGAGGTGCAGATGGGACCGGCGCCGGACAAGTTTGGCCCCGAGACCATGAGCAAGATCGTGGTCGCAGACGCCGAGCCGGTGGACGTGGCGGCGGCGCTCCGGGAGGCGGAGGCAGATATACTGTTGAACCTCATCTCGGGAGGCAGCGACAAGGCCAGCAGGGTCTACGCCGAGGCGGCGCTGGAGGCCGGCTGCGGGTTCCTCAACGCCACTCCGCTGGGCGTCGTGAACGACCTGAACATCGTTTCGTCTTTCAAGCGCGAGGGGCTGCCGCTGGCCGGGGACGACCTCATGAGCCAGATGGGCGCGACGGCGTTCCACATTGGCCTCCTCGAGTTCCTCGACAGCCGGGGCGTCCGGGTCGATGAGAGCTACCAGCTCGACGTCGGCGGCGGCAGCGAGTCCATCAACACCCTGGAGAAGAGCCGGGACATCAAGCGGAAGATAAAGACCGAGGCGGTGAAGAGCGCCGTGGGGTACGACTTCCCCCTGGTCTCTGGGTCGGCCGACTTCGTGGACTTCCTCGTCAACGGCAGGGACAGCTTCTTCTACGTGAAGGGAAGCTACTTCGGCGGCGCGAAGTTCACCATGGACGTGAAGCTCAGCACGGAGGACGCCCCCAACGCGGGAGCCGTGCTCATAGACTGCATACGCGGCCTCAAGGTCGCGATGGACAGGGGCGTCGGCGGCGCCGTGGAGCCCGTCTGCGCCTACGGCTTCAAGAGGCCGCCGAGGCGGCACAGCCTCCCCGAGGCGTATAGAAGGTTCAGGGAGTTCACCGAGGCTTGAGCCTAGTCTTCGTCCTGGGCACCGCCGGGTGCGGCAAGTCGACGTTCACCGCCAAGTTCACGAGGTTCCTGGAGTACAACAGGGAGGACGTGATGGCCGTCAACCTGGACCCTGGCAGCATCATTCTGCCCTACGCGGCCAACGTGGATGTCCGGGAGTACATCAAGGTCGAGGAGCTCATGGAGAACTATGGGCTGGGCCCCAACGGCGGCCTCATGCTCGCCCACGACATGATGGCCGACATAGTACAGAACCTGAGCAGCGACATAGAGGACTTCACCCCAGACATCTGCATCGTGGACACCCCCGGCCAGATGGAGCTCTTCGCGTTCCGCGACATAGGCGCCCAGATAGCCCGTGAGCTCACGGACTACAAGAAGGGCGTCATCTACATCTTCGACGGCGTCTTCTGCAGGGACCCCCTGAACTACGTGATGAACATGTTCCTGGCGTCCGCCACCAACACCCGGTTCCTGCTCCCCCAGTTCCAGGTCATCAGCAAGACCGACCTCCTGGAGGAGGCGGAGGTGGAGGAGATAGTGGGCTGGGCCGAGGACGCTTACCTGCTGGAGGAGGCCATAGACGCCCGGCTCACAGGCATGAACAGGCTCCTAAGCCAAGACATGATGGAGGTCATAGGCCGCCTAGGGGTCGAGTTCGCACCCGTGCCGGTGTCATCGACCACCAACGAGGGGTTCAACCATCTTTACGCTGAGCTGATGAGGGTCTTCACGGACGGCGGCAAGTTCACCCCCTAGCCCCTGAACATGAGGTTCCCCGGCATAGGAAAAGAGGGAACCTGGGTCCTCGTAATCGTTAAAAACGCTGCACCCCCATCACTTGATGACTCGAAATGACGTTATACCTTACACAGGACGATGTAAAGCAGGTTCTCGACATGAAGAGCACCCTGGAGGCCGTGGAGGGCGGCTTCCGCGAGATGGGCAACGACAACATAGAGATGCCCCCCAGGGTCTACCTCCACTTCGAAAAGGGCGTCCTCATCGCCATGCCCGCCTACATGCCTGGCCTCAAAGCCGCGGGCACCAAGATCGTGACGGTTCACCCCGGCAACAAGAAAGATTATGGTTTGCCGGCGGTCATCGCCCGGATCATCCTCAACAGCCCCGAGAACGGCGTCCCCCTCGCCATCATGGACGGCACCTACATAACGGCGCTGAGGACCGGCGCCGCCGGAGCCACAGGCATAAAGTACCTCAGCAGGGAGGACAGCAAGGTGGCCGGCGTCTGCGGAGCAGGCGTCCAGGGCAGGAGCCAGGTCATGGGCCTCATGGAGGTAAGACCAGGCGTCAAGAAGGTCAAGGTCTACGACATCGTCCCCGAGGCCAAGAAGGCGTTCACCGAGGAGATGAAGAAACTATTCCCCAATGTCGAGTTCGTCCCGGTGGACAGCGCCAGGGAGGCGGCCGAGGGAAGCGACATAGTCATCACGTGCACCCCAAGCCCCGAGGCGTTCATCGACGGCGCCTGGCTCAAGAAGGGGTGCCACGTCAGCGCCATCGGGGCCGACACCGGCGCCAAACGGGAGCTCATGACCAGCGTCATAGAGAAGGCAGACAAGCTTGTCGTCGACTTCATCCCCCAGGCCTTCGTCACAGGCGACTTCAGGGTCCCCAGGGAGGAGGGCGTCGTCACCAAGGACGACATATACGCCCAGCTGGGCACCATCGTCGCGGGCAAGAAGCCAGGACGCGAGAAACCCGACGAGATCACCGTCTTCAAGGCCACAGGCCTAGCCATACAGGACGTCGGAACCGCAAGCAAGGTCCTGGAGCTCGCCGAGAAGAAGGGCGTAGGCAAGACCCTCGCCTCCTAATTTTTTTTTCGATGTGACCTGTAACAGGTCAGATCTGTTTTTTCGTGTAGTCCTTGAACCGGTTCTCGCAGGCGTTGCCCTCGCAGTAGTATGTGAGGGAGTTTGACGGTTCGGCGGCGACGGCCATGATGGTGGACGAGGTCTGCCTGTACTCGGGGCTGTGCCAGCAGATGGAGGCCTGGCTGCGCCCCCAGCCGTGGTCGGCGGAGACCCGCATCATCTCTGCGACGGCGTCCCCGATTGACTCTGGCCGGCAGTCGCTCAGCAGCTCGTACGCCCTGGCTCGCCGCTTCTCGGCGTCCACCCATATGCTCCGAGCCCGCTCGCTCCACTCCATCCCGGGCACCACGGTTATGGTCGACACGGCGTAGACGCCTTCCCTGATGGGGTAGATGTGGGTGTCCCTGTCCCAGACCACGTGCCAGGCCTCCTGGGCGTCGAGCACTGTGAAGTTGCCTGTGCGGTACAGCCCTCGGATGCTTGGGTCTAGTAGGTGCTCCTTGGCCTCCTCGGCGGTCTCGTAGTCCTTGAGTATGTCCAGCGCGAGGAGGCCCCTGCTGCGCCCCGGCTCAGGGAGTCGCTGGGTCTCCTGGTTGGTTATGGCGAGGAGGAGCCCCGAGTCGTTCATGCCTATCCATGTGCCGCCCGACGCCACGTCTAGGGGTGCGACTGTGCCGCCGTTCAGCATCCGTGGCTGCTGCTCCACGGTGTCCTTCCCGAGGTACCTGTTGTGGAGGGCCACCACGGGGTAGTCCTTCAGCAGCCTGTAGAGCAGTATGAGGGTGCACACGGTGATCTCGCTTCCGCTCACCATGATTAAGCGGGTCTTTAAGCTTTCTTACTCGGCCCAGTAATGCAATCTATTTAACCCTCGAAAACAACAGTTTAAACAGGTTTCTGGTTTTGACGAAGACGCTGTTAGAGCTAGCGGAGACTGAAGTTAGGACGATTCTGCACGGCGCCGGAGGCGTGTTCAGCCCCGGCGACCAGGTGAGCAAGGTGCTGGGCTACCTTAAGGACGCGGGTCGCCCCGAGGCGGTGGCCGCGAAGGGGGACCGTGTGGGAGTAATATCCCTCCGTGACCTGCTGGGGGTGGACCATCCCGGGAGGACCAAGGTCGAGAGCATCTGGAAGCAGGTGGGTACCCTGGCCCCGGGGGCCGCGGTAATAGACGCCGCGGCTATACTCATAGAGAAGGGGGTTAGGGCGTTGCCCGTCGTCGAGAACGGGGAGGTCGTCGGGGTGGTCTCTCAGATCGACGTAATCGAAGCGTTGACGGAGGTGTCGGACCTCAGGAACATGGCCGCCAAGGAGTACATGCAGAACCCGGTAATCACCGTGGAGCATGAGGTAGGGATCGCCCAGGCGCGGCGGATGATGCTCGACAAGAACATAAGCCACATCCCTGTGACTAGGGGCGGTAGGCTCGTCGGCATTGTCACCTCCGACGTGATAGTTCACACGTTCATTACCCCCGCCTTGAAGACCACCCGCGGCGACGTGGTCGGGGAGAAGGTGACCATGCTCCCTGGGAAGGTGAGCGGCGTCATGGACCCCCAGCCGTTGACCGTGGGCCCGGACGCCGACATGCTTCAGGTCGTGAAGGGGATGTCGAAGTCTGGGAAGAGCGCCTGCCTCATGGTGGACGACGAGGGGGTCGTCCACGGCATATTCACGCCGAGGGAGCTCCTCGGCCTCATCGCGGGCCTCAGGGTAAAGGAGGAGATCCCTGTCTACATCCTAGGGATAACGGACGAGGACTTCTTCGAGAGGGCCGTCGCCGAGGAGAAGCTAAGGCGCATCGTCACCAAGAACATGAGGATACACGAGGGCATCACCGAGGTCAGCGTCAGGATCAAGAAGCAGAGCACACAGGGCGAGAGGGTCAGGTACAAGCTGAACGCCCGGGTCATGGGGCCCAGCGTCAGCTTCAACTCGGATTACGAGGGGTGGGGCCTCATGGAGACCTTCGACGGACTCTGCAACGCGCTGGACAACACGCTGCTGCGCGCCAAGAAGGAGCCCCAGAAGGGGACGAGGCATGGACGCAGGCGCCCTAATCCTCATGTTAAACCTTAACCGTGCCCAGCCTCCTTTTCTCTCTGATACATATGCCGGGGTTCACTGTGGTCGTCGCTGAGCCGATCAACAAGGTCGGCGTGGAGTACCTCAAGGCAGAGGGGGTCAACGTCGTAGAGCTTCCGCCGGGGAGCAGCGAGGACGCGTTGATGGAGATCGTAGGAGAGGTTGACGGCATCATCTCGAGGGGCAGCATCAGGATCACCCGCGAGATGATGGAGAAGGGCAGTAGGCTCAAGGTGGTGGGGGTCCACGGGATGGGGTGCGACCACGTGGACCTGGAGGCCGCGCGTGAGCTTGGGAAGGTGGTGTGCAACACGCCCGACGCGTTGACGGTCACCGTGGCCGAGATGACCTTGGCCATCATGCTATCGGCGATAAGGAACATCGTGGCAGCGGACAAGGCCGTGCGCCATGGGGAGTGGAACCGGAAGTACGGCGACCTCATCGGCGGCGAGCTGGCGGGCAAGACCGTCGGCATAGTCGGGCTCGGCAGGATAGGGACGGCCACCGCGAGGCGCGTGAAGGCGTTCGACGCCGACGTTGTCTACTGGTCGAGGACCAGGAAGCCGGACGTGGAGAAGGAGATGGGCGTCAAGTGGATGGAGCTTGACGGGCTCCTCGGGGCGAGCGATATAGTGAGCCTGCACGTCCCAGGCACCTCCGAGACGCATCGACTCATCGGAGAGAAGGAGATCGGGTTGATGAAGGACGGCGTGATACTCGTCAACATGGCGCGGGGCAGGGTGGTCGACGAGGCGGCCATGATCAAGGCGTTGGAGTCCGGCAAGATCAGGGCGGCTGCGCTGGACGTCTTCGAGGAGGAGCCCATCGGCGCCGACAACCCGCTCCTAGCGATGGACAACGTGATACTGACGCCCCACCTGGGCGCATGCAACCTGGAGGGCATGCAACGGATGGCGGTTCAGGTCGCGGAGGGAGTCCTCAAGACAATAAAAGGAGAGAAGCCTGACAACCCGGTTGTTTAGACGCGTTCACCAAGAGTCAGTTTCTCGTACTTCTGTACCTTTTTTACCTATTCGAGCCCAATAGGCACATTGGATTCGTTACAATAGTAAGAGTGGATAAAAACCCACATAATTGGGTTATACAATTTTATACCCTAGGCTTGTTTTAGTGAACCGTAAACTGGTTTCGTCTAAGAGTGGGCGCATTGGCGACCTAGGCGCGGCGCAGGTGCAGCACATGGGTGCATCGCCGCTTAAAACTTGCTACTTAGTGGTAACATAACTTAACATTTTTAGGTTATGGCTCATTGACTTCGATAACGCCGTTCGTGCGCGCGAGGTTCATCAACACTTAAAACTTACGAACACCCTTAAAAGACATATGCAGGACAGAAGAGGTTAGTTACCTCACAATATTTTGGTATCAGTTTTAAATAAATGAGTGATCGCGAATGGACGAAATAATATCTGAATACATGGATGATGTGAGCATAATTATACCCACATACAACCGCTGTCTTTATCAAAATGACGAAATGAACCCACTTATGTGGTGTATCTCATCCATCAAACAACAGACCTTTGAAGGTATAGAGATAATCATCGTGGACGACGCTTCAACTGATATGACATACAATAAGATGAAAAAATTATGCGGCGAAGATCTAAAGGGAATAGATATAAAATACGTGCGAAACGAAGAGAGAAAGGGTTCATCAATAAGCAGAAATATCGGTGCAAGCTTGGCAAGCAACGAGCCAGTTCTCTTTTTTGACGATGACTGTATCTTTATGAGCAAAAACGCGTTAGCTTCAGCGGCGTATTCATTCAAAGAAACAAAGAGAGAGGAAAACAACATAGGGGCTATGCATCTATCCGTGTATTACAGGTCAAACAGATTCAAGGACACCCTGCCCGTGAAAGAGATATTAGGCATAGACTATGAGAAAGCCCGCATCCTTTGCAGCACCAGCTCCTTCCCGAAGGAACGGACTGATTTAAAGGGAGACCATTATTTCAAGGACACAAACATACTAAAGCCCCTTGAGGTTAACAATCTTGCAGGGGCCTTCCTCTGCAAGAAAAAAGCTTATCTCGATGTCGGCGGGTTCCCAGACTATTTTCCCACACCTTCCTTTGGAGAGGAGCACAAACTTGCTCAAAGATTTACAAATAGCGGTTACAAGCTCTTCTTTGATCCAGAACCAAAGTCAGCCTTGCTCCATTTCAAATATGGCAGAGAAGACAAAGAGCCCGTCGTTCCGTTAGTCCCGTTGCATGACAATGATGTAGAGTTTACACTGCAATTGAAGGAGATGGTCGATGAGAGTAGGCATGTGAAGGTCGATACAGGAAATGCTGTCACTGTCAAGGAAGGCATGTATTCCTACGTGTTTAGCAGATTGATGATCTTCAGTTGTAACGATTCATCTAGGCGAAAATTCAAAGAACGCGTTAAGGATGAGATCATAGAGAATAACAGATACGTCTACTTCAATAGAAAAATAAATGACAGAGATTTAAGGGAAAGGATTTGCCTGGATGCAATCAGTGCAGCTGAAATGAAATCGCGCGAGATGCGCATCACCGCTTAAAGGTTACGAGCGTGCGCGTTTGTGTATGTACCTACCAGAGCTTCCACCATGGCTTCTTTTTGGCGGGTCTCTCTTCGGCGGACTCCTCCTTGACTGGTTCCTCGATGGGTTCCTCCTCTTCGGGGGACGGCTCTTCCACTATCGATGATTCTTCGGTGGGTTCTTCCCTCTCCTCTTCCTCGCGGGGTTCCTCCTCGATTGGCTCCTCCTTAACATCTTCCTCTTCAGGCTTCTCTTCTCTCTTCTCTACGGACATTTTCCAAACCTTCACCTCTGAATGGAGCGTATCACCGCTTAAGTGTTACGTGTGTGTGACGCAAGTGCATCACCGCTTAAAACTTACGAGAAAAAAAGATAGAGGATAGTTAGTTACCTGTACTATTTTGACTTCAGATATTTTTCTATAATCTTTGCTGATTCAATTATAGGTACAAATTTGAGCGTTATTAATCCCATCCAGAAGAGTGTGTCGTTCGCTACTTGCTCTGCGGTTGCTTCTACTACCTCAAAGCCCTTGGTTTTTCCAGCCATTGGGCGATGTGTTTATCCCGCTCCCTGTTTATCCTAGTGAATGGTGATCTCTGTATGCCTAGCTCAGTCTATTTGAAGTGCAGTGATCCCGGTTGTGGGAAGCTGAACCCGGTTTACGGTGATGTTGTCCCCAGTGGGGAGTATTCCTGTGTTTTCTGTGGGCACCTGTTCAAAGCCCCTGTTAAAACCAATGTTGAGACGGTTGATACTAAGAAGCGGAGCCGTGGAAAGAAGCCCATACAGGAGGAGAGCCGCCCAGAGAACAGAAACATGAGGAAACCCCTGCGCTAACCTCTCCTGTTCTCTAAAGTTCATAAAGAACATTGACAAAGGACAACCAGAGTAAAGGGTTAGGGGAGAGATGATTGAAATTATTTGTTTTTTTTTGGTATGCTTGTTTGATGAGCGGCATTATCTCATATAGGTCTATGTCTGGTATGCATCTCTGATTAGTTAATAGGGAATATACACTAGTGGGTACATTGTAGTAACTTATTATTCGCTACCTGAAAAAGGGCAGCTCCTTTTTTCCAAGATTCCCAGTAAGAGGGTACCAGAATTTTTTTTCTCGATATGGCAGGTTACTTGAAGCAAGCCGTCAACGTTATCAGAGAAGCCAACACATCAAACCCATGCGCTTAGCAGCACTCTTCAGCGGCGGAAAGGACAGCGCATACGCTGCGAGGCTCATGGAGCTGGAGGGCTACGATGTACAATATCTTGTCTCGATGAGGTCTAAGAACCCGGACAGCTACATGTTCCACACCGTCAACATAGGGCTCACCGAGCTCCAGGCCTACGCGTGGGGCAAGGAGCACGTCGAGGCCGAGACCAGGGGCGTCAAGGAGAAGGAGCTGGACGACCTGAAGAGATGCCTGAAGGGCTTGGACGTGGAGGGCGTCGTCACCGGAGCCATCGCGTCTAGTTACCAGAGGGAGCGGGTCGATCGGATATGCAGGGAGCTAGGGCTAGAGCACGTTAGCCCCCTCTGGGGCCGTGAACGCGTCGGGTTGCTGAACGAGATGCTAAGCAGGGGCATGGTCATCGTGTTCTCGGCCGTAGCGGCGCAAGGACTAGACCAGAAGTGGCTGGGAGCTAAGCTGGACAGACAGGCGGTGAACAGGCTGGTCCAGCTCATGGACAGGTACGGCGTGGACCCCTGCGGCGAAGGTGGAGAGTACGAGAGCCTGGTACTCGACGCGCCGTGGTTCAGGTACAGAATAGAGGTCAAGGAGGCGGAGCACAGCTGGGATGGCGTCAGCGGCAGGTACCGCGTAGTGGAAGCCGACCTGAGACCCAAGAAATGATGCATAAAGATTAAAAGTCGTGGACTCCTTCAAAGGTGTGAGAGGAGAACGCGGTGATGTCCCGCCAAACAGACTAGGCCGAGAGGCCCAACCTAAAGAAGTTAGAAGCTCCTCCGCTGTTCTAATGCAACCAGACGGGCAGCGAGAGCCATGGAGGCATCACCACGGCTTCTTCGGAGATGAAACCCCGTGAGTGAAAAGAAGGAAGAGGTCGTATCGGAGGCGCTGAAGGCCGAGGAGAGGCTCAGGAGCCGCTGGTACATAATGGACCTGGACGGCAAGCTCTGGGATCTAGACGAGTTCGATTTCCAGGGCCACGATAAGCTCCGCATGTTCAGCGGATACGAGTACGCCAAGGACCGCACCGTGGACCGGACGCCTCCCCACGTCGACCTCATGAGGAGCCTGGAGCTGGTGGACTACGAGCCGGCGTCGGACCCGGGCAACTTCAGGTACTACCCCAAGGGCAGGATGGTTAAGGCGCTGCTGGAGGAGTACGTCACCAGCATGGTCCACGAGTACGGCGGCATGGAGGTGGAGACCCCCATCATGTACAGCCTGGAGCACCCCACCCTGAAGAGCTACCTGAACAGGTTCCCGGCGAGGCAGTACACGGTCGAGTCGGACGACACCTCGTACTTCCTGAGGTTCGCCGCCTGCTTCGGCCAGTTCCTCATGAGCCACGACGCAACCATCAGCTACAGGAACCTCCCCATGCGCATCTACGAGATGACCCGGTACAGCTTCCGCCGCGAGCAGCGCGGGGAGCTGACCGGGCTCCGCAGGCTCCGCGCGTTCACCATGCCAGACGTCCACGCCTTCTGCAAGGACCTGGACCAGGCCCGGAGCGAGTACATGCGCCGCTTCAAGCTCAGCCAGGACGTCATGGAGGGCATCGGGTTCGAGAAGGAGGACTACGAGCTCGCCGTCAGGATGGTGGAGGACTTCTACAACGAGAACAAGGAGTTCATAAAGGGGCTCGTGCAGAAGCACGGCAAGCCTGTGCTCGTGGAGATGTGGAAGGAACGGTTCGCCTACTTCATACTGAAGTGGGACATGAACTTCGTGGACGCACTGGACAAGGCTTCGGCGCTGAGCACCGACCAGATCGACGTCGAGAACGGGGAGCGCTATGACATCAAGTACATGGACGAGGACGGCACCCAGAAGCACCCATACATACTCCACTGCAGCCCCAGCGGAGCCATAGAGCGCGACATCTACGCCATCCTGGAGCGGGAGGCCATGAGGATGAAGGCCGACAAGGGCTACAAGCCCCAGTTGCCCCTCTGGCTGGCGCCCACCCAGGTACGGATCATCCCCGTGAGCCACGACTACGTGGGGTTCGCCGACGATGTACGCGGCAAGTTCGAGAAGGTACGCGTCGACATCGACAACAGGGACGAGACCGTGGGCAAGAAGATCAGGGACGCCGAGATGGATTGGATACCCTACATCGTCGTCGTCGGTGAACGGGAGGCAGGTAAAGAGAAGCTGCCGGTGAGGGTCCGCGGGGTGAAAGACTCTCAGAACATGTCCGTCGCGGAGCTGCAGGAGAAGATACACGCCGAGACCGAGGGCAAGCCCTACAGGCCGGTGCCCGTGCCAGTATACCTACAGGAAAGACCCAAGTTCGTGGGCTAGGCTACTCCGTGGCGCCACTTCTCTATCTGGGCGTCCTTCTTGTTCCCTTTCTTGAACTCCTTGTAGTGCTCCTTGCAGAGGTAGGCTCGCCTGCTAGTCTCCACGTCGAGGCCCGCGGTCTTGACCTTGGCTACGCTCAGCGACCGCACCGCTTCCTCGCTGCACTCCTTGACGCTGCACTTCTCGCCTTTCTTGACCTTACCCAAGTATCCGCACCACTATTATTTCCCCGGGGTGTCCCGTATAAACCCTGTTGCCTCTGGAGTAGAAACCCGTATAAGTCACCCACATCCCGAGTCGGCGTCATGCCCAACCTCAACGTGGCGGTGCTGGGAAGCCATGGATACTCCAAGGAGCTAAGCAAGAAAGGCACAGAGTCAGACATCACACTATACAACATGAAGAGAGGCGAGACCACGGTAACCATCGTCGAGCCCAGCAAGTACCCGGAGAAGCTGCAGAGCCTCCACTACGCGGCCGGCTTCGCGGATATGGCTGTCTTGGTCGTGGAGCGCCTCGACGCGTCCTTCGGCGAGACCGTGGTCACGCTCGACTGCCTCGGCGTGAAGAAAGGCGTCATCGTCCCAAGGAACTACGTCACCGAGGACCAGATCAGCCGCTTCACGAGGGGGACGGTGGTCAACGGCTACCGATACATGGAGGACGACCCACCCATCCTCAGGGAACACCTCGTCTCGGAGGCCGAGAGACTCCCAAAGGGTGTATCAGCGGAGACCGGCGCCGTAGCTGTAGACCACCATTTCAACGTCAGGGGAGTAGGAGCCGTAGCCCTCGGCGTGGTGAAGACGGGCCAGATACACATGCACGACAGGCTGTACGCGCTGCCCACCGCCAAGGAGGGACAGCTCCGCTCTATCCAGAAGCACGACGACGACTTCCAGACGGCGGAGAAGGGGGACAGGGTGGGCCTCGCGTTGAAGAACCTGACGGTGGAGGACCTGAGCAGGGGCCACATGCTGGCAAACGACCGGTCCCTCTCCACGACGAAGGAGATCGACGCCGAGATGAGCATGGTGAAGTACTGGGTGAACTCGGTGAAGCCCAACGCCGTCGTCCACCTCGGCCACTGGATGCAGTTCAACTCGGCGAAGATAACGGCCGTCGAGGGAAGACACGTAGACATCGTGTTGGACAGGCCGCTGGTACACGTCCCAGGCTCCGTGGCGGTGGTGCACGACCTCAACGGCGGCAACCTCAGGGTGATGGGGACGATCCAACTACCCTAGGCGACGAGGCTCTTCACGGCGGCGGAGGCCCTCCTGAGGCACTCCACGGCCGTCTCGTAGCTCGGGAAGCTGTTCAAGCCGCACTCAGGGGAGGCGTAGGTCACCCGCTCGGCTCCGAAGAACTCCATGATCTTGCTCAGCCTCTTCTCCATGGTTCCCTGATCTTCCAGGAAGATGTACGGGTCGATGGCGCCCTTCTTCATGCCGGTCCACGTCTCGGCGATCTTCTCCGGCATCTCTCCCTCGAACCCCTCGGCCAGGTAGTGCATGTGTATGAGGTTGTCGAACTGGGTCACGCCCACCGCGGCCCAGATGTTCTTGTCCTTCTCTTCTAGCTGCTGACGGGTGGAGTCGCTCGTGTATATGGGGTCCCCGACGTGGCTCGCCACGGTGTCCAGGTGCTCCACCTCCCAGAAGAGGTTCTCGCTGGTATTGTGCAGGTGCATGCTGGTCTCTATGCCTCTGACCGACGCCGTCCTGCAGACCTCGTCCCACGCAGCCCTGAGGGCCTCCCGCCCGTCGGAGCCGAAGTCCAGCAGCGGGTCGTTCATGAAGCCCAGCACGGGCTCGTCCACGCAGACATGAGCCACCTCGGCGTACCTTGTCCTGAACAGCGACGCCCCCAGTATGCCGCTGAGGGCGTGCCCCAGCTCCCTGTACAGCCCAGGCGTCCTGGCCCCGAAGAAGGACGCCAGCGTGTACGGCCCGGTCACGCAGACCTTGAGCCTCACCTTCTCGCGGCCCGACAGCGCCCTAGCCTTCGCGGACTCCCTCCTAATCACGTCGACCTCGGGTATTGACGCGCCCTGAACCGGCTTGATGGCCCCAACCGCGTACAGTGCACCGTTCGCCTTCTCGACGCCCCGCATCAGCCTGAAGAACATATCGTTCATGTCCCTGAACTGAGGGTAGTTCGGGACATCTACGCCAGCCCTCACCTTGTCGGCGTACGCGGAGACCACCGCGTCGCTGAACCCAGCGTACTCGTCAACGCCGTAGTTGAGCAGCGGGAGCAGCGTGCCCGACTTCTGGGCCCCGGCCTCTATCACCTCTGGTTCCGTCGTCGCCGGCATGCTGCCTATGTCGGAGCTGAGCATGTGGTCCACTTTCATGCAGTCAACGGCCACCCAATATAAAATATTCCTCTCCTACATGCGTGGCGGCATCAAAAATGCTTAACCCGAATACCATGCCTGTTGGTGCACGCCGTGAAACGCCAACCTTTTACCCTCCACCCGCGCCTACTGCGTGAAAGGTGCCTCCATGGGAAACCCGGCGATTACGCTTTCATTATCGGACCCAGCCGGAGAGACCATGCATGGGATACTGCTGGATAGAGGCTTCAAGGAGACAGAAGGACACAACGTCCTAACAAGAGACGGCACCTACCTCTTCGTCATCGATCCGCTCATCGTACCGGAGGAACGGTACAAGGTGCCGGCGGAGCCCAACCCGTACCCCGTGGACTACGACAGCCTGACACAGAGATACGACATAGACTACGTCGTGGTGGCGAGCCGCCACTGGGCCAAGAGCGGCAAGCCGAGCCTCACGGTGCACCCGACAGGCAACTTCGGTAAAGCCATGTACGGCGGCCGGAGCCGTGAGCTACAGCTCACGGCGCCCAACAAGATGAGGGACGTGTACCAAAGGATACTCGAAGACCCTCCCCGCGGGTTCGAGGTGAGCCTTGAGGCCACCCACCACAGCCCCACCCAGTTCAACGTGCCCATGTTCTTCGCCGAGGTGGGCAGCAGGGAGGCCCAGTGGAGAGACGAGGCCGTCTGCGAGTACCTCGTGGACGCCATACTTGGAGGCATAGAAGACGCCGGGGACGCCGACGTGGTCATCGGGTTCGGCGGAGGCCACTACTGCCCAACCTTCTCGTCGAGGATGGACGACTACGCCTTCGGCCACATGGCAGCCAAGTACGCCATACCTCTCCTAGGCGAGGAGATCGTGGCCCAGATGGTCGAGAAGAGCGGCGGCGCTGACGGGGCGCTCCTAGACAAGGGCCTCAAGGGGCACGAGAAGAAGAAGGTAGAGACCATCCTGAAGAAGCTGGGCGTCCCGCAGCTCTAGCTACTCCTCGAACACCCAGCCGTCCACGTCCTCCCAGATCCTCTCCAGCACCCGCTTCGCCTGGCCCGGCGGCAGACTCAGGAAGAGCTTCCCCAGGTGCTTGCACATCCGCTTCCTGTGCATCCCCTTCCGCCAGTCGTCGCAGTTGTGCTTGATCACCTGGTTCCCCATGTCTACCTCGATGTAGTAGTCCCTGAGCCTCGCCTTGATCGACTCGTCGCCGCTCTCGGTGACGCTGAGGTCCGAGTCGCCTATCTTCTCTGCGCGGCCCAGCCTCCGGGCGTCCATGAAGTGGGTGAGGTGGTCAGCGACGCTGAGGTCCTCCTCGTCGGCCTGGAACGCGGTCAGAGGCTGCACACCCAGGGGCCTGGACGCCGTCTCCCTGTAGTCTCTGATCTGGTCCAGGACGATTTTCTGCTCCGGGGTGGCCTCGTCCAGGAGACCCAGCATCTCTATGGCGTTCTTCACGGCGTTCGCCTTGAAGTGGTTGTTGAAGTAGCCGTAGGTGCGCCTCGTCCTATCCTTCACGTCCTCTATCTTTGGCAGCCACGCCTCCAACTGGTCCTCGGTGTACTCGTAGTCGTACCAGAGCCTCTCGCCGTGTCCGTGCCACCTGATGTACGCGAAGTCGGCGGTAACCTCCGCCTCAGGGGGAAGCAGAGGCTCATCCACTATGGTGTAGGCGACGTTGTGTCTCCGCAGAATGTCGTAGGTCTCGTCCCTGAGCCACGACTCGTTGCGGAACTCGACTGCCCACTCGTAGTTGCCCGGGATCGCGTCCAGGTAGTCCTCGAGGACGCCTGCGTGCTCATCGTAGTTGAACTTGGGCCTCAGCTGGATCAGTATGGGGCCCAGCCTCTCGGCGAGCGGCCTCATCAGCTCCAGGAACCGCCACGTGTCTTCCTCCACCCCCTCCCCCAGCCTCAGCCACTTGTCGTGGGTGATGAGCTTGGGGAGCTTGGCCGCGAAGAGGAAGCCTGGGGGCGCGTTGCGTCGGAGCCCCTGGATCATGCCCTCGCTGGGGTACCTGTAGAAGGTGCTGTTGATCTCGCTTGTCTTGAAGACCTTGGCGTAGTGGCTGAACATGCCAGTCTTCTTCTCGTAGAAGGGGCCCACCCACTCCTTGTAGCTCCAGCCGCTGGTGCCGAGAATGAGGCTCAT
>DATKWN010000037.1:0-2830 GCA_035529515.1 Candidatus Krumholzibacteriaceae bacterium | reverse complement strand
CTCCACCGCGGAGTCCCTTATCCAGATCTTGGGCAATAGCTCTAACGCGGCCTCTATCGGCCGGATGAGGCGATGCAGGGGCTCCTCGTCGCCCCCGTCCCTCAGGTCGATGGCTTCCGTGAGGTCGTACATGGTGCACGCATCCTCCTCCGTGAAGGGGCCGCTCCTCGTGCGCCTCAGCTCCTGCATGTGGGCCCCCGCCCCCAGGTACTCGCCGACGTCGTAGCAGAGCTTACGTATGTAGGTGCCGCTCTCGCAAGCCACCTTGAAGAGCCAGTTCTTTCCGTCGCCCTCAAGGAAATCAATACCGTATATCCAACGCGTCCGCAGCCGGCGCTTGACGCTGGATCTAAGCGGAGGCCTCTGAAAGAGCTCGCCCGTGAAAAGCATCAACGCGTCCCTGACCCTCTGCTCCTTCTCATCGCCGTGGGTCCTCATCACGCAGACATACTCCTTACCCGCTTCGAGGAGAGCCTGCACAACCTTAGTAGAGGCCTGGAGGGTGACAGGCAGGACACCGGTCACCCTAGGGTCAAGCGTGCCCCCATGCCCCGCCTTGTCCAGCTCGAGTAGCTTCTTGATCCAGGAGGCCACCTCATGGCTCGTGGGGCCAGGCACCTTATCGATGACGACTATGCCGAACCTGATGTGCTGCTGAAGGGTCCTCCGGTTCGGCGGGCACCCGTACTCGGGGCTGGCCTCCTCCTCGGCCTTCACCCTCACCTCTCGCTGGATCTCCCAGGCAGGCCTCTTGGACATAGTACTCAGACAATACAGTGGTGGTTTTAAAGGATAGCTCTATCCTTTTCAACCCGTGTCAACTGCTCGGCAATAAACAGTGAAACGTTATCCTTGATGGTCTCAATATACGTTGTGCGGGTGCCCGCGTGAAGAAGGCGGTCATCCTCGCAAGGAGCCCAAGGTCTACCAGAGTTTTATGAGAGTGTCCATCGGCACGTGTTTGGGTAACCATTAAAAACCTATAGACGCCTAATCCTGTGTTTTGCCCGTAACCAGAGAGACCGTAAGACGGCTGATGCTGGAGAAACAAGGCGTAGGCAGGTTCCCGGATCACGTCGATAAGAGCGACATCTACGACACCGTGTACAGCCTCGGCTGCCTCCAGATCGACACCATAAACGTCGTCGAACGAGCCCACTACCTGACGCTGTGGACGAGGCTCGGCCAGTACGACAAGAAGGACCTACACGAGGTGGCGTACAGGGACAGGCTGCTCTTCGAGTACTGGGCCCACTCTGCATGCTACATCCCATTCAAGGACTACAGGTACTACATCAAGTCGATGAACGTAAGAAGAGAGGAGATGAGGGCCAGGTTCAGTAAGAGGAGCAAGGCGGACCCCGAGCTGCTTGACAGGGTCCTCAGCAGGGTCCGTGACGATAGCCCCCTGTCGTCCAAAGACTTCGAGGGGCCTAAGAGGAAAGGCGGCTGGTGGAACTGGAAGCCCGCCAAATTAGCGCTGGAGCTGCTATTCGGCGCCGGGATACTATTGATCGACCGCAGGGAGAACTTTCAGAGATACTATGATCTAACCGAGAACGTGTTGCCTGCCAACGTGGACACCGCGGAGCCGGACGAGGAGGAGAGGACGAGGTTCTTCGCGTTGAAGACCATGAGCTGCCTAGGGTTGGTCAAGCCCCAGGAGGTGAGGAAGTACTATCACCACTGGTCGATAAAGTTGAACCGCACATCCAAGCAGCTGCAGGAGCTATTGGACCGGCTCGTCTCCGAGGAAGAGGCCGTGAAGCACAGCGTCGATGGAGACAAGAACCCGTACTACTGTCTCCCCGGGGACCTGGATAGACTCGAGGAGCTAGGCTCAGGCTTCGGCTTCGACGAGGTGCGGCTTTTCGTCTACTTCGACAACATGATGTGGAACAGGGAGCGGATCATGGAGCTCTTCGGGTTCGAGCGCCGTCTGGAGACCTACGTCCCCAGAGATCAGCGGGTCTACGGGTACTATCATCTCCCAGTTCTCTACGGCGACCGCCTCGTCGCACGGGTCGAGCCCAAGATGGACAGGGAGAACAACGTGATGATCATACGCGGCTACTGGGTGGAGGACGGCTTCGAGCCCACGGAAGACTACGAGGATAAACTGTCGAGAAACATAGAGGAGTTCGCCCGTTTCCACGGCGCGGAAGATGTAGAGTGGAGAGCCTAGGCTCTACGCGTCCTTGGGCTTCTCCATGATGCTGGTACTGAGCTTGGGCTCGCCCTTGATCTCTGAGAGCACCTCGTAGGCCAGCTCCACGTTTTCGGCGGGTCCCTCTAACAGGAATATCTTGCATCCCTCGGCCCCGTCGATCCCCCCTCCGGCCACCGGTATCACATCGACGCCGAAGAGCAGTTTCATGGCCTCCATCTCTGTGATGATCTGACCCTGTACGACCATCATGCCGCACTTCCAGCCCATGGCCTTGTCGATGGCCTCGGTGCCCATCATGGGCGCCACGCTGTCCAGAGGACCCGGGACAAGCTTCTCAAGCCCTGCGGCTATGATGAGCTGGGCGCCGTTCCTTATCAGGTGGCCCCAAGCTGTGCCTATGGTGCCTCCTCCGGAGCCTGCGAGCAGTATGCCGGCGGCGCCGAAGGGATCGATGGCGTTGGCGCCTTTGATCATGACGTCGTCGGGGCCCATCCTCGCTAGGTATGGTACGAGCTCGGAGGTGGTGCACTCCTTCAGCGCTCCTTTCTCGAAGACGTAGTGTTTGTACCTGCCGTCAGCCTTGGTGATGCTGGCGCCCTCCTTGGTTACGACGCCCGCCGTGAACATCCCTTTGTTGATCTCCTTGCCCATGAGCTCCTC
>DATKWN010000036.1:0-10962 GCA_035529515.1 Candidatus Krumholzibacteriaceae bacterium | reverse complement strand
ACGGCTGCGAGGTAGCCGTCTCGGCCGAGAGCGACCCGTGGACGGAGGACCCGGCGAAGCGGGCCCACAGAGCCAAACCCTACAGGCCCGCCATCTACGTCCAGTGACCCAACTTCCCTATACTTTCTCCGGACCCAGCTTTACCGGCTTCATATCTAAAAGTTTTTATCTGGTTCCTGTTTTCTGGGATTGAATGATCGCGCTCGGCGTCGAGTCAACGGCCGACAACCTAGGGATCGGCATAGTCACCAGCGGCAAGGAGGTGCTAGCAAACATCCTCGACGTCCACGTACCCGAGGAGGGGGGCATCCACCCCCGAGAGGCCGCCCGGCACCACAGCGACGAGATGGGGAACGCCGTCAGGCGCGCCTTGGACACGGCAGGGGTCTCCGTCGACGAGATCGACATAATCGCGTTCGCCCAGGGCCCCGGGCTCGGGCCGTGCCTCAGGACCGGCGCCACCAGCGCACGGGCGCTGGCCGCCTACCTAGGGAAGCCCCTCGTCGGTGTGAACCACTGCGTCGCCCACGTCGAGGTGGGGCGCATGGCCACGGGGGCGGAGGACCCCCTCACCCTCTACGTCTCGGGGGGCAACACCATAGTCTCAGGCTACGAGTCGGGCCGGTACAGGATATTCGGCGAGACGCTGGACATAGCCATCGGGAACTGCCTGGACTCCTTCGCCCGGGAGGCCGGCCTAGAGTACCCCGGCGGCCCCGACATAGAGCGTAGGGCGGCGGCCGGGGAGAACCTGATACAGCTTCCCTACACGGTCAAGGGCATGGACCTGAGCTACAGCGGCCTCCTGACCGCGATAACCGCTGAGCTCCACAGCGGGAGGCACACCGTCGAGGACCTTTGCTACAGCCTTCAGGAGACGGCCTACGCCATGCTCGGCGAGGTCACAGAGAGGGCGCTGACCCACACTGGGAAGCCCGAGCTGCTCCTCACGGGCGGCGTCGCAGCCAACAAGAGGCTCGCTGGGATCGTCAGGGACATAGCGGAAGAGCACGGCGCCGAGCCGCACATCGTCCCCATCAGGCTGGCGGCGGACAACGGCGCCATGATCGCCTGGACGGGGCTCATCGCCTACCAGGCGGGCCACGTGACGCCCCTCGACGCGAGCCACGTGAAACCGAGCTGGAGGATGGACCAGGTGGAGATACCGTGGAGAGAGTGATAGCCAAGGGCGCGGAGGCTGACCTCGTCCTACGAGAGTGGAACGGGTTGAAGGCGCTGTCAAAGATACGTAAGCCCAAGGGCTACAGGCACCCCGAGCTCGACAGCCGGCTCAGGAGGAGCAGGACGAAGGCCGAGGCGGACACCATCCACAGGGCAAAGCTGAGCGGCGTGCCCACGCCGCTGCTGTACCACGTCGACCCGGACAACGCGGTCATAGTCATGGAGTACGTCGACGGGGTGAAGGTCAGGGACGCGGTGGACAGGTTGACCGACGAGGAGAGGAGGGAGCTGTTCACACGGATAGGCGGGTACGCGGGCAGGCTCCACGGGGCGGGCATAATCCACGGCGACCTCACCACGAGCAACATACTGAAGCAGGGAGACAGACTGGTCTTCATCGACTTCGGGCTGGCGGAGGTGAGCACGGAGGTGGAGAAGCGGGGCGTCGACCTCAACCTAATGAACAGGATGCTCACCAGCACCCACTACAGGCACCAGGAGGAGCTCCTCGCCGCCTTCGTAGAAGGCTATCGGGAGACGCTGGGGAAGGAGGCAGAGGAGGCGCTGATGCGCATGGAAGAAGTGGCCAAGAGGGGAAGGTACATTGAGAAGAACTAAGATATGGATGGGAACCAGCAGCGACCATAAGTACGAGGAGGCGAGGGAAGTGCTCGCCGAGTACGGCGTCGAGCTTGAGCGCCTCAGCATAGACCGCGTAGAGATCCAGGCGGACGACCCCGAGCTGATAGCCGAGTACAGCCTAAAGGTGCTCGACGTCGACGTGCCCATACTCATCGAGGACGCGGGGCTCTACATAGACAAGTACTACGGTTTCCCTGGGCCTTACAGCAGCTACGCGCTACGCACCATCGACAACGAGGGCATCCTCAAGCTCATGGAGGGCGAGACGGAGAGGGTCGCCAGGTACCTATCGGCTGTGGCGTTCCGGGACGGCGACACGAGCGTCACCTTCACCGGGGAGGTAGTGGGTCGCATAGCGGAGGAGATGAGGGGCACCAACGGCTTCGGCTACGACCCCATATTCATGCCGGAGGAGGGCGACGGCAGAACCTTCGGCGAGATGAGCGCCGCGGAGAAGGCGAGGATCAGCCACAGGGCCCGCGCCTTCAGGAAGCTGGGCGAGTGGCTTAGAGCAGGCTAGCCTCTACTCGGCAAGAGGCGAGGACTGGAACGGGTCCACCCAATTCATCCTGTCCATGAGGTACTTGGTGGCGTCGGCTATCTTGAAGGGACGCGAGTTGTTGCCCGTCCTGACGTGGAAGGACTGCTTGCCCTTTTCCTGGAGGAAAGCCGGGTCCCTGCTGGGTAGGACATGCACGCGGCACAGCTCCTTGCCGTACATGGCGTGGAAGCTGAACTTGATCTTGCCTATGAAGACGTCACCGATCTTGTTGCTTATCTGGTTAACCATGTGGTTCTCGAAGCCGTCCCGGTTCTTCTTGGGGAGGGTCATGTAGTCCGTCTCGAGCCCCACAACCCAGTTGTCGTCCGAGACGCCTATGAGGAGGTCCCCGCCGTCAGCGTTCAGGAACGCGCATATGGTCTTGAGGCAGTTGTACTCCAGGTCCTGGTCGACGCAGCCCCTGATGTTGTTGTAGCGGAGGCTGGCCTTGAACTCGAGGTGCTGCCCCTCGTCCATGTTGATCAGCTGCTCCACGGCCAGGGTCTCCTGCTCGTGGCTCTTCGCCGCCATGTACTCCTTCATGATCTCAGGCTGATGGTTGGCCACGTCAGTGAGGCTCAGGATGCCGATGACCCTGTCCTGGCCGATGGAGTCCACGACGGGGAGCTTCTTGATCCTGTTCTGGAGCATTATGCTTCCCGCGTCGAGTAGCGGCGTCTCGGGGGACACGGAGATGAGGGCGCTGGTCATGACTTCGCCCACCGTGACGAGCTGCGGGTCCCTGCCGCTGGCCACCACCCTCGTGAGGACATCCCTCTCCGTGATAATGCCGAAGATGCCGTCCTCGGACTGGACTATGAGGCTGCTTATGCCGAAGCGGGTCATCACCCGCGCGGCGTTCTCAACGGTCTCCAAGGGGTCTATGGTCACCACCTCGCTGGTCATGACGTCATGAACGGCTAGGGGTATCGCTGTGCAGCTCATGCCGTCTCTACTCTTGGTTAAACCCTAATTGACGGTTATGGAACGAAGTCATGTAGTCCTAAAGCTTGATTGCGTTCTCTATGATAGTGAAAGATCTTAGAGGAGAGGCATGAGCTCCGATACGTCCTCCAGTTCATCCAGGCCCTTGAGGGCTGACCAGATCCGTTCAGCCTTCCCTCTGTCGACGGTGAGGTTGGACCAGTTCACGAACTTGTCGAGAAGCTCTTCGTCAGTGAGAGGGTTACGCGACTCACCCCAGGGCGTGTCCACCCTCTCCGTGTGGGTGGCCCCGTCCTTGAGCTTGACCTCGACGGTGGTGGGCCTGCTGCCCTCAGGGTAGATGCTGTCGAGCCCCTCGTCTGGCGTCACCTTCACCTTCGCGGCGAGCTCGTGGAGCTTGGTGTCCGCTATCCTCTCCTTGGTGAATTGGGCCTCGGTGACCTCGCCGTCGGCGATGACGCAGGCTGCGATGTAGGGGAGGTTGAACTGGCAGTTCTTGTAGTAGCTGTCGGGTCCCACCTTCTCGTCTGTTATGTACATGCCGTGGGTGAGCTGGCTCACCTGCACCTCCTCGACGTCGTCCGCCGTGAAGCCGTGCCGCTCCCTCAGCCGCAGCAGCGCCTCGACGGCGCCGTGGGTCATCCTACAGGTGGGCCAAGGCTTGATGTAGACGTTCATGATCTCGTACTCCTCGCCGAGGCCCCTAGTCTTGAAGCGGGTGGAGAGCCTGTTGTCGTCGGCGAGCTTTGGGCCGTTCAGGCCCTCCCTGGCCAGCAGCGCGGCCTCCACACCTACCTTGGCCTGGTACCCGTTGCTGAGGAAGTTGACGTCCAACCCCATCGTCCGGGGGACACCCTTGGGGCTGTTGTAGCCCGCTATGCCCATGGCGAAGATGGTCTCGTCGACTCCGAGCCCAAGCAGCCTGCTCGCCACAGCGGCGGAGCAGTAAGCAGACGCCGGAGGCCTGTTGTTCATCCCCCTCACCTTGGCGGCCACGTCGTAGCCCACCGTTATGGCTGTGATCACGTCGCGTCCCGACGCGTGCAGCTTCTCACCGACTGCGAGGGCTGTGGGGACGGCGACCCTCCCGGGGTGAGACGAGCCGCCGAGGGCGGCGGCCTCCCTGTGGCCGTCGTTGCAGTCGTGCACCTGGGCGTAGGCGGCGTTGGCCCACGCAGCCCACTGTAGGCTGGTCTTCCTGCCTGTGCCGAGGACGGTGCACTCCTCAGGCTCGCCTAAGCCGGATAGGAACCTGTCTATCCCGGCGGCCTCCTCCTTCCTTGAGCCCATGTAGATAGTCCCCAGGGAGTCCAGTATGACCCGCTTCGCCTGGTGTACCACCGTGGATGGCAGTTGCTCGTAGGACGCCCCAGTCACGTGCTCCGCGAGCTCCCTTCCAACGCGTAGAACGCTCTCAACTTCCTTGACCATCGAAACTCACGTAGTATCTTTGATGGTGGTCGTAGATAACAGGTGCCCATCTCGTCTCTGAACCCTCTTCCGGGTCCGAGATAACCTTTTTAAATGGTGTAGAGTCTAACCATAGAGCACCCGGAGAAAACACGGTATGGTAGGCAAACTCTCTAACATGCGGGGCAGAAGCCACAGCACAAGGCCGGTGAGCAAGAGGCCACCCAACTGGGTCGTTTACCAGCCCGACGAGGTCAAAGCGCTCATCATAAACCTGGCCCGCGAGGGTAAGACCCAGAGCCAGATAGGCAACATTCTCAGAGACGTCCACGGGGTACCCCTTGCGAAGCCCATCGTGGGGTACGGCGTCAAGAAGGTCCTGGAGGAGGCCGGGCTGGCCCCCGAGATACCCGAGGACCTCTACAACCTTATGGTCCGCGCCACCCGTCTCCGGAGGCACTTGGAGCGTAACCCGAAGGACTACAGCAACAAGAGGGGCATGCAGCTCACGGAGAGCATGATCTACCGCGTCACCAGGTACTACAAGCGCAGGGGAGCCCTGCCGAGGGACTGGAACTACCGGCGCGAGATAGTCACCGTATAAGCTGACCTAAATGTCCAGCGAGGACGCGTTCATTTCTTCGTTCAAGCCAGCCGTGGAGCTGTTCCTCAAGCACGTCGAGCAGGGAAGCAGGATACGCATCGTCACCCACAACGACGCGGACGGCCTCGCCAGCGGGGGCATCCTCAGCGTCGTGGCTCACCGCAAGGGCGCGGCTTTCAGGACAAGCAGCGAGAAGAAGCTGGACGAGAAGCTCTTACAGAGCCTAGCTGACGAGAACCCGAGCCTCATAGTGTTCAGCGACTTTGGCAGCGGGTACACCAAGCTGATCGCAGAGAACCTGAGCAAAGACGTCATCATACTAGATCATCACCTCCCATCGGAGCACGAGGCAGGCAACATAGTGCACGTGAACCCTATGCTCCACGGCATAAACGGCGCCAGGGAGATAGCGGCCAGCGGAATATGCTACCTCTTCGCCAGGGAGGTCGACGACGGGAACAGGGATCTGAGCTGCCTCGGCCTAGTCGGCGCCCTGGGGGACCAGCAGGACAAGGGGGAGAGGAAGACCCTCACCGGCCTGAACACTTTGATTGAGGGGGACGCTGTGAAGGACGGGTTCCTCGATAAGCATGTGGGGCTCATCTTCTACGGCTACGAGACGAGGCCCCTCGCCAAGGCCATCGCCTACACGACCACCCCCTACATCCCGGGGCTGAGCGGCGAGGAGGGGGCCTGCTTGGCGTTCCTCAGGGAGGTGGGCATCCCGATCAACGAGGGGAACAGGCTTCGCTCCCTGGCCGACCTGACCGACGAGGAGAAGAGGACCCTGTTCAGCGCCCTGAGCAGCCACATGGTTAGCATGGGTTGCGACGCTGGAGCCGTCCACCAGCTCATAGGCACCATATACACGTTCAGGCTGGAGGAGCCCAGCACGAGCCTGCGGAGCGGCAGGGAGTACGGGAGCCTCCTCAACGCCTGCGGCAGGATGGAAAAGTCAGGGGTGGGTCTCAGCATCTGTCTCGGCGACCGAGGCGAGGCCATGGCGGAGGCCCAGGAGATACTTGACCTTTACCGCCGCAAGATCGGTTCGAGCCTGGGCCTAGTAAGGGAGAACGACATGGTGGAGGAGCGGGACCACATCTACGTTATAAGGGCGGGGGACGCCATCGACGACGCTGTCATCGGCGTCGTCTCGGGGATACTGCTCAGCCAAGGAATCCTCAAGAAGAAGAAACCCATAATATCGACGGCGGTGAGCGAGGACGACCAGATGAAGGTCTCGGCCAGGGGTACAGAGGAGCTCGCTCTGCGCGGCCTCCACATGGGCTTGGTGATGCAGAAGGCCGCCGAGGCGGTGGGGGGCGGCGGGGGCGGCCACGACGTCGCCGCCGGGGCGTATGTGCCCATTGATAAGGAGGAAGAGTTCATAGCTAAGGTGAACAGCCTTGTCCCCGAGCACCTCAAAGAGTGAGGCCACGGTAACCATACAGTACGTGGACCAGAGGACCGCGGAGGCCATCCTCAGGGCGATCGAGCCGGACAACCTGACGACGCCGGAGGGAGTCAAGATCGAGGCAGAGGCCGGGGGAGGCGTCGTCACCATCAACTTGGAGTGCAGGCGAGGCATCGGAAGCCTCGTGGCGACCCTCGACGACCTCCTCTCATGCATACAAGCCGCCGAGGCGGCGATAGGTGAGCTCTTAGCCTAGAGTATCTCTATGACAGGCTCCAGGGAGACTTCGGCCTTGATGGACTGCCAGACGAGGCTGTACTTCTCCGCCAGCTTCAGAGCACGGCGGACCTTGGCCTCGGAGGTGCCCCTGACCACTACCTTGGGCTTGACGGTCATCTCGCTGAAGGTGGAGGTCCTGTCCAGGAACTCCTCGATGTGGCCGGCCACCTCACACTCGTAGTCGACGAGCTCTATCTGGAGCTTCTCCGCGGCCCAGATGAACATCAAAGTGTAGCAGGTGTTTAGGGCGCCCACGAAGGCGTCCTCGGGGGTAAGGACGTCTGGCTCCCCGTGGAGCTGTGCGGGGGCGCTGAAGGGGAGCTCGGCGCCGTTGCTGCAGCTAAGGACACCCCTGTGGCCGCCCATCCACTTTACTCTTGTTGAGTAGTCAGCCATCCTGGGCCTCCCTCGCCTCGTCGACCCTCTCGGCCACCTCCTGGGCTATTCGCTTCGCGAGCTCGACGTCCTTCGCGGACAGCGTCTTTCTCGTGCCCGTGGGCTCCTCGCCCCACTCCATGAGTAGCTTCTCCACGTCCACCGAGGCGGCCGTGGGCCCGCTGTACTCCACGATGGCCTTCTTGGCGCAATGTTTGTGGCACCCGTCGACGCTGACGGTGGGGAAGCGCTGGGCGAACTCTCGTTCACCGCTGTCCCCGGCCAGGAAGAGGGGGAGGCACAGGGTGACTGTGTCGGCCCTGACGCCCTCGAGGATGAACCTGGTGGCTACACGGCTCAGCGTGCCGAGGATGCAGCACTCGCCGCTGCACGAGACCACGCCTATCTTTGGCTTGATGTTCACCGTGCTTCCCCCGTGTAGAGCTCGTCTACCTTCGCGGCTATCTTCTCGGCGAGTATCGTGGCGAGCTTCTCGCCGTCCTCGTCGAGGAAGGTGACCTGCCTGGGCTTGAGGCCCCTGTTGTCTCGGAGCAGGTCCATCACCCTCATGTGGGCGTCGATGCGGCCCCCGGCTATCTCTATGTTCTTCCGGGCGCACTCCAGCGGGCAGCCGTCCACCGCGACGCACCTGCTCTCCTGGACCTGCCTCTTGGCGTCTGGGTCACCCATGACAAGCAGGCTCAGGCAGTTGGTGTCCGCCTTCCCTGGGCGGAGCTCGTCGACCACGGTGAACGTGGCCTCCCTACCGATTGTGCCGAAAGGCTTCCCTATGCCGCTGCACGGGATGACGAGCACCTTGCCGTCAGTCATCTTCAGCCCCCTTGATCTTCTTCAGCTCGGCCTGAGCCTTACGGGTCATGGCCTCGAAGTACTCCTCGGCGGTGAGCAGCCCATCGACACCCCCGGTGGGGGTCACCTCGGCTATCCAGCCTTCTCCGTAGGGGTCCTCGTTGATGAGCTCGGGGGCCTCCTCCACCTCCTCGTTGTATTGATTGACTCTGCAGCCGAAAGGCGCCTTGACGTCGAGCACAGCCTTTATGGTCTCGTAGTTGGCGAGGACCTCACCTGCGCTATACTCGCTGGGCTGAGGCGGATACTCTATGAACACGATGTCTCCGCCCATCCTCTGGGCTAGGTCGGTTAACCCGATCCTGTAGCCAGCTTCTTTCTTTTTCACCCAGACGTCTTCCAGGGTGTACTGGAGGCCTTTCTTTACGCGTAACATGAACTTGTCGATGGTTGTCTCGTAGAAACCGTCCTTCATCTCTGAACCTTCTTGGGATATGCCTGAGACCAGACTCATATTAACATATTTAAATCCATTGTTGTATGCGGCGTCATAGGTCCAGCTGCTTAATCCTCTCATCGTAGAGAGACGAGAAGAACGTCCACTTGCCCTCCTTCCTCTTCTCCACGAAGCCCTCGCGTTCAAGGATCTTGATGTGGTGTGACAGGTTTGGCTGGCTCATGTCGAGGGCCACCATGAGCTCGCAGACGCACATCTCCCTGATGTCGAGGAGCCTGAGTATCCCTAGCCTCTTGGGGTCGGAGAGAGCCTTGAAGACCCTGCTCAGGTCCCTTGTCTCCTTCTGGTCGGCCGCCTGCCGCGCCAGTGTTTTAAGCTCCTCCTTATAGTCTGTGAGGCTGTCTCCGTGGCAGACGTCTGACTCTATGAGCCTCTGCAGTCTCTGGTCGACTATTTCCTTGGGCATCGTCACATAATATATTTTTAAACGGATTTAAATATGTTTCAAAAAACCGGGTTCATATAAACAAATTTAAAAATTTAAATACAACCCTGTAGTTGTGTACTGAGTCAAAAAGGTGACATGGGTTGTCTGAGCAAGAGAAGAGTCTAGGCACCTTCGAGAAGTACCTTGCAGTGTGGGTCATAGCGTGCATGGCCGTCGGCCTCATACTATCACAGTATCTCCCAGGCCTCAGCCAGGCCATCGACAGCTGGCAGATAAGGGGCATCAGCGTGCCCATCGGGATATGCCTGTTCCTCATGATGTACCCCGCGCTTCTCAACCTGCAGCTGGCGGAGCTCAGGAAGCTGGCGGAGAACCCCAAGCCCATCATCCTCACCCTCTTCAGCAACTGGGTGATCGCCCCCATAGTCACGGTGATCCTGGCCAACATGTTCCTCGTCGGCCACGACCAGCTGATGGTCAGCCTCATTCTGCTGGGCAGCAGCCCTTGCACCGCCATGGTGCTGGTCTGGGGCAGCTTGGCCGAGGGCAACCAGGAGCAGAACTTCATCACCACCAGCCTCAACACGGTGACCATCATGGTGCTCTACGCGCCGGTGGTATCGCTGCTCACGGGGGTCCAGAGGATACCGATAGACAGGGTGGTCCTAGCCGTCTCGGTGCTGGTGTTCATCGGGCTGCCCATCGTCATCGGCTACCTCTCGAAGAAGTACGTGACCCAGGCGAAGGGTGAGGAATGGTTCCAGGGCGTCTACAGGCCGGCTGTGGGCAAGGTCAGCATGCTGGCTCTGCTCACGACGCTCATCGTCCTGTTCAGCCTAAACGGTGACGTGCTGCTGAACAACCCCGACCTCATGGTGCTCATGTCAATCCCGCTGCTCGCGGGTTTCTTCGTCGTGGTCGGGGCGAACCTGCTGATCACCAGGTTCGCGGGGCTCGGCTACAAGGAGGGCATCATCACGGTAATAATCGGCAGCAGCAGCCACTTCGAGATAGCCATCGCCACCGCGGTGAGCCTCTACGGCTTAGGGAGCCAGGCGGCCCTCGGAACCACCATGGGCCTCTTCTGGGAGGTCCCAGTCATGCTGAGCCTGGTGTGGCTGGGGAAGAGGCTGGGCGAGAGGGGCTTCTGGAGGAACGCCTAGAAGCTTACGACTCTGTCGCTGTCCCTTATCCAATCCGGGAGTATCTTCATGGAGCCCCTGCCGACACCCTCCACCAGCTCCTTCTCGTCTAGGCCTCGTGCGTTTATGCAGGTGCCGCAGGCCTTGACCTCAGCACCCTTGCCGACGAGGGCCCGGAGTATGTTCTCCATGTTGTAGTATCCCTCCGGGGTCTTCTGGCCCTTCTTGGCTGAGACGACGCTGTCCCCCATGAGGAAGAGCCTCACCTTCATCCCCTCTGACGCCGCCGATGAGGCGAGCCTGAACGCGTTCCACGGCTTCTCCAGCCCGTATGGCGCGTCGTTCACGATTATCGTTAGCATCATGTCAGGATGCATTCGGCGAGTGCGGCGTATATTGTTTTCCTGTCCCCTTTCGGAGTCGCATCTATAAATTAAAATATTTAAATATGTTTAATCGATGGGAGGGAGGCCTCAAACGACGCCCCGGTCATTCGTGAACGATCTACTGCTGAGAAACCTGCTTCTGGACGGGGCGGGCGTAGAGGTGCTCGACGTCTCCCCGTGCATGGCCGATGACACCAGGATCAAGTTCATCGCCAAGATCAACAGGAGCCTTAGCGACGTGCTGCCTGTCCTCTTCCTGTCTACCCCCAACTCAAAGCTCACGAGGAGCCCCATGATCCTGAGCTTCACCGTGGAGCAGCATAACGT
>DATKWN010000035.1:0-20069 GCA_035529515.1 Candidatus Krumholzibacteriaceae bacterium | reverse complement strand
GGCGCCGAAACGGAGCAGACCACCGGTATCCCCGCCGCGGCGGCCTTCAACACCATCTCCCCAGCCAGCCGGCCGCTGGACGCAAGCACACACCGACTGAGATCGACGCCGTCGAGCAGACACCTCCCTATCACCTTGTCGAGGGCGTTGTGCCTGCCAACGTCCTCGGCGAAAGCCACGACGCCATCGTCCCTATGGTGTATGAGCGCGCTGTGGGTGCCACCAGTCTCCCTGAACACCGTGCTCATCCTGTTAAGCTCGTCTACGACGCCGTGGATCAGGGCGGCGTCCAAGTCTTCGACGGGCTGGACCATTCTGACGGAGCCCGGTCTGAATCCCGGGGAGGCCGCGCAGGCGGTGGTAAGGAGCCGGCTCTTCCCCATCGTTATCTCGGAGAGGTTGACTGGGTATCTGAGAGACACGTCGACTCTTTCCGGTTGGACGGTGAGCTCAACGATGTCTGTGTGTGATGAGACGACGCCCTCGGTGTAGAGGTGCCCGACCACCAGCTCCTCAAGCATCTCGGGTGAGGCTACGAGGGTCCTGTAGAACTCGCCGTCGACGAAGACACACACGGCGGCGTCGGACGCCACCGAGTCTTCCAGGGTCTTCGTCGAGCCGTCGCTCCTTATCCGCGTTATCTCAACCTTCCTGACAGACATTTAGACCCATGTAGACGTGGATGATTAGCGATAAAAGACCCGCGCATAGAGGCTAGGGTTTAATTCGTGTCCAGTGAATGGAATAACCATGTCTAACCCAACGTCCAAAGGCTTCACAGAAGAGGAGCTGGACTACTACTCGCGGCAGATCGTTCTCAAGGAGTTCGGCCTAGAAGGCCAGAGGAAGCTCAAGAAGGCGAAGGTATGCGTCGTAGGGGCGGGGGGCCTCGGCAGCCCCATACTCACGCAGCTGGCGTCTATGGGCGTAGGCAACATCAGGGTCGTCGACAGAGACGTCGTCGAGATCTCGAACCTGCAGAGGCAGCACCTATACGGCGTTCACCAGATTGGTCTGCCCAAGGTCGAGGCCGCGATGGATAGGTTGCATCGGATAAACCCCTTCATCGAGGTGGAGCCTGTCCCCCTCTCCGTAACTTATGGTAACGCTGAGAGGATCATCGAGGGGGCGGACATCGTGGTGGACGGCCTAGACTCCATGGCCGCCCGATACGCGGTCAACAGGGCGTGCCAGAGATCGGGAACACCGTTCGTTCACGGCGCGGTGATCATGCAGGTGGGCAACGCGTCCACCATAATCCCCGGCGAGACCGCGTGCCTAGAGTGCTTCCAAGGCGGCATAGACGACGCAGACCTCCCCAGCTGCGCCGTCCTGGGCGTACACCCCTCGGTAATAAGCCTAATCGCCAGCGTACAGGTGAGCGAGACCATAAGGCTGTTACTCGGAGAGACGCCGGTCCTCGCGAACAAGCTCCTCTTCGCGGACTTGAGGGAGCTGTCCATCGAGAAGGTGCAGCTAGCTAAAGCCGAGAACTGTCAGGTGTGCAGCGGATACCTGGAACCAATAGAGGCAGCGCCCGATGAGACTCGTGTCGAGGAGATCTGTGGAAGGGAGGGGAGAAGGGTATGGATCTTCTCGCCCGAGTATGAAATGGAATTAGATCTAGAGTTAATCAACGACAAACTGGATAGTCTTGGTTACACGATTACCGTCAAGGGAAGGCTGGGGACAAGCTTCGAGAAGGAAAAAGTCAAGGGCAGCGTACTGGTCTCCGGCGTCACTGTCATCGAGGGCGTGAGAGACCGGGGAGCAGCAGAGAAACTGCGAGGACAGATACTAGGATAATTTGAGTAGATATATTGGACTTAACAAAAAAGGGGGGATACACGCCCCCATTGGGCATTAGGCTTAGCCCTTGGCCTCGGTGATGCTCTTCAGGATTATTCTTGCCGGAACCTCGTCTGGATCCACTACGTATTTCTTGTCGGCTGTGTCGATCTCAATGGCGTTGCCTTCCGTGACGACAACCTTGCTGATGCCCTCGAGGGGCACGTTCATGGTTATGTTGTATTTCTTGGACAGGAACCCCTTCACGTTCTGGAACATCAGGCGCTTGTTCGAGATAATCAGATACCCACTTCCCCCGTCGAGGCGACCGGGGTAACTTTTCCGTATGGCATCACCGGGCTCTAGGGCCTTCTCCGCTTCCTTGTACCAGTTTTGCGCCATTCTTGGTCAGGATGGAGATTCAAAGGCGGTCAATTAAACGTTCCAGTATTGTTGTATATACACGTATATGAAATAATACGAGTATCAGGGTACTTTCAACGTTGATTGAGCCATGAAAAGTATTTTAATCCTCATAGCTGTGGTTGGCTCGGCTCAATCACGCCATGACGGCAGCAGAGGAAGTGGCGAAGTTGAGCCTAGCTTTCCTCAGGCTTGTATGCCCTGTCGATGATGATCTCAGCTATGTCTGCGGCGTACTCGCTTATCCTCATGATGTTCTCCCTGATGGCGGACAGCTCAAGAAACACAACCCTATCGTTGATCCCGAAGATAGGAAGTGGAGATATTTTTCTGAGAAGCTGGCCAACCTTCTCCTGATTGTTAATAATGATGTTGCTGTCCTGCACTGTCTTTAAAATAAAGCCCTCCACTGCCTTCTCATAGGAGTCGAACGAGATGCGGGCCACCTCTATGAAAACAGCCCAGACCTCAAGGGGGATCACGGTTTGGTGCTCAACCAAGTTCACTAAATGCTGAGCGATGTTCGTGGTGTGGTCGGCGACACGCTCTATCCTGTCCACGAGGTTCTGATAGTCAAGACAGTCGAGAATATCCAGGCCCAGTTTCCCAGCGAGGGAGGGATTGATGGCGGCACACCGTATCAAACGGATCAGGTAGTACATGAACTGGTCCACGTCGTCCTCCAAGGATAGAACTGAGCCTGCGAGGTCGCCGTCCCACGTCTCCATGGCCACGAGTATGTCCTCACACATCGAGAGGGTGATGAGGTGCATTCGGTCCAAGCCCTGCTCTACTGAAGCCATGGACTCGTCCATGAGGGTCTGGAGGATCACCTCGCTTGCGTGGGACTCGATGATCCTCAGGTAGAGGGACTTCACGACGTTCCTGATGGCTTTCTGTTGTTTAGTCGTGAAGATCTTCTTCGATGTGAGCTGGATCGTGCTGTAGCCGTTGAGATAGCACCCTATGACGATCCGTGTGATGGTATCCTCTTCCTCGTCGGGCTCGATGACGACGATCTTCCTCTTCTCCCTTTCCCCCGTCTTCATGGTGGGGTGTACCACAAGGGAGAGGTCGCGCAGGGTCTCGAGGGATACGACGTCTCCTCTGCCGACGTTGTTCATCTTCAGCCAGTCCTTGGGGAGAGAGATGACGAGAGACGACTTCCCCAGAGCCATGATCTTCCTGTTTTCCATCGCATGTATTCTAAGAGTAAATGTTAATATAACCTATACTCTGAAGCCTCCGAGTGGAAACGGTATATATCAGTATTAAAAACTCTATTTCTCGGACATCGCCCTGATGATCCGTTCGGCCTCCTCGAACCGCTCCTTAGAGTCGGTGTCGAAGAACGTACGCAGCTCCGGGTCAACACCCCTCAACCTCTCCACAGGGATGAGTGACACATCATCGAGACTCAGCAAGATCATCCGAACCCGTAAGTCACCCTCTCTGTAGAGTCGCTCGGCCTCCCTGAGAGCTGTTTCAACGTGATAGACTGCTGCGAGGGGCTCTATCCAGCCGTTGGGTTTCTCGAAGACAGCGCCGTCGTGGCCCTCGGCCTCGGCGAACAGCATCTCCACCGCCTCGTCGCAGATGAACGGCATGTCACATGCGACGGCGAACGCGTACGCATACTTGCAATATGATAGCCCCGTCATGAGGCCGACGAGAGGCGAGCCCTCAGGGTACATGTCTGTCACGACGAGGACGCCGTCCACAGCCTGCAGATATTTTTCTCTCTGTTCTTCCGAGGAAACGACGACGATGACTTCGTCGACGTGGTCTCGTATCCTTTCGACGATGTGGTTGACGATGGGCTTGCCCGCGAGGCGGCGGAGACCCTTGTCCTCTCCGACCCTCGTGGACGATCCCCCAGCTAAGACTATCCCAGATCTTGTCACGTCGTGTTTCTCCTCCTATTCTATTCGCAGGATTTCCTCAACCACCTTCTCTATGGCGGCTTGAACTTTCTCTGTGCAGACCTCTGTCAATGTAAATGTGTTCTCCGCTTCGATGCCGATTATTCTGATGTCGCCCGGCATCTCGTCCGGGAAGAGACGGTGCCCGAGCTCTATGGTCGTCACTAGGTCTACGCCGTGGCTGTGTGTTATCACCGGCGGCTTCTCATCCCATGATATGTTTACATGAAAAACCGTGCCGGGTTCGGCACCCGTCTCTATGGCGTCCACTATGATGACCCTCTCGTAGCCCTTCATGGCCTCAAGGATCTCGATGCTGCCGAGGGCCACATCCAGGGTGTCGATGCTGGCGGTTCTCTCCCTTATCCTGTTGACTACGTGGATGCCGGCACCGTCGTCGCAGCGGATGAGGTTGCCCACGCCTATGACGAGGGTCCTCACTTGCGCCTACTTCCTCTCGATGGTTCTGAGGATTGAGCCGTCGCTGGACCTGAGGTTAACCTTTAGGGGCATCTGTCCGGGTAGGCTGTGGGTGCTGCAGCCGAAGCAAGGGTCGTAGGCTCTGAACGCCATCTCAACCATGTTGAGGAGGCCGTCGTTGACCTCACCGTTCTTGATGAGCCCCTTGGCTGCGTCTCTGATGCTCATGTTGATGTCTGCGTAGTTGTGTGTGGTGGCTACGATGAGGTTGACTTTCTCCACGAGGGCATCCTCCGTCAGCTTGTAGTGATGCACAAGAACGCCTCGTGCAGCCTCTATGACGCCGACTCCCTCACCGGGCTCGCCGACGGGGTTCCTCAGATCGGTGTCGGTGATCTGAGGGTCCAACGATAGCTCCAGCGTACGCTCACAAGCATGGAGGAGCTCCACGAGTCTAGCCCAGTGGAAGGCGAGGGTGGACTGAACCGGCTTGCCTCCGAGGGTCTCGTACATTCGTTTATACTCCTCGTTGGCTAGGGGCGTCGTCATGCCTTCGGCGGCGTTGAGCCTGCCGAGGGGCCCGACGCGGTAGATGCCGCTGTCGGGGCCGTCTGTGAACCCATTCCAGCCCACCTCCTTCAGATAAGTGAACTTGCTGTAGGTCCAAGGCTCCACGCGCTCGACGATCTTGTCCAAGTACTGGTGGGCCTGGAACTTATCGAACTCCTTGCCCTTCTGGTCGGTTACCCTGATGTCGCCGTCGTAGAAGTTAACGTGGTTGTTCTTGTCCACGAGGCCCATGTTGTAGGTGTCCAGCTGGTAGGGTTCGCTGAGGATCATGTTAACGTAGTCCTGGTTAGCCAGCACAACGTCGTTGAAGACCTGCAGCGTGAACTTCGCGAACTCGACGCTGCTCCGCGCCATGTCCTCGATCTGCTGCCGCTCCTCCTCGTTCAGCCCCTTGCTGATGCCGCCCGGTATGCAGCACGTCGGGTGCGTGGCCTTGCCGCCGAGAATCTCGGTGATCTTCTGGCCGTACGCCCTGTGCTTGATTACCTCCTTCCCCACATCGAGACCCACCTTCTCCAGCACACCGAAGATGTTCCGCTTCGCAGCCGGCGCGTCGGGCCCAACCACGAAGTCTGGGGCGCCGAGGAAGTAGAAGTGGAGTATATGGTCGTAGATGTAGTAACCAGTGTACTGGAGCTCCCTGAGCTTCTTCGCGGTCTCGGTGGGCTCCACGTTGAACGCCGCGTCAAGCGCCTTCGCCGCCGCCTGGTGGTGGGCGACGGGGCATACGCCACATATTCGGGGAGTTATGATGGGCATGTCCTCGGCCTTTCTGCCCTCGCAGAACCTCTCGAAACCCCTGAGCTCCGGTATCTGGAGGTACGCGTTCTCGACGTTTCCCTGGTCGTTGAGGAATATCTCTATCTTGCCATGGCCCTCGAGCCGCGTGATCGGGTCTATCGTTATCCGCTTCACTTCTTTATCCTCCTGTGTATGATGCTGTCGGCAAGCGAGTACTTGTAGAACGTACCGACGGGGTCTTTTAGTTGTTCCATAACCTCCTCGGGGTCGAAGCCTTCCTCCTTTTCAGACGCCAACCCCAGGACAGTGGAAAGAGCCGATATCATGGCCGAGCCCTGCTCGATGGCTCCCGGGCACGGCCCTCCGCAGCCAGTGCAAGGCATGTTTGCCTTGATGCACTGGGCCTCGCATCCAGCCCGCGTCGCCGGGCCCATGCAGATGAAGCCCTGCTCAAGAAGGCATTTGTCGGGCTCAGGCTCTTCGTAGATGATGCGCTTGATCTCCGTGATCCGTTTATCCTCTTTCTCGCGTGGGCACTGGTCGCAGACTGAAAGCTCCGGCGCGATCACCGACCCCACCGGAGGGAGGTTACCCTCGGCTATCGCCTTGACGGCGGCCAGCACCAGCGGCGTGGGTGGCGGACAGCCGGGCAGGTAGTAGTCGACGTCGACGACCTTGTTCAGCGGCATCACGGTGTCGTAAAACCGGGGGATGGTGATCTTTCCCTCGGGCACCTCCACCTCGGTGGTCGGGACGTGTCTCGGCTTGTTCGGCGTTGAAGGACTAGACAGGTAGGCCCTGTCGAAGATCTGCTCACGGTCGGCCAGGTTGGCTAGTCCGGGTATTCCGCCTGTGTGGGCGCAGGACCCGAAGGCAACCAGCGTCTTGGATTTCCTCCTCAGTAGCTTGGCGAGGTGTTCCTGCTCCGAGTTCCTGATGGCTCCGTTGAAGAAGAGGATGTCCATGAACCCGTCCTCCATGGCCTCAACGTCCTTGTACTTGGTATCCATGGCGACCGGCCATAGGACGACTTCCGCGATCTCGAGGACGGTGAGGATGGCCTCGTCTATGTCGAGGACGGCGATCTCGCAGCCTCCGCAGCTTGCGCCCCAGTAGAAACCTAGTTTAAGCTTGCTCATATCGTTCACCTCAGCTTCTCCAGGATGCCCTTGGCGTCCACCTTGTTGTGTCCAAGCCCCACGTCATCCGCGTCGAGGCCCATGGCGAGGCCCAGCAGCTGCGGTAGATGAATCACTGGCAGCCCGGGTGACTCCTCCTCCATGAGCTGGCAACGCTCGAAGGTCAGGTAGCAGAAGGGGCACGCCGTCGCCAGCGTGTCCCCGTACTTCTTAACGGTTTTTACCTTGTCCAGCCCCACGCTCCAGGTGACGTTCTCCCGTACACCCATCACGGGGCCGGCGCAGCACTCCAGCTTGTTCGGGTACTCGATGGGCTCGGCGCCAGTCAAGGCCACCAGCTCGTCCATGACGGTGGGGTTCTCGGGGTCCTCACCCTCCATCACCTCGGCTGGCTTGAACATGTGGCAGCCGTAGTGGCTCCCAACCTTGAGGCCGCTGAGGCTGCGCTCCATCTTCTCCTTGATGGCGTCCAGCCCGACGTCGTCTTTGAGCATCTTGACGTAGTGCTTCACCTCCACGGTGCCCATGTACTTCTTGCCCGCCTCGGCGAGCACCTCGTTGATCTCGGCCTTGAGCTCCGGGTTCCCCTTGAGCTCCTTGTTGGTCTTGGTGAGGACCTCCGTGCAGCCGTTGCAGACGGTGACTATGTCGAGCCCCATCTCCTCGGCTATCGCGATGTTTCGGGCAGCCATCGCCAGCGCCGTCTTGTGGTCCAGGGTCTCCAGGTACGTCGTGCCGCAGCACCCCGAGCCGGGCATGTCGAGCAGCTCGACGCCCAGCTTCTCCGCCACCTTCCTCGCGGATTTCTCGTAGCCTGGGAGCCTCGAGAGGGTGGTACAGCCAACGAAGAACGCGTACTTCATCGCCGGCTCGCCTCCACCTTATCGAGGAACCCAGTGGCCGCCATTATGGCCTCGATGCCGTCCGTGTCGGGCTCAGGCGCGGGGGGCAGGTCGTCGTCCTCCCTCATCTCGTTCTCGAACTCGTCTATCTCGTAGATGTAACCCATCTCGGCGACGCTCTGCATCAGCGCCTTGAAGCCGGGCAGGAGGTGGCCCTCGTCCAGAGCCGTTTTCCGCAGCGCGGACACTATCTCGCTGACGTGCACCTCCTGGGGGCAGTGCTCGTAACATGTGTAGCACCCCGCACAAAGGTAGAGGAGGTCTCCCTCGAAGAGCCTCTCCTTCTGGCCGTACATGGCCAGCCGCGCGATCCTTCTCGGCCTGAACTCGGGGACGCGTTTAGCGATGGGGCAATCAGAGGTACAGGTTCCGCACTGGTAGCAGTGCATGAGCTTCTCCGCGCCCTCTACCGCCATTATCTGGTTCCTGAACTCCTTGGCTTCCCGCGTGAAAGTTATCTCCATCCTAGTCAGCCTCCTGCGTCGCTAGCGCCACGGGAACCGGGCTCGGGCCCAGCTCCTTGAGCTGCTTCGTGAACTCCCTGATGGTGCGTGCGAACTTCTCACCCTCCGCCGCGCTGATCCACTCCAGCCTCAGCCTCTCCGGCTCCATGCCCATCTGGGCCATGACTCTCTTGAGGAGCACGACGCGGCGCTTCGTCTTCAGGTTCCCGCTTATGTAGTGGCAGTCATTGGGTGGGTGGCATCCCGCGACGAGGACGCCGTCGGCGCCACTCCTGAACGCCACCAAGATGTGGGCCGGGTGTACCCTACCGCTGCACATCACCCTTATGATCCTCACGTTGGGCGGGTACTGGAACCTGCTCACGCCCGCCAAGTCGGCCCCAGCGTAGCTGCACCAGTTACAGAGGAAGCCGACGATGTGTGGCTCGAAGCCGGTCATGCCTTCACCTCCTCCAACGCTGCGCGCACCTGACTAAGTATCTCCTGGTCGGTGAAGTGGCCGGCGGTGATGGCGCCGGACGGGCAGGTGGCTACGCATACGCCGCAGCCCTTGCAGACCTCGGGTATCACGTGGCTGTGTATCTTGCCGTCCTCGTCCTCCACCATCTCGATGGCGTTGAACTCGCAGACGCTGGCGCACATCCTGCAGCCGCTGCAGCGCTCCTCGTCAACCCTGGCGATGGCTCCCTCCACCTCGATGGTCGGGTGGCTCAGGATGGTGAGCGCCCTGGCGGCTGCCCCGGCGGCCTGGCTTATGCACTCGTCCAGGGTCTTGGGTCCGTGGGCGAGGCCTGCGAGGAAGACGCCGTCGGTGGCGAAGTCCAAGGGCCTCAGCTTCATGTGAGCCTCAAGGAAGAAGCCGTCCTTGCTGAGGGGCACCTTGAACATGCCGGCGAGTCTGCCGTTGTCCTCCCCCGGCAGCACGGCGGCGCTGAGCACCACCGCGTCGGGCTTGATGACTAACTTATCCTTCAGGACGAGGTCGGTGACCGTGACCTTCAGGCCTCCGTCGTCCTCGACGACCGGCTTGTCGCCGTCCTCGTACCTGATGAACATGACGCCCCTGTCGGCGGCCTCCCTGTAGTAGTCCTCCTTGAAGCCGTAGGTCCTCATGTCCTTGTACAGGATGAAAACGTCGGCGTCGGGGTTCAGCTCCTTGACCTTCAACGCGTTGTTGACGGCCCCCGTGCAGCATACCCTGCTGCAGTATGGCCGCTCCTCGCACCTGGAGCCGACGCACTGGATCATGGCCACCGTCTCCGGCCTGTAGCCTTTGGTCAGCTTATCCTCCAGCTCGAACTGGGTCATGACTCCCTCGGTGCCGTAGAGGTACTCGGTGGGCTTGTACTCGACCCCGCCTGTCGCGATGATGGCGACACCGTGCTTCACTTGGGTCTCCTTATCCGGGCTGACCAGGGTGGACTCGAAGTTGCCTATGTAGCCGTCCACCTCCGCGAGCTGGGTGTTTAGGTGCACGTTGATCTTGGGGTGACTAGTGACCCTGTCGACGATTGCCTTGAGTTCTTCCTCCGGGTCCTCGCCTCCAGGCACGAACTTGATGTGCTTGAGGTTGCCACCCAACTCTGCCTCCTTCTCGACGAGGTGAACCTCGAATCCCTGGTCGGCTATCTCCAACGCGGAGGTCATGCCGCTGAGGCCGCCCCCGATGACAAGGGCCGAGGGAGTCGTCTTGATGACAGGCTTCTCCAGAGGCTCCAGCAGCCGTGCCTTGGCGACGGCCATCCTGACGAGATCCTTGGATTTCTGCGTGGCAGCCTCGTGATCGTGCATGTGTACCCAGCTACACTGGTCCCTTATGTTGGCCATCTCGAAGAGGTAGGGGTTGAGCCCCGCTTCCTGTAGGGTGGCCCTGAACAGGGGCTCGTGTGTCCGTGGGGTACAAGACGCTACGATCACCCTGTTTAGATCGTGTTCCAGTATGGTCTCCTTGATCTTGTCCTGTGTGTCCTGGCTACACGTATACAGGTTCTCCTCGGCGTACGCCACGTTGGGCAGAGTCTTCGCGTACTCTACGACCTCTTTGACTCCTACGACTCCGCCGATGTTGATGCCGCAGTGGCAGACGAAGACACCGATGCGGGGCTCCTCGGAGAGCACGTCCTTCTCCTCGGGGTACTCGACCTCGGTAACCTCGGTGCCTCTGACGGACGAGATAGCCTTCGCAGCCTTGGCGGCGGCGCCGCTGGCCTGGGCCACGCTGTCGGGTATGTCCTTGGGTCCATGGAACGCGCCGCAGACGTAGACTCCCGGCCTCGTGGTCTCAAGCGGCCTGAAGAGAGTCGTCTTCGCGAAGCCATACTTGTTCAGCTCGATTCCGCATGCGTCGGCGAGTTCACCCGAGTCCTCAGGCGCGTTCAGCCCTACGCTGAGGACGACCATGTCGAAGGCCTCCTCCTTGATCTCTCCGTCCAGCTCGTAGCTCAGAAGCACGTCCTTGGCTTCGGGGTCCTGCCGCGTGCTGGCGACCCTGCTCCTGATGAACCGGACGCCGTGCTCCTCCTCGGCCCGTGTATAGTAGTCGTCGAACTCCTTCCCGAAGGCCCTGAGGTCCATGAAGAAGATGGTTGCCTCCAGCCCCGGGTTGTGCTCCTGGGCGATGACAGCCTCCTTCAAGGCGTACATGCAGCAGACGCCGCTGCAGTAGGGGTTCCCGACCCGCTCATCCCTGGAGCCTATGCACTGGAGGAAGGCCACTCGCTTCGGCGTCTCGCCGTCGCTGGGCTTCATCACGACCCCCCTGTAGGGGCCGGTGGCGCTCAGTATTCGCTCGAACTCCATGCTGGAGACGACGTTGGGGTACCTGCCGTACCCGTATTCTGTGAGGATGCTCGGGTCGAAGGCCTGGAAGCCTGGGGCGAGGATGACTGAGCCCACTTTAAGCTCCACCTCCGTGTCAGTCTCATCGTATACGATGGCCTCCGCCTTGCAGACCTCGGCGCAGATGCCGCAGCCGATGCACTTCTCCTTGTCTATCGTGGCGGCCAGCGGCACCGCTTGGGGGTACTTGATGTACGCGGCTCCGCGCTCACCAAACCCCTCGTTGTACATGTCGATGGCGGTGACTGGGCACTTCATGGCACAGTCGCCGCAGCCGGTGCACTTCTCGATGTTGACCCGCCGCGCCTTCTTCTTTATCACCGCAGTGAATTCTCCTTCCTCGCCTCTCAGGTCCAGAAGCTCGCTGTACGTGACTAGCTCGATGTTGTGGTGCCTCCCCGCGCCAACCAGCTTGGGAGCGAGGATGCACATGGCGCAGTCATTCGTCGGGAAAGTCTTGTCCAGCTGGGTCATGACGCCGCCTATGGTCGGCTCCTTGTCCAGCAGGTATACCTTGAAACCCGAGTCGGCTAGGTCCAGGCTCGCCTGTATGCCTGCGATTCCTCCGCCTACCACCAGAACAGATCCTACCTTGCCCATCTACGCCATCTCCAGCGTCGTGTATATCGGGGTGTTCCCCTCAAGCTCAAGCAGGTCTATCCACCCGCGCCGCCTCAGCGCGACGACGTGTTCCAGAACCCTCCCGGGGTCCTCCCCCAGCCTCTCGGCCAACGCCTTGACCGACTGAGGCTCCTTCGATAGCATGAGCCTGATCTTGTTCCGCGTATACTCTGTTTCGACTGCCTCGCTCATGACCTCGTCAAACTCCTCCTGAGTCATCTCCTCGCCGTAGACGTTGCCCTTCTCCACGAGCTTCTCCTCCTTGCCCACGAGGGCCCGGAGTCTATACTCCTCGGAGGCCGCCTTCGCCGCGAGGAGGTTCAGCCGGGTCTCATCGTCGCATGGTATGGGCCCTAGTCCACGTATCTTCTCGGTGAACTCGCTTACTATGTCCGCGAACTTCTGCCCCTCCGACGCCGAGACCCATTCGAGCATCACTCTCTCGGGCTCAAGCCCCGTCTTCTCGACGAGCCTCTTCAGCAGACCAAACTTGCGCCTAGCGTACAGGTTGCCGTCTATGTAGTGGCAGTCCCCTACGTGGCAGCCGGTGACCATGACGCCGTCGGCGCCCTCCGCTAGGAAGCCCAGGGGCAGCGCAGGGTCCACCCTCCCGCTGCACATGACACGTATCACCCGGAGGTTCGTGGGGTACTGTATCCTGCTCACGCCCGTCAGGTCTGCGCCCGCGTAGCTGCACCAGTTACAAAGGAACCCTATGATCTTTGGCTCAAAGTCCGTCATCTCTACGCCTCCTTTATGGCTGCGAGGCCCTGCGCCTCCAGCTCCTCGTCGGTGAAGTGCCTCATCGTGATGGCTCTCTCCGGGCAGCTGGCGCCGCAGACGCCGCAGCCCTTGCAGACCGCCGCGGTTACCTGGGCTAGCCCCCGCTCGTTCTTCGTTATCGCGTTGTAGGCGCACATCTCGATGCACGTTCCGCAGCCACAGCACTTGTCCTCGTCGACGACGCTCGTGATGGCCGCCGTCTTGAGCCTGCCCTTGGCCATGGGTATGCCGGCGCGTGACGCGGCGCCCTTAGCCTGGCTGATGCTCTCAGCCACCTCCTTGGGGCTGTGAGCCGTGCCGCATACGAATATGCCATCCGTGGCGAAGTCCACCGGCCTCAGCTTTACGTGGGCCTCCATGAAGAAGCCGTCCCGGTTGAGGGGCACCTTGAGCAGCTGGCTCAGCGTCTTGTTGTCCGGGTTGGGCACCAGGGGCGCCGAAAGCACCACGAGGTCCGGCTTGATGGTCAGCTCCTCGTTGAGTAGAGACGCCCAGACCTTGACCACGGGGCCCCTCTCGCCCTCCGTGACCACGGGGGGCCGTGCCTTGTCGTACTTGACGAGCTTCACACCCTTCCGCTTGGCGTCCCACTCCATCTCGGTGTACTCGATGCCGTAGGTCTGGAGGTCCCGGTACAGGACGTATATGTCTCTGTCCGAGTCCTCCTCTTTGAGCAGAGAAGCGTTCTTCATGGCCTCCGTGCAGCATATCCTGCTGCAGTAGGGCCGCTCCTCGATCCTGGAGCCCGCGCATTGAACCATGACGACGGACTTCACGTCACCCAGGGAGCCTTCCTTCATCTTCTGCTCAAGTTCAAGCTGGGTGACGACGCCCTGAACCTCGCTGTAGCCGAAGAGGCCCACGGGGTCCAGGTAGTCCGCCCCCGTGGCGACGATAACGGTGCCGACCTCGAATAGCTCGGAGCCTTCCTTCGACTCGATCTCGGCTTCGAAGTTGCCGATGAAGCCCTTGACCTCCTTCACAGTGGAGTTGAGGTGGACAACGATGTCGGGGCTCTCCTCAACGCCATTGATCAGGGGTTTCAGCACCTCGCTAGCCTTGACGTTGGTGGGGAACAGAGTGCCCAGCTCGTTGAGAGCTCCTCCCAGCTTGTCCTCCTTCTCGACCAGATGCACCTTGAATCCCTGGTTCATGAGAGACAGAGCCGCGGTCATGCCTGAGACTCCGCCGCCTATTACGAGCCCGGTGGGATGGATGTCGATCTCTGGCTCCTCCTCGGGAGTCAGCAGCCTGGCCTTCGCGACGGCCATCCTGACCAGGTCTTTAGCCTTCTGGGTCGCCTTCTCGGGCTCGTGCATGTGCACCCAGCTGCACTGGTCCCTGATGTTCGCCATCTCGAAGATATACTTGTTGAGCCCGGCTTCCTCGCAGGCGCCCTGGAAAAGCGGCTCATGGGTTCTAGGCGTGCACGACGCCACGACAACCCTGTTCAGGCGATGATTCTCGATGGCTTCCTTGATCTTCTGGAGCCCATCAGATGAACACGTGTATAGGTTGGGTTCAGCGTATACGACGTCTGGCAGCGTCATAGAGTACTTGACTACCTCCGGGACGTCCACGTAGCCCCCGATGTTGATTCCGCAGTGGCAGACGAAGACGCCTATCCTCGGCTCCTCGCTCATTGGCCGTACCTCCTCGCCGTCTCTGCGGCGCATGCAGCCGTGCCGCTGGCCTCCGCCACCGACTCAGGTATGTCCCTTGGGCCGTGGCAGCAGCCGCAGATGAATATCCCCGGCTTGTCCGTCTCGATGGGGTTCATGACGGGGTCCAGCGGCTCGAAGAAGCCCCACTCATCAAGCTCTAGGCCGAGGACGTCGGCGAGCTCCTTGTTCTCCGGCCTCGATATCATGGTCGTGCAGAGCACCACGAGGTCAACCTCCTTCTCGGCCACCTCCCCCGTGTCGGTGTTCTCGTACCAGACGGTGAGGTCCTTCGTGACAGGGTTTCTCCTGATCTCGCCGGGCCGACCCCTGATGTATTTTACTCCCCAGTGAGACTGGGCGCGGTCCACGAACTCCTGGAAGCCCTGGCCGAAGACCTTGAGGTCCATGTAGAATATGGTGACGTCCGACGCAGGCTCGTGCTCCTTGATGAGCACGGCCTCCTTCGTCGCGTACATGCAGCACACGCTGCTGCAGAACGGGTAGCCCTTCTGGTGGCTCCTGGAGCCTACACACTGGACGAACGCGACTCTGTGGGCAAGCTTCCCGTCGCTGGGCCTGTTCAGGTGGCCTCCCGTCGGGCCGGACGCGCAGACCAGCCGCTCGAACTCCTTGGCTGTGATGACGTCTTCGAAGCGGCTGTAGCCGTACTCGCCCAGTTCGCTGGGATCGTACTCCTGGAAGCCCGTCGCCACGATTATTGAAGAGACGTCTAGGTCGATCTCCTCCGCCTTCTGCTCGTAGTCGATGGCTCCGGCTTGGCAGACCTTGGAGCAGACTTGGCATATGCCCTTCTGGAAGTAGAGGCAGTTGTCCCTGTCGATGCATGCTATTAGTGGCACCGCCTGTGGAAACATGATGTGAATAGCCTTCCTCTCTGTGAGGCCCTCCTGCCACTCGTCCTTTACCTTGGTGGGGCACTTCTCGCTGCAGACGCCGCAGCCTGTGCACTTGGACGCGTCCACGGAGCGTGGCTCCTTAAGCACCTTCACTTTGAAGCCGCCGGGTCCCCCTGACACTCCAGTGACTTTACTGAGGGTGTGGATGGTGATGTTTGGGTGCCTGAAGCACTCTATCATTTTTGGGGCGAGGATGCAGATGCTGCAGTCCATGGTGGGGAACGTCTTGTCGAGCTGAGCCATCACGCCGCCTATGCTCGGCGACTTCTCGACGAGGTGGACCTTGAGCCCACGGTCTGCGAGGTCAAGGGCGGCCTGGATACCAGCGACGCCTCCGCCTATAACTAGAACAGGTTTACCCATTACTCATCGTCTCCGAGGATTTTATTGACAACGCCATCCACTGGGCTCTGGTTCATCTGGAGCCCCAGCTTCTCAGGCGAGGAGCCCAAGGCGAGCCCAAGGATCTGGGTGTAGTAGAATACCGGAACCTCAAGCGAGCGGTCCCCTATGGCCCCCTTTATCGCCCTCTGTCTGCCGTCGTACATCTTGAAACAGAAGGGGCACGTAGTGACTAGCCCATCGAAGCCGTAGGACTGGACCGCCTGAAGCTTCTCACCCGCGATCTTCAAGGTGCTCCTGCCAGACGAGACGGCTAGCTGTGAACCACAGCAGTCTATCTTCTCGGGGTAGTCGAAGGTTTCGGCGCCGAGGGCCTTGATCAGGGTGTCCAGCTTCTGCGGGTTCTCAGCGTCGTCCACCTTCTGCAGGTCGCTGGGTCTTATCGCGTGGCAGCCGGGGTGAGCCGCCAGCTTGACGCCTTCCAGCCTCGTCTTCACTTTTTCACTTATACCCTCTACCCCAACTACGTCGTGAAGGACCTCGATGAGGTGAACAACCTTGGCGGTTCCCTCGTAGTGCAAGCCCTCTTTCTCAAGGTTCCTGTTGACTATCTCCTTTAGTCCAGGGTCCGCCTCCAACGCGTGAATAGTCTCTATGAAGGAGAGGTGGCAGCCGTTGCAGAGGGGGAGGACGTCTAGCCCCATCTTCTCGGCTATCGCCAGGTTCCTAGCTGATAGATAGTGCCACCCAGTCACGGATACGCTGCTTAGCGCCGGGAAGCCGCAGCAGCTTACGTCGTCCATGTCGACCAGCTCCACGCCTAGCTTCGGCAGAGTCTCCCTCACGGAAGCCTCGAACCCGTACTGGTCCGACTGGACGGTGCATCCCAGATATAACGCGTACTTCAATTACCCTTACCTGCCTCGATTATCTTCTCGACGATGCCCCTGAAGACGCCCATATCCTTGGGGCCCTTGACTCCGGGGAGCCCTAGAGCCCCACGGCTCAGCTTCCCGCCCCCGCGTGCCCTGACCTCCTGAGGCTCAGAGATGAAGCCACGCTCCAATATGCCGTTGATGAAGTCGTCGTATCCCCCGGGGTAGTTGAGGCCAGCGCGGTACGCCAAGTTCCTCAGCACGAGGATGACGTCGTATGGCGAGATCTCCTCGGGGCACCTCTCCCTGCACTTCAGGCAGGTTGTACAAGTCCAGATAGCCTCATCTGCAAGAAGCTCATCCATCTTCCCCAGGGCCACCCTCGCTATCAGCTGGCGGGGGTTGAAGCCCTCTATCTCCTTTGATACGGGGCAGGCAGATGAACACTTACCACACTGATCACATACCTCAGCGTGCATCTCTCCGACCGACTTCTGCAGCATGAGGGAAATGAATTCAACTTCTCTCTGATCAACATCTGAGCTCAAACACATCACCATACGCTGTCCAATATGTTTAATACCTTTTTGATGGGGTCGAAAATATACTCTAGAGTCGTGAAACCACCGGCTCCATGTTTATTCTTCGCAGGTCAAGCCCAAGCTCTTCGGGCTTCAAACCCATGGAAAGTCCTAGAAGGTCAACGTAGTGTATCACAGGAACCCCAAAATCCTTTCCCTGCTCACGTAGCTTGATCTGTCCTATCTCCAGCTGCATGATGCAGAAGGGACAAGTAGTGACGACGCAGTCGGCACCCTTCTCCTTCGCGCTGCCAATTATCTTCTCTGAAAGCAGCACCGAAGCCTCCTCGGATACCTCGCCGAAGAACGAGCCGCACCCGATGCAGCAGCTCGTCTTCTCGTTGTAGTCCAAAGACTCGGCTCCAGTGATCTCTATCAGCTCGTCGAGTTTATGGGGGAACTCTGGATCGTCGAACTTGGAGTACTTCGCCGGCATGAAGATGTGGCACCCGTAGAAGGGGGCGGCCTTCAATTTGCTCAGTGGATTCGATATCTTCTTCTCTAAATAGGGAAGCATGGACTCGTCATGAAGAACTGTAACCACGTGCTCGATCTTGACGCCACCCCTATACTTCCGGCCAGCCTTAGCTAGGAGGCCGTTAACCTCGTCCTTGAGGTCACTGTTTTCGTCTAGCAGGTGCTTGGCGCGAGAGAGGTTGCCGTAACAGCTGGAGCACAGCGTCAGCATGGGTAGGCTGGTCTCCTCCGCAACCGCCAAGTTCCTTGACGTCAAAGCGAGGCCTTTAACGTAATCGATGCTGTGGACCAGACACGCCGGCTGACAGCAACTGAAGTCCTCTACCTTTCTCAGCGTGATGCCGAGGGCCTTGAACACGTTCCGGATAGCTACCTCGTATCCGATCTCCCTCACCGAGGCTACGCAGCCTGGAAACAGAGCGTACTCGGAGGACATCACTTCACCATCCCCAGAAACTCCTCGCCGACTATCTTCCTCTGCTCCTCCAGCACCTTGGTGGGCACCTCCCCAATCGGTGGAAGCCCATAGTCTTCGCGGAGCTCGTCTATGAACTCATCATAGGGCATGGATCTACCTGAGTTCATTATCTCCTGTATGATGCGCCGGGGGTTAGGGGGAATCATGCCTTTCTCAGCAGCGAAGTTCCTCGTAAGGAGGAAGATCTCCGTTGGCTGGATGCCTTGAGGGCACCGCTCGGTGCACCTGTAACACCATGCACAGAGCCATAGCTCCTCTTTCTCAGACATCCCGTCAGGGTCCAGGTGGACTCTCTGGAGAAGCGTGCGCGGGTTATACTTCTCGGGGATAACCCTCGCCATTGGACAGCTAGCCGAACATGAACCACAGTTCTGGCAGTATCCTAGCTTCTCGTCGGTTAGCAGTTCCTTAAGCAGCTCTTTGGAGGATACCATACACATCTCCTCATGAATCCCTCTTTTTATAGTATTAACTATAATTATGTTTGTAGTTTTGCTTAAATTTAATTTATGGTTGAAGGAGAAACGCTGGAACGCTACTCCGAGGCGTATCTCTCGATCAGTTTGAGCGCCGGCCTCACTAGACCAGAAATAGGCCCGATGGACTCCGTGATGACTCTGATATCGCATACATCTTTCTTCGACAACGCCCCAAGGGCCACGATGCCTACCAAGTATATCATCAAGACGATGAGCCCACCCGAGAAGAGCTCAAGCCAAGGATTCCAGGATACAAGAGAGAACAAGTAAGCAGCGGCTATGAACCCGGTGAAAGACGGGAGGAATGTCTTCACAGTGGCCTGATAGTCTGGTGTGAACCCGAACTTCTTCTTTACAGCCCAAAGCGAGTAGACTGTCCCGACCCTGGGGCCGATGAGCTCCGAGACCAGAAGCCCGATGACCCCATATCGAGGAATCAGGAAGACGTTCAGGGGGAGAGTGACAAGGTTCTGGAGCAAGTTGATGTTAAGAGTGGTCTTGGTCATTCGCTGGCTGTTCAGCAGCCTAATATTGCTCAGAGAGCCTAGGCCGGTGAAGAAGAATAAGGCGAGGTAGAGCTTCATGTAGAGGGAGGCCTGAGGATACGCGTCCCCGTAGAGTATCTCGATGATCTGGGGTGACATGGCGATTATCGCCGCAACCATGGGGTATACGATGAGGGACGTGTACTTGATAGACGCCTTATAGACGTACTCCAAGTCGTCCTGCTTGTTCTCGAACTTGGAGAACAGGGGCAACATGGTCTGGGAAATCGGGGTAACGACGAAACCCAGGAGGGCTGAGAACCTCGTCGCGACGCTATAGTTGCCTATGAGGTTGTTGGCTACGAACTGGGAGAGCAGATACGTGTTTATGTAGGGCCTGAAGCCGGCTACAATGTTCGAGAAGAACAGCGGGTAGCCGTAGACCATCAGCATCTTCACGCCTTCCATGTGGGAGATGGTGGACTGCGATTTCTTCACCGACTTCCATATCACATAGACAAACACGACGCCCAGAACCCCGGCGAACATCATGGGGCCAGCCTCTCCCAATGCGGCCCCTACTGGCCCGTAGCCTAGATAGACGAGGACTGGTCCAGTCAGGCTCTTCAGGATCGAGTAGAAGACAGAGTGGTAGCTCTTCAGCGACATACGTTCGTAGCCGATAATCACCGCCCACGACGTGGTTATGAGTGATTGACCAAGGATCGCGATGGAGAAGATCTTGACGAGCACCTCTATCTCGGGCTCATGGAAGACTTGGTTCGCCAAGAAGCCTGCCGAGAGATATGTGGCGAACGAGTAGAAGAGGCCAAAGACAATGCTGATGATGACTCCAGACTCCATTAGGCGGCGCAGGTTCTCATTCTTTCTCTCGTATCGGAATTGTGAGAGGTACTTGGTGAGGGCCTGATCTGTGCCAACGTTTATGAGGAGATAAGCTACGCCTATCGGGGCCTGAGCGATCGAGACTATGCCGAAAGTTGTGGAGCCTAGGACCCTTGAGACGTAGATCATCCCAAGGGCGACGATGAGGGTCGACGCAACCTGTCCCATCACAAGTATGAGGCTTCCTCTTGCAGATCTCTTCAGAATCTTTGAGAGCTCACGGTCCAGAGTTTTTCCCTGCCTGTTTCCTCTTC
>DATKWN010000034.1:0-2407 GCA_035529515.1 Candidatus Krumholzibacteriaceae bacterium | reverse complement strand
GAAAACGACTTACTGGCTCTGGTCGCCTCGTCCCCAGCCAACGTATTCTACTCAACCGACTGCAGCCCCTACGGTGACAGCCTCGCAGTGATACCGCTTGAACGTGGAACCGAGCCCCTCATGGTAACCTCCATCGCAGGCACGACCCCCGTCGCCCTCATGTCCCCACCATGGTTTCGGGACGTACGGTACTACGGAGAGTTCTACATAGAGGCACCTCCCACCATGGACGGGCTCACCCCGGAGGAGAGAGCCGTGGCCGAAGCCAAGAGGCAGTGGGAGCAGTCAAAGCCCAGAGACCCTTCAAAGCTGCTCATCGACGCACTGATGGAGCGGGGGCTCACCGAGGGAAGAATCGGCGTCGACGAGTCCAACCTCCGGGGCAGTCACCCCCTCTGGGGCATGATCAAGAAACGCCTCCCCTCTGTGGTGCCCGTGCCGGCTCAAGCCCTGTTCACCGAGATACGCATGGTCAAGACCAGTGAAGAGATCAGCCGCATCAAGACCGCTACAAGGATCACGGAGAAGGCTTGGGAGGCGTCACTGGACTCCATCCACAGGGGCATAACCGAGCGTGAGTTCGCCGACGTCTGGCAGACCACCATCATCCACGAGGGCGGGCAGAGCAACTCGTACCTCGGCGCCTTCTGGCCGCCTGTCGCGTTCGGCCGACGCACAGCCTTCTCGGACATAGCCCAGCCCTCCAAGTACAGGCTACAGCCGGGGGATATAATCCGCTTCGACGGCGGAGCCACCTACATGGGCTACCCCTGCGACATGGCCCGTGTAGCCGCCTACATGGAGGCAGGGGACAAGCTCAAGAAGTACTGGCACGCGATACACGCCGGGGAGCAGAAGGCCGTCCAGATGGCTCAGCCCGGAGAGGACACCGCAAGAATATTCAACGCCGCCGTCGACACCGTCCGCAGGGAAGGTATAGCCCATTACAGGCGGCACCACACCGGACACGGCTGGGGCATCGAAGGCTACGATCCACCCACAGTAGGCCCCAAGGGCGTTAAGCTCATGCAGGACATGGTGCTCTGCTTCGAGACCCCCTATTACGAGGTGGGCTGGGGCGGCATACTCCACGAGGACGTCGTAGCCGTCAAACCCGGGGGACCACAGCTCCTCTCCAGCCCTGAGGATACGCTCAGGGTCGTCGGGTAGCCGGGTCTATGTAACGTAGTGCCTCGAAGTTAGGTACCTGTCCCCGCTGTCATGCATCACGGCGACCACCCTCTGGCCCCTGCCCATCTCCCCTGCCAGCCTGAGGGCGACCGCCACGTTGGCTCCCGAGGACATCCCCGCGAACACTCCCTCCTCGCGCCACAGCCTCATCGCCATCTCCACGGCCTCCCCGTCGGTCACCTGCACTATGTCGTCGACGAGGCCGGGTGTCATCACCATCTCCGCTATGATGCCGCCCTCTATCTCGCTCTTGGGGTACGGCTTCCCCGGCTTCATCTCCTTCTTGGAGCCCGCCGGGATGGCGCCCACGACCCTCACCTTCTCCGAGTGCCCCTTCAGCACCTGGGCGACCCCCATGAGGGTGCCGCCGGTGCCTATGGAGGCCACGAAGGCGTCCACCTTTCCGCCTGTCTGTTCGAGTATCTCTCTGCCTGTCTCCTTCTGGGCCTCGACGCCGGACGGGTTGGCGAACTGCCTGGCCCACCAGACCTTGGGGTCGCTCCTCTCCAGGGCCAGGCATATCCGTCTGCCTGGCAGCTCCACCTCGGCGCCGGGCACCCCGCTGAGTCCCTCGTACTCGCCGGGGGACATGGTCTTTACCTCGGCGCCGTAGCCCGTCATGAGGTTCTTCTTCTCCTCCCCCATCTTCCCGGGGGTGGTCTCGTAGATGACGACCCTGTAGCCCTTGAGCGTGCCCATGAAGCTGAGGGAGGTGCCCGTGTTCCCCGTGCTGGACTCCACGATGGTGTACCCCGGCTTCAGGCGCCCCTGCCTCTCGGCGTCCTCTATCATCCTCAGGGCCACCCTGTCCTTGATGCTCCCCGTGGGGTTCATGTACTCCAGCTTAGCCCAGACCTCGGCGTCGAGGCCCTCCGTGACGCTGTTGAGTCTTACGAGCGGCGTGTTCCCTATGAGCTCGATTACGCTGTCGACTGCACTCATTATGGTTAACTCCGGTCACGTGGGTTGATAAGACGTGTGCAGGACGGGTGAAACGTCATATCCTCAAGCGATGCACTGGATATTCCGGTGATGCTTCGTTGATGAAACTGCATTCGCGTCACATCGTCATGATTTAAATAAAAGCTTCATGGTATCTAGTTGGGAGCTGGGGTAGCATAGCTTGGCTAATGCGCTGGACTCATGATCCAGAGGAATAGGCACCAGCGCCTATGCCGGATAAAGAGCGTGGGTTCAAATCCCATCCCCAGCACCT
>DATKWN010000033.1:0-36805 GCA_035529515.1 Candidatus Krumholzibacteriaceae bacterium | reverse complement strand
TCTAAAGAAGGAACATCTTTATCGATACCCTCATGAGTTCAGCGGTGGGCAGAGGCAGAGAATTGGAATAGCTAGGTCTCTTATTTTAAACCCTAAATTCATAGTTCTCGACGAGCCGACTTCGGCTTTAGACGTATCCGTCCAAGCAAAGATTCTGAACCTCCTACTAAAACTGCAGAAGGAGCTGGATCTCACATACATGTTCATATCCCACAACCTTTCAGTTATCGAATACATGAGCGACCGAATCGCTGTGATGTATGTTGGAAAAATCGTTGAGACAGGAACAAAGGTCGAGCTCTTTGAAAACCCCCTGCATCCCTACACGAGGGCACTGTTCTCAGCCATCCCGATACCGGATCCAGATCTTAAGCATGTGAAGATTATACTTAAAGGAGACGTTCCGAGTCCACTGAACCCTCCTTCGGGTTGCAGGTTTCACCCGAGATGCCCATATACGGAGGAGTTATGTGAAAGAGAGGAACCCCTTTCAATAGAGGTTAGCTCGGGTCACAAGGTAGCCTGTCATTTAACTAGATGAATCTTGACGAGCGTCAGGCCTTTCCTTGTAGCTTCTCTATTATGTAGAGCAGGGCCCTCGCCATGGTCGAAACGTGCCTGTCTTTCGCTTCGGCCAAACTCTAAGTCCTCCATCAGTTCCTCATCTAAAGGAGGGAGTAAGGAGCCTTATGGAGAAGGAGCTGAAGTGGTGCCTCGTGCCCATACGAATAGAGCCCAGCGTTTACGACAGGCTGGTCCAGATTGCTCCGGACGGAGATGTAGCAAGGCCGCTGGTGCGGGCTCATTCAGGATCATATACGACCACATACTGCCCAATGTCGTGGGCCTCATCCTGCCCCAAGCAGTGCTAAGCGTAGTCGGCGCCATCCTAGGGGAAGCGGGGCTGAGTTTCCTCGGGCTGGGAGACCCTACCCACGTTAGCTGGGGTATGCTCCTCTACTACGCTCAGGCGTACGGTGCCTTCCTCAGGAGGGCGTGGTGGTGGATCGTGCCGCCGGGGCTATGCATCACTATGGTGGGACTGGGCTTCACCTTCGTGGGTTACACCTTGAGCGACATATTCAACCCGAGGCTGAGGAGGCGGTGAAGAGTTGAAGTTGCTTGAGATAGAAGACCTCAGAACCTACTTCCATACCATGGACGGCGTGGTAAAGGCAGTAGACGGCGTGACTTTACAGGTAAGGAAAGGCGAGGCCTTCGGGCTGGCAGGCGAATCGGGGTCCGGGAAGACCACCATGGCTCTATCGGTTATGCGGCTTATCAAGCCCCCCGGTCGAATAGAGGGCGGCAGGATAATGTTCCAGGGTGAGGACCTCCTAGAGAAGTCGATTGAGGAGATCGACGCCATCAGGTGGAAGAGGATATCCATGATCTTCCAGGGAGCGATGAACGCCCTCAACCCCGTCTACAAGGTTGGGGACCAGATATGCGAGGCCATTATCCACCACGACAAGGCCTCCAAGGAGGAAGCGCTGAGCAGGGCCAGAGAAATGCTTAGGCTCGTCGGGATCGACGAGTCAAGGGTGGACAACTATCCCCACGAGTTCAGCGGAGGGATGAAGCAGAGGGCCATGATAGCCATGGCGCTCGCCCTCAGCCCTGACCTTGTCATAGCCGACGAGCCCACCACTGCCCTAGACGTAATCATCCAGAGACAGATCATCGACCTCATCAACAGGCTCAGGGAGGAGCTGAATCTCTCACTGATCCTCATCACCCACGACCTCTCCGTCATAATGGAGCTATGCGACCGCGTGGGCATCTTCTACGCGGGTAAGCTCATGGAGGTCACCGACACAGGGACCCTCATCAAGGAGCCCCTCCACCCGTACACCACAGGCCTCATGGAAGCGTTCCCCACGATCGACGGGGAGGGGAAGCACCTCAAGGCTATAGGCGGTGCGCCGCCGAGCCTGATGAACCCACCGACGGGGTGCAGGTTCCACCCCCGGTGCCCCCACGCCACCGATAGGTGTAGACGGGAGGAGCCTGAAATGATCACATTGGGGTCGGGGCACAGGGTAGCATGCCACCTCAGGGGGTAGAAGAGTGACGAAGATCGACGGATACCTGATAGAGACGCAGAACCTCAGGAAGTACTTCGCCATAAACAAGGGCATCCTCTCCTCCCTGCTGGGGGAGAAGGAGATCTACGTGCATGCAGTGGACGGAGTCAGCTTCGGCATCAAGAAAGGAGAGAGCTTCGGCTTGGTGGGGGAAAGCGGCTGCGGCAAAACCACAACAGGAAGGCTACTCCTGCTCCTAGAGAACCCGACCTCCGGAGAGATCCTTTTCGACGGCTCCGACATCAACAACCTGGACGGAAACGAGTTAAAGGAGTTCCGGAGGAGGACTCAGATAATATTCCAAGACCCCTACAGCAGCCTTGACCCACGGAAGACTATCTACGACATCATTGCCGAGCCCATGAACATCCATGGAATTCCTACATCGGAGGCCGAGAAGAGGATCACCGCGATGATGGAGATCGTTGAGCTTACCCCCGTCGAGACCTTCCTATACAACTATCCACACGAACTGAGCGGCGGCCAGAGGCAGAGAGTAGCCGTGGCGAGAGCCTTGATCCTTAACCCTGAATTCATCGTGGCCGATGAACCCGTTTCCATGATAGATGTCTCGATGAGGATAGGTATACTGAACCTGCTTAAGGATCTAAGGGAGAGATTCAACATATCTTTCCTGTTCATCACCCATGACCTGGCTGTGGCCAGGTACGTCTGTGACAGGATAGCGGTGATGTACCTTGGCAAGATCGTGGAGATAGGTCGAACCGAGGAAATCATCAAAGCCCCTATACATCCATACTCTGCGGCCCTCATCTCATCGGTGCCACGGCTCTACTCCGATAACCCTAAGCCCCAAATAAAGGGGGAGGTTCCGACGGCCATCGAGCCGCCATCAGGTTGCAGGTTCCACCCCCGGTGCCCCTACGCCGAGGAAATCTGCGGAAGGGAGGAGCCTCAGCTTGTGGATGTGGAGGGCGGTAGGATGGTGGCGTGCCACCTGAAGGCTTCTGCTCCCGGGTAGGCAAACCCTTGCTCTGAGGCAGGCAACACTCCCCGCTAATAACCTTTAGAGGATTTCGATTAACCTCGCTCCAATGGTTCGGAGTATTCTAACATCTTATAAATACATGTCGATTTAAAACTTAATTTTAGGGGTTTTTCTAAAACCTTTTATAATAAATGATTACAATCTCTCTTCGGATAAAAATGTCTATACTAATAACTGGAAGAATACTAGGTCTATCAATTCTGATCATAATCGTAGCAGGGATTCTGTACTATATGCAGCGATCTTACTCAGGAAAGATGCCAAAACTCAGACGGTTTCAAGCCGTCGACTCCATCGAGGAGATCATAGGTAGATGCGTCGAGATGGGCGCCCCGGCTTGGTACCTCATGGACACCGTCGACATGACGACACCGAGCGTGCTGGCTCCGACGGTCGCGGCCTTTCAGATCCTATCTTATACTGCGAGGATGGCAGCCCGGCTTGGGGCCAAGTTTTTTGTCCCTGTGGTCCAGGGTCTGGCTTACTCTATCGCCAATGACATCGTCGAGGAGGCATACAAGGCCGAGGGCAAGCCCGAGGACTTCGATCCCTTCGGCACAGTCATGTACCTACCCGACGGCGCCGACAGGATGTACATCATAAACAACATGTGGAGCCAGAAGGTGGCTGGGGTCTTCTTCCTCGGCAGCTGGTACCACAAGGCCGTAATCTTCACAGAGAACGCCGCCAGAGTGGGTGCCCTTACCCTTGGCGCCACCGACACCACCCACAACATACCTTTCCTAGTCGCCATTTGTGACTACAGCCTCATAGGGGAGGAACTCTACGCACTGGGTGCTTACGTTTCAGAGGATCCGACGCAAACTGCCTCCCTCGCAGGTCAGGACATCGGTAAATACGTAGCCCTTATCTTAATCCTGCTGGGCTCGATTCTAGCGACCGTCGGCTTCGATGTCTCGGGGATATTCGCATGGTAGGTGAGATGAATGAGTGACAGAGTATATAAGATTCAGCTCCCGATCTTTCTGACTGCCCTCTTGGGTATTCTAATGGTCTTGGAGCACTTCTTCCCGATGCCGGACGTTGTTACCAACTTCAATATCACTACAAGGTCATTCGTGACAATCGTCTCAGCCGCCGCGTTGATGCTAGGGATTATCTTCCTCACAATAGCCCACGTTAGAACGATCTCGCAAAAGAAGAGCGAATGGTACTACAGCATATTCTTCATAGTCTCGCTACTGATCACCATCGGCTTAGGTCTGATCGGAATCAGGAACGAGAGTTTCCTATGGATCTATAATAACATGACAGCACCCATAGGAGCCGCCCTCTACTCGCTTACGGCTTTCTACATCACATCCGCGGCTTACAGAGTCTTCAGGGCTAGGAACTGGAGTGCAGCAGTACTACTGGTTTGTGGGTTCATCGTGCTGATGATGCTGATACCCATCGGCGCCATAATATTCCCGCCCGTGGTTCCAATCGGCGAGTGGATTAGATCCTTCCCAAGCTCTGCGGGCTTTAGGGGGATGATCATGGGCACATCGCTGGGCATCATGGGTCTAGGTGTCAGGGTGTTTACAGGCAGGCAGAAGGAGCACCTGGGCATCCGAGAGGAGAGGGCAGGAGGAGAATGAGATGAGTATAATGGATAGGTTACTGAACCTCGACCCGAGGATCATCTTCGTCTTAATGTTCATCGCGTTGGCCTTCCCCATCTTGAACCCCGTCATCCTTCCGATGGCGATTCAGGACTACTCTCAGAAGGCTTTCGATTTCTCCGATAGCATCCCAGAGGGATCTATCGTCCTCTTCGAGGGCGGATTAAATGCCGCCACCTACCCCCAGGGTGGACCTGGGATGGTGGTTCAGATCTATCATATGCTAACGAAAGGCGTGAAGATCGTTTTATTTAGCATCGGTACGGAGCAGAATGTCTGGACGATGACAGCCATCGAGACGGCTTTAGATAAACTTCCTGCTGGTACGCCCGCCGAAAACGGTGTGAACTGGGTTCACTTGGGATATATCGCAGGAGGGGAGGCTGGCGTAGGCTCGCTTGTCAACGATATCCGTGCCACGGTTTCAGCGGACTATTTCGGCACGCCCATCGATGACATCCCCCTGTTGGAGGGTATCAACGACGCAACTGCGTTTTCTGCCGTCCTTTGGTGGGGCGGATCCGAAGCTAGCATAGGGTATGGTGTACGGCAGGTCTCAGTGCCTTTCGACATTCCAATGACTGGCATGTGTACGACAAATGAGGTTCCCAACTTCAGTCCCTACATCAGCGCAGGTCAGCTGCAAGGCTTGTTCGGCGGGGTTAGGGGATCCGCGGAGTACGAGTTCCTCCTCAGCCTGCCTGGACCAGCCCTGGGGCAGGCCATGGCGACTAACTTTGGAGGACTGCTCTGGATGTTACTGGTGATCCTTGGAAACGTACTGTACTTCATACAGAGGATGAGAGGTGAGGCTTGATGGACGCAGAGATATTAGGATTGATAGCTGGGTCGCTTGTCTCTCTCGGAGCCTATTCTGTCCTGATCGGCGATAACCCGATCTCTAGAATCACAGAGAACATCTACATGGGAATACTCGGTGGCTACATTTTCGCGGTGAACTGGGACTTCATACGTAAGAATGCCCTCAGCAAGGTGGCTGAGGGAGAATTCGTCTACATAATCGCCATACTCCTCTCTCTGATGTTGCTGGGCCGTCTAAAGGCTAAGTACATGTGGATCTCACGATACCCCGTCGTGTTGACGGTGGGAGTGGGCCTAGGGCTCGCCATGAGGACGACGGTGATGGCAGACTTCTTGGGGCAGATCCAAGCGACGGTGCTCCCTTTGAACTCGTTTAACAACATAGTGATGGTGATCGGAACATGCTTAACCGCTGCCTACTTCATCTTCACGACCCAAGAATCTGGAGTCTACAAGTACATACACACAGGCGGCAGGGTGTTCCTGCTGTGTGCCTTCGGAGTGACCTACGGGCAGACCGTCTCATTCAGGATGGAACTGGTCATAGGTCGCCTAGTCGCCATGCTAGATCCACGGGTCAGTATGATTACTTACGCGTTCCTAGTGATCATAGTTGTCATCCTAATATACGGCTACAAGACCAATAAGATCGAGTGGTACACTGGAAGATAGACTTACTCAACCCCCTTTTTTATTATTCTCATTAACGCTAGTTTCCATGCCCTTCAGCTTAACGATTTTTTCCTCTATTGAAGACAAATAAATAAATATTCAATAATACAAAAGATATGAGATGCACCAATGATGTGGGATAACCCATCCGATAAAGAAAAAGACGAGATGATCAAGAAGGCGGCTGAGACCATATATAAATACGATATGGATCTCATAGCCATCCTAGTCTTGGAGTCTATTAAGCCCCTTGCATCTGTCGGGGGGCAGCTGTCCCGCTTCATGATCGCTCCGTTCATTCCCTTCATAGGCGACAGGAGCATGCCCTACCTAGCCACCTTTCAGAACAAGGAGAACGTGGAGAGGCTCATCCAAGAGCTGGAGGAAAGAGGGAAACAGGAAGAGAAGATTAGGCGGAAAAAGGCTAGGGCGGTGGAGGAAGGTAAGTCTCCCAAGAAAGGCTGGAGAAGGTTCTTTCCATTCTGAAATAAAACAAAAATCATTTGTGAATTTATTGAAATAAAAAGGAGGATAGATTTTAGCAGAAGAGACTATTAAATAATAGTTTGTAGGTGCCATGTGTCTGGGCCCTGTTCTGGGGTCTGAACCCGATGAGAACTACCTTGCCTTCTCCACATTTGGCTGAGATCATTGCGTATTTTTTCGCTATCTTCTCCTCGCCGATGAGCCATCCGCTCTGCAGTATGTCCCGCTCAGGATATTTCACTACGACCTCGTAGTCTTCGTTGAACCCGTGAGGTAAGACCTCGAAGGCCTGGGAACTCCATAGCAGAAGGAGCATGTCCTCGGGCATGCCGTAGGCGAGGGGATGGGAAATGTCTGCCTTTGCCTTTAGCGTCGAGCCTGGACAATAGAACTCCTTGGGATCGATATCCTTAAGGGAGTTCCTCATCTTTAACTCTAGCTTCTCTATGGCGAAGTCGCAGGCATCTCCGAGCGTAATCAGTGTCCCACCTTTCTCAGTGAACTCCTTTATGGCTTTTACGCCCTCGTCGCCGATGCCGCTCTGATACTCCGGCGGGTACTCTGGGAGGGGCTGGTTGGGCCTTTTCTCTTTCCACCATTTCTGGAGTTCGTCGCCTCCGGTGATCATGGCTGGGGAGTCGCTGGGCAGTATTATGGCGTCATAGCTGTCGAGGTCTCCCTTGAGGATATCCTCGTCCATGAGGGTGTCGTAGGGGAAATCGAACTGTTCAAGGACGAAACGGGTCCAGCCCTCGTCGGCGTTGCCTCCCCAGTACCGCTGGTACATGCCAATGTGCATCTGTTTGATCTCCTCGGTCTCCAGATCCTTATCCAGTGCAATGAAGTCGACGCCTGTATCCTTGGCCACCTTCTCAAGCGTGGCCTCGGAGTCTACTCCTGCGATGAAGGCTCCTGGTGGATAGGTGGCTCCTCCTGCAACAACCTCTTCCTTGACTCTTTGGACTTTGATGTCCTTTGCGAGGAGGAGGTTAACGGCCCTGAAACTGTTGTTGAGCCTGCAGTCGAATAGATAGCCGAAGGTTGATTTACCTTCGATCTTACCTGTAGGCTTCTCGTATTTGGATACTATCTCGAATTCGCCCTCGAACTTCTTCTTCACAGGATCTACTTGTACGCCCATGAACTCTGCCATCGTGTCTGTTGCACTGTCGTAAGGTCGATAGGGTGATCCATCCTGCTTTCTTGTCCAAGCATCATCGGGGTAGAAAGTATGCTCAAGCAGCGTCTTTATTACGCCCCTCTTGGGCTGAGCGAGGAATATCACGTAAGATGCAGCCGGATATGTCAGAGATTCCACCTTGAACTCCTTCGCAGCCCTGTGGATCTCAATGCCCTGAACCAGAAGCTTCTCGATTAGCAACTTGGCAGTCAGGGGATCATGCTGAGTATTCGGTATTACGAATGCGTAGGGCTCGCCTTCGGCACCCCTCTCTGTCTGCCTCTTAGCCTTCAGGTAGGCGTTCCAGAGCACCGTCTCCTTGCACCGGGCGGCTATGTCCAGTAACGCCCATGATGCGATCTTCTGTTGTTCGACGATATCCCTTAGCTTCCACCAGCCTCCCTGCCAAGGATGGGGGAAGGTGGTCTGGGGTTTGTAGTGGGGAAAAAGTTGTGTTCCGACGAGGTTGTCGTAGCCTCTGCCTAGGAGTTGTTCTGGGTGGATATATAGGGGGGTGGCGAGCTTGGCGCTCGCGGACTCTGTGAGCATGCTGGCGATGTTGTGGTAGATACCGAGCCAGTGGAAACCCATGTGAGCCCAGCCAGAGAATATCGCGGCGTTTAGTATCCCAGTCTTCTCGGCCTCCTCAAGCTTATATGCCATATGGGCACCGTACCAGCTGTGCTCTCTCCAGATCAGCGGGTCGCCATGAGGGTGGATGGGATCAGAGTAGGGTGCTATATAGAGCCGGGCACCATAGCTGCCCATGTGGTGGTGGTCCTGGTAAGCTTGGGGATGCCAATCCTGGTACATTATCTTTGCGGCGTACTTCGATTCCACCATGTTCGTCATGAAAGCGTCCCTGTTGTTGTCGTGTCCTACGTATTTATGGTACAGCCAAGGTAGGTTCGTGCCCTCGTACTCGGTGTCGAGCCATTTTTTGTACCAGTCTGCGACCATTATCTCGCCGTCTGGGTTGAAGCAAGGGATCATCAAGAATACGACGTTGTCCAGTATCCTCTGGGTTTCCTCGTCCTCCCTCGTCAGCAGGTCGTAGGCTAGTTCTGGTGCCATCTGGGTGCCGCCGATCTCTGTGGCGTGGAGGCTCATTGACTGGCAGATGACGGCTTTGCCCTCTGCTATTAGTCCTTTGACATCTTCTTGGGATAGGCCTCGGGGGTCACTGATCTTTGCGTTCACCTCCTTGAGGCGTTCTAGGTTGCCGAGGTTGTCAGCCGAGGATATTATGACAAGTAGAAACGGGTTACCCTCTGTTGTAGGACCCATATCTATGACCTTGATCTTATCGTTTTGCTCTTGAAGTTTATTGAAGTACTCCACGATCTTTTCCCATCGAGCGATCTTCCTATCGCTTCCAAGCTGGAAGCCGAAGAAATCTTTTGGTGATAATGTTTGTTTACTCATCTTAACTCTATAAATTGATGAGTAGTTATAATTTTTAAGATTTTTGTTCTTTGTTGTATGGCTTGGTTTTTTGCTCGGGATCGATGGAAGAATCTATTAATATTATAGGATTGGTTTGTATTTTTGAATATTTATTTAAAAAATTTTAACTTAGATATCGTAACGATACATGTTATTATTAGAGTTGACCTGATTCGTATCGTATTCTGAGTTTTTTCAGCATGTCTTTCGTCATTGCAGCTAGATCATAGCTGGGCTTCCATCCCCATTCCTCACAGGCCACGGAGTCGTCGATAGTTTTTGGCCAGGAATCTGCGATGGCCTGTCTGCTATCAGGATCGTAGGAGATAGTAAACTCAGGTATGTGTTTCTTTATCTCTTCCGCGAGATCATTCGGGGAAAAACTCATTGCTGATATGTTGAAGTCGGTGTGATGTCTTAGTTTTGATAGATCCGCATTCATAAGGTCTATTGTAGCCTTTATGCAATCTGGCATATACATCATAGGCAGGAATGTGTCCTCCCTTAGGAAGCAGGTATAATGCCCCTGCTTGATGGCCTCATAAAATATCTCCACTGCATAGTCTGTAGTTCCGCCAACCGGAAGAGTATCGCTGCTGATGATCCCAGGGTAACGAACGCCGCGTACATCCAATCCAAATCTCTCAAAGTAGAAGTTGCCCAGCAACTCTAGGGCGACTTTCGTCAAACCATACATCGTCCTCGGTTTCAGCACCGTCTCCTGTGGCGTGTTGTCTTGAGGGGTCTCAGGCCCGAATACGGCAATGGAGCTTGGATGCCAAACGCGAACTATGTCATGTTTTCTAGCTAATTCCAGTACGTTTAGGGTGCCATTTATATTTACATCCCATGCCAGTAAAGGATTCTTCTCACCTGCAGCAGATAGTATCGCAGCCATATGATAGATGGTGTCGATGTCGTACTGTTCCATCACCTTCTCGATGGAGTCTCTATCGGTGACATCCACGGTCTCAAATGGGCCGGACTCCTTCAGGTCTTCGGACAGTGGCCTCTGATGAGCACCAACCACGACATTTTCGTTGCCGTGTATCCTGCGGAGCTCAGGCACCAGCTCTGACCCAATCTGGCCGGTGGCGCCGGTGACAAGGATCCGCTTCATAAACCTTCTAGACATACAATAACCACAATTATACTATGAGACGATCTAGATAAAATGTTTATTTCAAAGATGTTGAGATCGACCATGGTGTTTATCACCGACCAGGAGGCTCGCGGTGAGGCAGTTCATGGACCTAGGCTACGATGATTGGGCTAAGCTCAAGGGCTATGGTAGGCGATGGATGGCAGAGACCGTGTTCTTCACCTTCAAACGTCTCTTCGTGGAGCACAGTATGGTCATGACTCTGAAGAACATCGCTAGGGGGCTGGTGACCAAGATCGCCCTCTACAACCTACGTGTCAACCTGTGAAAACAGAGGGGATCAGAAACCCGGAAACGTGGAGAACAGGAGAGAACAAACCCCAAACCAAACCAATTAATCCACAAAGCACCATTTAACATTTCTAAATTGAGGCGTATTTCTGCTACTTCGGATTCCGTGCGGCGAAAAACAAGAGTGTAAAGGCGGGAACCCAAGCATGATAAATATTAGAAAGGCGTGAATATAAGCTTCGTAACATGGTTAATATGTCAAGTACATGTCATCCAACAGAGTATTTAGGCAAGGAATATCGGCGCTTGGTCAATGAGAGCCTCAACTGGGAGCTTAAGGTTCTCGAGTCTCCAAGCGAACCGGTCTGCAGGGTAGACTGAAAAGAGGTCCTAATGCTCGGTTCAAACAACTATCTTAACCTGGCTACTCACCCAAAAGTTGTTGAAGCAACGATCGAGGCGACACGCAAATTTGGAGCTGGTGCAGGAAGCGACCGGTCGATCTCTGGTAATATGACTCTGCACGAGGAGATAGACCGTCGTCTTGCGAAGTTCAAGAAAGCTCCAGCCTCACTAACGTTCCAGACTGGTTACATGGTCAACGAGGGGTTGATTCCCCAACTCGCTGGCAGGGGAGACCTCTTCGTCTCGGATGAATTGAACCACGGCTCGATAATCGACGGAGTTAGACTGAGCCGAGCTGAGAGAGCTATATTCAAGCATAAGGATGTAGAGGACCTGACGCGCGTTATGGACGAAGCCGAAAAACATGAGCCACTCTACAGGCACATTTGGGTTCTAACGGACGGGGTCTTCAGCATGGGTGGAGACCTAGCACCACTCAGAGAGATCGCTAAAATCGCCAAAGAACGTGGAGCAGGCGTATATGTCGACGACGCCCATGGCGAGGGTGTCCTAGGTGAAGGCGGCAGGGGCATAGTGGACCATCTCGGTCTAGGAAGGGACGATGTCCACGTCGAGATGGGAACCTTCTCAAAGGCCTTTGGAGTCATAGGTGGACACATCTCCGGCTGCGAAGACCTGAGAAACTTCGCCTACAACAAGGCTAGAACATGGCTTTTAAGTGGCGCCGTCCCACCAGGTGTTGCCGCGGCCTGCATCGCTGCCATAGACGTGCTCGAAACCGAGCCAGAACATGTTAGAAAAGTTTGGGAAAACCGCGATTATCTCCTCGATGGTTTGAAGGACGCCGGATTTGATACTGGCAACACAGAGACACCCATCATCCCTGTGATGTGTGGAAGAAGCAAAATATCCAAAGATCTTGCAGATTACCTCTGGTCGAAGGGAATATTCGTCCTGCCGATATTCTACCCCATGGTCGCAAGGGAAAAAGCAAGAATAAGAGTTCAACTGTGCACAAAACACAACATGGAACAGCTGGATAAAGCCTTGGACGCATTAAAAGAAGGCGGAAAGAAACTCGGAGTAATATAAACCGAACGAAAAGCTGAAGGTCATCGAGGAGATATCTACCTTCATCGAGGACCTTAAACTTAAGTAAATGCTTTCCCCTATTTTTTTAAACGGATCCCACAGACACATAGATTTAATAATAATTTATATGCAGTTGCTCTCCGTTCTTCAGGAAACCCTTTGCCCTTGAATTTAAGAATAACATAAAATTGTTGTGCTCTAGCGTGTGTTAGCACACGAAACCGACTGGAGCTATGGGTAGAATAAGTTTCGAGTTGAAGCCTGTAGCCGAGAAGCATGAAAGAACCAAGAAGGGTAGCAAGTACGAACCCATAATCGAAGGGTTCCTATCAGGAGGGAACGACCTCGTTAGGGTGGAGGCCGAGAACAAGGACGCCCGTCCTGAGGAGCCTCGACACCATGAGTTCCAGGAAGCGGACGTTATCCATCAGAGGCCCACCCCCGACGCGATCATCCTGAGACCCAGCAGTAGCAACACGGCGACGAACACCCGCTTGAGAAACACGCCCCTGAGTCTCCCCGTCATCCTTGCCCCCCTATATGAGCCTACCAGGGTTCCCAGCACCACCGGGGCTGTCACGAAGCCGTCGCAGAACCCGTGCCTGATGTACACCAGTGCGCTGGCTGCCGCCGTGACGCCGATCATGAAGTTGCTGGTGGCCACCGCCACCTTCATGGGGACGCTGCTCACCACGTTCATGGCAGGCACCTTGATGCCGCCTCCGCCGATTCCGAGAAGCCCGGAGACGATGCCCGCGACGTAGCTGACGCCGAAGGTGCCCAGGGTACTCGTGACGCCGTAGCTGATCTGCTCTCCACGGGCCTCGTCATAGTACGAGCCGCCTATGCTCAGCCTCTCCGCCAGCCAGTCGTTGGGCTTGTTAACCCAGCTGCGCCTGTTGTTCCTCAACTGGTACCACATCACTGTGGACGCGTAGATGAGGCTCAACCCGAACACTGTCTTCAGCAGCGACTCCGCAGCCATGGCCACGAAGCTCGCCCCCGTCAACGCCCCCAGCGTCGTTGCCAGCTCCAGAAACATGCCCAGCCGCATGTTGGTGACCTCGTCCCTGACGAAGACGGAGGCGGAGGCGCTGCTCGTTGCCACGACGGCCACGATGCTGGCCCCCGAGGCTATGTGGATCGGGACGCCTAGAAGAAACACCATAAGAGGCACCATTATCACGCCGCCGCCCAGCCCGAGCAGCGCGCCCAGAAAGCCGGACCCCAACGCAATCATGAGGGCATACAGCGTGAAAAGGAGCGCATACCCCTTGGAGCACCATTAAAACATATAACTCTTTGTAAAAGGGCTGAAAGACGGCTTATTTCAAAAAACACGCCATAAAAAAGGGCATCCACCAAAAAACAACCAAAAATAATCCAATAAACAGCCAACACTGGACCAATACCAACCATTGGGTGTAGGCCTCAAGCCCGTTGAGCTCTTCTGATCACCTCTCTCTTCCTCACCATTATAACGGAGAGAAACGCTGTCAACAACAGGGCCGCTGAGACAGTCAACACAGACGCCTCTGCGCCGCGGCCTTCATAAACGTAGCCGAGGTAGGGGCGAGTATGGGGGAGATGATGCCCTCGCGGAAACCCGGGGGCCAGATAGGCCATCATCAAGTAGAACCGAGACCCCTCCCGGGGGGTCTCCCCGAACATAAAGACATGAAAAAGGGATTTATGTGAAAAGACTTTCCAGAGCCTATTGTACTGTCGCGACGGGCACCTGATAGTCGATGGACGGAAGCTCGTCGTTCAGCACTTCTTTGAGGCCGCGGTACCTGTTGCGCAGGGTCACCTCTGTGGTGCCAGCCGCCTCGGCGATCACCCGCTGGACGCGCCTGTCGTTGTTCTCCTGACACGCCATGTATAGGGCGGCCGCCGCGAGGCCCCTGGGGTCCTTGCCGGCCAGCCCCTTCTTCTTGTCGGCCTCCCGGAGAATCTCCACGGCCAGCCTCTCCGTGGGCTGCTTCACCCCCAGCTTCGACGCGATGCTGGGCACGAACTTGAAGGGCCCGTCCACCGGCGGCTTGATGTTGAGCTCCCTGATGAGAAGCCGGTACGTCATTGCTACCTCGCTGTGCTCCCTGATGCTCGCCTTCGATACCATCTTAAGCGGCCTGGGCACCTTTAGGAGCCTGCACGCGGCGTATGTGCTCGCGGCCACGAAGGCGTCTATGCTGCGGCCCCTGATGAGGTCTTCCTTGAGGGCGCGCCTGTAGATGAAGGCCGCTTGCTCCTTCACGTTTTTAGGCAGGTGCAGCTCCGAGCTCATCCTATCGAGCTCCGCCATGGCGATGCTGAGGTTCCGTGTGTGGGTCTCGTTGACCTTGCTGCGGTTGTCCTGTCTCTGGAGTCGCTTCATGCGTCTCTGGGTCTCCTGGTCGAGCCTGTTGCCCTGGGCGTCCCTGTCGCCCTTGAAGACTGTGCTGAGGCCCTTGTCGTATATGCTGTAGCTGTAACCCGAGCCTGTCCGTCTCCGGTCGTTTGCCTCCTGCAGGTTGAACGCCCTGTACTCTGGGCCCGTGTTCATCACCGTCTCGGTGAGCACTACCCCACAGTCGCCGCAAACCCTCTCCCCAGTAATGTTATCGCTTATTATCCTCGTGCCGCCGCATACGGGGCAGCTGGTCTCGTCTTGCAGGTCCATTCTTTCTTTCATCTCTTCCGTTATCACCAAAGAAGATTTATGGGTATTTTACCCATATCGTGTATCGATCTTCTATACGGCACCTTATAAAGGTTACTGAAAATACCCTCGTGCTCCTTGGTGCTCCCCAATAATACACATGTCAACTAAAAAATTAGTAGCTTTAAACTACAGCCAAGCCTTAAAAACAAAGTAAAGAATCTATCATGTGAGCAGTTTTGGACAAGATAGACGAGACTGCACGGCGAATCAAGAACCTCGAGATACAAGGCGCCACGAGCATAGCAGTCAGGGCGGTGGAGTCCCTTAGGGACGATCTCCTCGCGGCGGACAGTCAGAGCACCGCCCAGCGAGTCTTGGCGGAGGGCGTTAAGAAGCTCGTCGAGACCAGGGAGACCGAGCCGATGATGCGGAACGGCTTGAGGTACCTCCAGAAGAACCTCTCGGGGAAATGGACGTCCTTCGAAAAGTTCAGCGCCCAGGTCGAGAAGGCGTCAAGCGAGGTACTCGAGTTCTATGATAAGGCCAGGAAAAACATCGTGGAGATCGGCTCCAGGAGGGTGAGGGACGGCGACACCGTGTTCACGCACTGTCACAGCAGCGCCGTGACGGAGACCCTCATCAGGGCCCACGAGTCTGGGAAGAGGTTCCGCGTGATACAGACTGAGACGCGCCCCAAGTACCAGGGCAGGATCACCGCCCGCGAGCTGGTTGAGGCCGGCATCGACACGACCATGATAGTGGACAGCGCCGCGAGGCACTTCATGAAGGAGATCGACTTCGTGTTGGTGGGCAGCGACGCAGTCACGAGCGAGGGAAACGTGATAAATAAGATCGGCACAAGCCAGGTCGCGCTCGCGGCCCAGGAGGCAAGGATACCCTTCTACGTGTTATGTACCCTCCTCAAGTTCGACCCCGTGACCATCCACGGCGAGTTCGAGGCCATCGAGGAGAGGAACACCGACGAGTTATGGGACGCCCCCCCGGAGGGCCTGAAGATCAGGAACCCCGCCTTCGACGTGACCCGGAGGGACTACATCCACGGGATTATAACAGAGGAGGGGATCATCAGTCCCCACAGCATCCTGGAGGCTGTCCAGAGGCACTACCCCTGGATACTGGCGTAGCGTCTAGACCACGGGCCACTTCTTTAGGGCCCTTGAAAGCTCCACGTGGTCCTCCGCGTAGTCCTCCAGCCTTATGCCCCGAGTGGCCGCGTCTACTGCCTGCCTCATGGCTGTGGCCCCCTTCACGGTTCCGTCGGGGTGCCCATGTATGCCTCCTCCTGCCTGGATGACGGTGTCGTCGCCGAATATCTCTACAAGCCTTGGCACCATCCCTGGGTGGAGGCCGCCTGAGGCCACGGGCAGCACAGGGCGTACGCCGTGCATGGGCTCCTTGCAAGCCGCTATGTTGGCTCTGACCTCCTCCTCGGTCTCCGCCATCTTGCCCACGGCTGTGCCCACGTGGAGCTGGTCTACGCCCAGCAGCCGCGCCACCCTCACCAGGACCACCATGCTGATGCCATGAACGCGGCTCCTGGTGAAGGCTGCGTGGCCCGCCCTGTGGGCGTGGATGACGAGGTTGAATCCCTCGTCCCTCATGGCCTGGAGGCTGCTCCATCCCGTGGTGAGGATGTCGATCATCATGTACCTGCCCCCGTGGTCCTCCACGTACTGGGCCCTGCGCTTCATCTCCTCCATCTCGGCGGTGACGTTGACGAGGTACACCTTCCTCTCGCCGGTCTCGGACTCGGCCTTATCCCTGGCCTCGAGGGTCTGCACAACGCGGTCCTCGAAGGGGTTGAACTTCTGGCTGCTCAGGTTCTCGTCGTCCTTCACCACGTCGCAGCCGCCGCTCCAGGCCTCGTAGGCCACCTGGGCGTGGTCCGCCGTGACGAGGCCCAGCTTGGGCTTGATTATGGTGCCCACGAGCGGCCTGTCCCTTATGCCGGTTATATCCCTGACGCCTTGTACGCCGTACCTCGGCCCCTGGAAGCTCTTCACGAGCTCCTTGGGGAAGTGGATGTCGTTGAGCCTCAGGTTCTCTATGTCCTCCAGCCCGAAGACGTTGCCCGCGACGCTGCTAAGTATGTTAGGCATGTTCCCCGGCTCGAAGAGCTCTATCGGGTACGCTATCTTGACCTCGTTTCCCTCGATGCTATACACCTTGGCGGCGTGTTTCTGCATGTAGGGCTTCTCGGTGGATAGCTCCGTCCAGGTTCCCACGCTGCTCTCGGCAGCCACCCCGCCCGCAATGACTTCCAGCGGCTGGTTCAGAGGCTCGACGTGGAACTCGCAGACGAGGTCCGTCTCCTTTGGCTCGTACTTGAGGTCTACGAAGTCGATGTAACGCATTTGAGGTCCTCCATATGCGTTATTGTTCCAGTATGTTTTTACCTTTACTCAACAAATATTCCTTGGTTCTGAGGAGTAGCCGTATGCAGCTGAAGGCAGTCCCCCTTGAGATCGAGGCAGGCGGACCCCTAATCGTGGTCATGAACAAGCAGGACGCAGCTAACCTGGGCGTCATAAGCAGCGACCGCATCTTCCTGAGGTACAAGAAGAATCATGTAATATGCATCCTGAACATAAGCACCGAGGACGTCCCCGGCGATCTGGGTCTATACAGGGAGGTGACCCATAGACTCGGCGTATCAAAGGGCGGAGTAGTAAGCGTCGAGCCTGCCAGGCGCCCGGAGAGCCTCGACCACATCAGGGAGAAGGTCAACGGACAGCGTCTGACGCCATGGAAGATAGCGAGGATCGTCGGGGACACGGTGGAGCGGCACCTGAGTGACATAGAGCTCGCGGCCTTCGTCACCGCGTTGCACATACACGGCGTCAGCATGGAAGAGGTTGAGGCGCTCAGCCGCAGCATGATAAGGAGCGGCAAGACCATCGACTTCGGGCGCAGCCCCATACTTGACAAGCACAGCATCGGCGGCGTCCCAGGCGATAAGACGACGCTCATAGTCGCTCCTATAGTCGCTTCAGTGGGGTACACCATACCGAAGAGCAGCAGCAGGGCGATTACCAGCCCCGCCGGAACAGCTGACCGCATGGAGGCGTTGGCCCCGGTCAACCTGTCCTTCGACAGCATCAGGGAGATAGTGGAGAGGGTCGGCGCCTGCATAGTCTGGGGCGGGAGCATCGACCTGGCGCCCGCCGACGACCTGTTCATCAGGATCGAGTACCCCCTCAGCATCGACCCGCTGCTGCTGCCCAGCATCATGAGCAAGAAGAAGGCCATGGGCAGCACCCACGTGGTTATAGACATCCCGGTGGGCATCGACGCCAAGATCAATACGCTGGGCGAGGCGGAGCAGCTGGCAAGCGACTTCATAGAGCTCGGCAGCCGCTTCGACATGCACATCGAGTGCGCCGTGACCGAGGGCAGCCAGCCCATAGGGTACAACATAGGCCCCATACTGGAGGCGAGGGAGGCCATGGAGACCCTGATGGGCAGAGGCCCCCACGATCTGGTGGACAAGGCCACGAACCTCGCGGGCATACTCTTCGACATGGTGGGCCACGAGAACGGTAAGCAGATGGCCCACGGCCTCATAGCCAACGGCAAGGCTCTGGAGAAGATGAGGGAGATCATCGAGGCTCAGGGGGGCGACCCCGATGTGACCATCGAGGATCTGGCGCCCGGCAAGTACACCCACGACGTGCCCGCGCCCAAGGACGGCAGGGTCCTGTGGTTCAACAGCAGGGACCTGGTCCGGATCGCGAGGTCCGCCGGCACACCGAGCAGCAAGGGCGCCGGCTTGAAGCTTTTCGCCAAGACCGGGGACAAGGTCGAGGAGGGGAAGCCCATGTTCAGGATCTACAGCGAGTCAGCCACCAAGCTGGAGAACGCGGTCAGAATGCTTGAGACTCAGCACCCCATGGAGGTTGGCACAAAGGTGGGTGAGACCATGCTGAAGAAGTGGATAGGTAAGCCCACGGCGCCGAGCAGGGAGTTCATACTGGAGCGGTAGGCTCCCCTTTCCAAAAAATTTGTTTGGGTTAGCTGCTGATGCGTTTTATGAACGCCTTCACCAGCCTCACGGTGTTCTCGATGTCCTCGACGGTGGTGACGCCGCATGGTCCGTGTATGTAGCGGCAGGGGTTGGCGACGGTTCCGCTGGGTATCCCCGCCTTGGTCAGGTGTATGCTGCCGGCGTCGGTTCCGCCGCTTGGTATCTTCTTGAACTGGTAGGGGATGTTCTCGGCTTCGCATGCCTCCATGATGCTGCCCAGCACCTTTGGGTGGGCGATGACGCTCCGGTCGGCGATCGTCACGACCGGTCCCTTCTTGAGGCCTGCGCTCTGCTTGTGCGGCGGCACCCCGGGCATATCCATGGCGAAGGTGTTCTCGAGGGCCAGCCCGTAGTCGGGGTCCACCTGCCAGGCGGCGGTCTTGCTGCCCCTGAGCCCCACCTCCTCCTGCACCGTGCCGACGGCGACGACGTTGTACGGGGCGTCTTTGACCCACTTGAAGACCTCGGCCATGACGTAGCAGCCTACGCGGTCGTCGAAGGCCTTGCCCCAGATGTAGCCGTCTCCCAGGTCCTTGAACTCGACGTCGAAGACTCCCAGCATCCCGACGTGGGCGCCCTTGTTCTCGGCCTCCTCCCGGGTCATGGCGCCTATGTCTAGGAAGAGCTCGTCGCCGGGTATTATCTTCTTGCGCTCCTCGTCGCTGAGGACGTGGGGCGGCTTGGTGCCCAGCACCCCGTAGAGGTCTCCCTTCTTGCCCTTGAGGAGCACCCGCTGCCCCGGCAGGACGCTGTCCACGATGCCCCAGGTGTGGAACCTGAGGAAGCCCGTGTCCTCGATGTAGGTGACGAGGAACGCGACCTCGTCCATGTGGGCGGCGAGCATGATGACCGGGGCGCCCTCGTCTCCCCTGTGGTGGAAGAAGATGTTTCCCAGCTTGTCGACGACGACCTCGTCGGCGTACTCCTCCAGCTCCTCGCGGAGTATCATGCGGGGCTCGGCCTCGGTGCCGGGGGGCCCGAAGCTGTTGGAGAGTCTTCTCAGTAGCTCCATGTTCATGGTTATCAACGTATTTTTAGTGGCTTCCCGATATATGGGTATGGCTCCGAGGCAAGGCTTTTACCATCCTCCAACTCTGAACCATCCATGTCAGAAAAGATCGTCGACGAGGCCTTAGGCAGCCTCGGCCAGGAGACGGTGAGCTACGTGGCCACCTGCGACGGCGGCCAGCCCCGCGTCAGGCCTATGATGCTGATCTACGTCGACGGCGTCTTCTACTACGCGACAGGCACCAGCGACGCCAAGGCTGCTCAGCTCATGAGGAACCCGAAAACGGAGGTCTGCGTCCTGCTCGGAGAGGGTGACGACGGCGGGAGCCTCCGCATGACGGGGGCGATGGGGTTCGTGTACGACGAGGACGTCCGCGCCAAGATCCATGGCTGCGTGGGCTTCATCCAGGGCTTCTGGGCGGAGCCCCAGGACCAGGGGTTCACGCTCCTCGAGTTCAAGCCGAAGACGCTTCAGCTGATGCGGCCTGGCACCATCGAGATCCTTAGGGCCGACCTCTAGCCCCCTATGGTTTAGGTTAGACTCAATAACCTGATCGGGGGATATCTTCCTAGCGTTGTCGGGCCTGGAGCGGGACCTCAAGGAGGTCAACGAGAAGCTTGAGTACATGATGCGTCGCCTCGACTACCTGGAGGCGGTGCTGACGGAGAGCAGGCAGTACCCGGAGCTGGCTCAGGTGATGGGGGACCTCCGAGTCGGGGCGGCACTGTACAGCGAGCCGCTGAAGCTGATCCAGAGGCTGGTGAGCGTCCGCAGGCACCTGTCCCGAGACGAGGAGCACAGGGACGACGTGAGCCGAGTGATCCTCAACGTGCTGGCGTTAAAGGGGCCGCAGAACATCAGCGCATTAACCAGGGAAGTGCAACGGGAGCGAGGCACGGGGAGCCGCGTGACGGTGCGTAAAAAGGTGCTGGAGCTCGTCGAGGAGGGCATCGTGGAGAAGGCCGAGGGCCACAGCTACCGGCTCAAAGAGTAAATTTCTGTGTGTCACTGCAGTATATCGTTCACATAGCTCAGGTATTACTCTTACCGAATACAAAACCACTATAAGTGTTCGTTTTAATTATCATTTCAGGTATGAAAGATGCCTTTTGTTAGAAGATACAAGGACATGAACACAGACCTTGACGTTCTATACAAGGACATCGTAAAGGAGCTTCAGAACGAGAAAGAACTCAACGTCGCCAAGGAGCTTAAAGGAGACGTAAACGGGGTTCCCTTCATGAGTGTAACCGCGAACCGTGCCTCGATACCCAAGATGGTTACAGGCACCCTGAGGGAGGTCACGGTGACCATCACTGGGGAGAAAAACGACTACCTCATCGAGATGCACACGGGTGAGTGGTTCAGCAACCTCGCTATGCCTTACCTGGGAGCCTCAATCCTAGTTGGACCACTCGCAGGGTTGGCTGTAGCAGGTACGGCGGGACTCATGGCTGCCCAGTATGGAAGGAAGCTTAAGGCTAAGATCAAGGATCTCGTCAAGAAGCACAGCAAGGAAAAATATAGCGACGAGAAGGTAGAGACCTTCATAGGGTGAGAATGGATACCGTTCATACGAAGGTATAAGGACCTCGGTACCAACCTTGATGGTCTCTACGAAGACACAAAGAAGGAGCTGCAGCAGGACAAAGACCTCACCATCGCAGTGGAGAACAACGGAGTCATCAACAACGTTCCATTCAAGTCCATCACGGCTGTGCGTGCAACCGTGCCTAGAGCCATCACTGGAACACTCCGAGAAGTAACAGTCACGATCGCCGGCGTACCAGACGACTGGCTGCTTGAGCTCCACACCGGAGCATGGTTTGGAAACATGCTACTACCTGGAACCGGGGGCTTCTTGATTGCAGGTCCCTTCGGCGCCGCAGCGGGCGCAGGGGCCTCGGCTGTGTTTGCAGCAGACTATGGTAGGAAGCTGAAGAACAAGATCAAGGGCATGGTCAAGAAACACAGCGGAAAGACCTATGCGGAAAATAAAATAGAGACCTTCGTCTCATAAAACTTGGAGCAGTGAAAAATGCCTCAGAAGATAAAACAAGAGTTGGATGAATGGGAAGAGAAGACCAAGAACGTCATCAAGAAAGTCAAAAAGGTGCCCAAGAAGGTGTCAAAAGAGGTTCGAGACGAGGCGAAGAGCCTCGCCAAAGCTGGGAAGAGCCTCGTCAAGAAGATCGATAAGCGAATGGTTCAGGTGGAAGACAAGTCCAAGGAGACTTTGAAGCAGCTCAGGGAGAGAACCAAGAAAGCCTACCAAGCCATGCGTAAAGGCTGGCAAGAAGCGACAGAGGAAGACCTCATAGAACCAATGGAATAACAACCAACCTTTTTTATTAATCGAATGCTCAACCAATCTTCAATTTGATTCGCTGTAAATCATATCCTCTGAAGTGGTGTCCAGTCATGAGACAACAATTATCAACGGATAATACCTGATCATTTAGTGATTAATCATGGCAGGCATTCTCCTCAGGAGATCCAGGAAGTCGGGGCTGCCCCCCGGAACCCCCGTCTACGTCGGGGAAGAGGAGCCCCTCCCCGCACACATAACCGTGATCTCCTACAACGAGACAAGCTACGATGAGAGAACCGTAGAGGAGCCCTCCGAGATAATCGACGACCTCCGCAGCCCAGACATCACGTGGGTAAATGTCGACGGCCTCAAGGCCCTGGACATCGTCGAGATAGGCACACACATGGGGTTCCACCCCCTCATACAGGAGGACATCGTCAACACACTGCAACGCCCCAAGCTCGACGAGTACGACGACCACGTCTTCTTCGTCCTCAAGATGATCACCTACAACCAGGAGACCGAGGAGATAGAGATAGAGCAGATCAGCCTAATCCTCGGCGACCACTACATAGTGTCCTTCCAGGAGGCGCCCGGCGACTGCTTCGACGCCGTGAGGCAGAGGATCAGGGACAACAAGGGGATCATCAGGAAGATGGGGGCCGACTACCTCGCCTACACCCTCATAGACATGGTGGTGGACGGCTACTTCACCGTGCTGGAGAAGATCGGCGACCGCGTCGAGGAGATCGAGGACGAGCTGGTCGTAGACCCCCGCATCGAGACCCTCCACGACATCTACAACATGAAGCGCAAGATGATAGCCGTCCGCAAGAGCGTCTGGCCCCTCCGCGAGGTCATCAGCCGCCTGGACAAGCTAGGCAGCAGACAGTTCCGGGAAAACACCAGGCCCTACATCCGCGACGTCTACGACCACACCATACAGGTGATAGACGCCATCGAGACCTACCGCGACCTCCTCAGCGGGATGCTGGACATCTACCTGAGCAGCATCAGCAACAAGATGAACCAGATAATGCAGGTGCTCACCATAATAGGCACCATATTCATACCCCTCACCTTCCTAGCCGGCATCTACGGCATGAACTTCAGGTACATGCCCGAGCTGGAGTGGAGAAACGCCTACCCCGCCCTGTGGCTCATAATGATCACAGTAACCGCGGTGATGATCCTCTTCTTCAAGAGAAGAAAGTGGCTATAGAGCCGTGTGCAGACGCGGAGACGCCGAGCCTAAGAATGGATCGAGCCAAGGCGATGGATCGATCATGCACGCGTGCTCTGCTTCTTCTGTTTCCTGATCTCGTCTTCTATCCGTTTGTAGAGCTGCTCCTCGAACTTTATCGCTGTCAGGTAGCTGCCCGCTGCCGCCACGGTGCCGACGACGACCGCAGGCGCCGCAATCGTGCTGGCGACTATGAACCCCGTCGCCCCCGAGATGGCCAGATTCTTGCCCCAGGCCCCGACGATGAGCACCACGGCGAAATTGTCCGGATCCCCGGCGACGACGATCTCTACGTCCCTGGTAGCCCCGACGATGATCCGTGTGATTTGCGTCTTGAGGGCTCGTATATGGTAGGCGTTCTCGGTGACGTCGTCTTTGACGATCCTGAACTTCTCGTCCTCCAGCATCTTCTTTATATTCGCGTACAGCCTGCTCAGATCGACAGCTTTTCCCTCTACTTTCATCAGCCTAGTCACGTGCAACCACCTCCAGCGTCTTAGCCTCCATCGAGTACGACCGCTTCAGCAGGAAAGGCGGCAGGAGGCTAGTCACGAATATCATGAGGATGAGCGCCGTGTACACCTCCCCCGGCAGGATCCCGTAGGTCACACCCATGCTTGCGATGACCAAGCCTATCTCGCCCCGGGAGATCATGCCGTACCCTATCCGTATACCGCAAGTACGATCCTTGAGCAGATAGGCAGCAGGCAGCCCACAGCCGATCAGTTTACTGACCACACCCACGAGGCAAAGGATGAGGATCAGCAGGAAGTTGCCATGCAGGATCGATTGCGGGTCCACGCTGGCGCCCATCACCACGAAGAACAGGGGCACGAAGATCACCTCCACCTTCTCCAAGAAGTCCTTGATCAGATCCAAGTACAGGCTGTCGGCGATGGCCATGCCAGCTATGAACGCCCCGACGAGGGGGCTCAGCCCAAGTGTGCCGCTGAACGCCGCGTAGCTGAAACACACAAGAATGGAGAAAGCCTCTATGAGGTGCCCGACGCCTACCTTGAGCCTAATCACGTAGTCCAGCAGCATGGGAACCACGCGGGCGCTGACGGCGGTGAGCACGAGCCATACACCTAGGGTCTTGCTCAGCGAAAGGATGATGTCCAGCGTCGATATCTGTGCGTGGCTGACGACGATGGTGAATATTACGCTCGCCAATGACAGCGCCAGCACGTCGTCGATTATGGCGGCGCCAAGTATTATCTTGGCCTCGGTAGAGCTCATCCGGCCCATTTCGTCCAGGCTCTTCACCGAGATCGCTATGCTTGTGGCCGCCATGGAGCCGCCTATGATCATCGCGATGTACCAGTCGTAGCCGAGAAGCACGGTAGCCGCGAAGCCCATGACGTAGGGCACGATGACACCGGCTAGCGCCACCGTGAACGAGATGGCGCCTGACCTCTTCAGTTCGCCGAAGGTCATGTGGAGCCCTGCGCTGAATAACAGGAGGACGGCGCCGACCTCGGCGAAAACGTACACCAGTTCGTTGAACTCGATGAGGGATCTGCCGGCGAGCTGGAGACCTCCCAGCAGCTTGGGGCCGAAGAGAATTCCGATGGAGAGGGTGCCGATGATGCGCGGAATCCTCAGCTTGGCGTTGACAGCCGACGCTACCTCGGCGAGGGCTATAAGCAGACAGATGTCCACGACTGCGCGGAAGAGCAGTTGTTGCTCCATTAGTCCTTGGCTGCCTCCTTTTTCTTGCTCTCCTTGGACTGGAGGTCGATGTATTTCTCGATCTGTTTCCAGAAGTCGCCCTCATAGGCTACGGCCCTGATGTAGCTGGTTGTGGCGGCTAGGCCGCCGTAGATGGCCGCGGGGCCGGCGATGAGGGACGTGACGATGTAGCCTGTGGATCCGGAGGAGACTATGTTCTTGCCCCAAGCGCCGACGGTGAAGATGACCGCGAACGAGTTTGGCTCCCCGGCTATTATGAGCTCTATGTCCCTGACCGCGCCTATTATGATCTCTGTGACGCCTGTCTTCTCGGCCCTCATATGGTATACGTGCTCGGTCTGGGCCTCGCTTGTAAGCCTAAAGTCGTCCTCGAGGAGCCTTCTCTTTATCTTTTTGTAAAGGGTCTCGAGGTTTACGGCCTTGTTCTTGAATAACTGTGTCTTTGTCAACTTTTTCTACCATTTAAAAACTGTCTGTCGACGTTGACCCCAGTTGAAGCAGTTGCGGGGCCAGCGTCTACACTATCTCTACTCATTCTCCTCTTCAATAACGCAGCTCCTACGCTTGAGATCACCACGGAGACTATGATCACTATCATTATGAGCTCCGGGAACATCGAGGAGTAGGCGATGCCAGACGAAGCCACTAGCTGCGCCATGATGGCCGCCGCCAGGCCTCGGGGCATCATCGACGTTAGGACGCTGTTGTACTCGCCTAGCTCCGGGTCCCTGAAGGTGGTGAACATCACGCCGATGAACCTGCCCCCCAGCAGCAGCAGAGACAGGGCGACGCTGTAGAGGACGGTCATACTGTTCTCTATGAACAGTATGAGGCCCAAGTAGACGAAGAAGTAGGTGCGTATGAAGAAGCTCATCTGGTTCATAAACTTCCTCATTATGCCGCCAATCTCTACGATGCCTTCCATCCTGAAGATTCCGCCGATCTCGACTCCGTTTCCCAGTACGAGGCCAAATATGAGGGCGAAGATGGCGCCGTTGCCTCCCACCACCTCCGTCAGGCCGTAGAAGAGAAGAGTCACCGAGAGCGTCAGTATGTCGTCGTAGGTCTGGTCTCTGATGACGCTCAGCAGTTTGAGCCACACCAATCCGCAGATTAGACCGAAGACGACGCCTATGCTGAAGGCGCTGGCGATGTTCTTCGCCACCTCGCTGAACACCATGGACTTGGCGCTAACGATGAGGTCGAGTAAGGTGATGCCTAGCACTATCACGATGGCGTCCGTGAACACCGACTCGAGGCTCATAAGCGTGTTTATGCGCTCAGGGACATCCATCTTCTTTGTGAGGGACAGCACGATGCTGCTGCTGGTGCCTCCAACGATGGTGCCCAGGAGGAGTCCGTGGAGAAGCTCCCAGCCCAGCACCACGCTGGTGAACGCCGCTGTTAACGCCATGCTTAGCAGCACGTTCACGACGCCGAGCACCATGGCTTTGGGGCTCTCCTCAAGCACCTTGTAGAGGTTCAGGTTCATGCCTCCGTCGAATAATATGATGAGCAGCGCTAACCCGCTGAAGATGGGCGCTATATTTATGAACCCCGTTGGATCGATGAGATGCAGAGCCGGGCCAAGGGCTATGCCGAAGAGGATCAGTATTAGGTTGTCTGGGATCCCCTTCCTGTTGAACAGAAAGTTGCCTATGTATCCTAGGCAGACGATGACGCCTGTCAAAATAAAGAGGAAGTTTGTCAGAGCCGTCGCCTCGGTGAAGGGCTACTCCAGTAGGTTAGTGTCTGGCTCATCAGCCAGCTCGGACCAGTCGTTGAGCTTCTTGAGAAGCTTCTGCAGCCTGTCGCCTAGGGCCTTGAAGGTTTTCATGGTCTTCTCCTCAGCCTTGTCGGCTGAGTCGTCGATCCTCTTGGCTAGCTTCTTACCGTCCTGGGCTAGCCCTTTGAACTCCCCCCTGAGGCCCTTCACCGCCTTCTTGGGCGTCTCCTTGGCCTTATTGACGAGCTTCTCGGCTCTCTCCTCGAGCTTCTCCAGTTCTTTCCTTGTCTTCTCGGGCATTCTTCCACCGCCTACGAAATGAATGTCTCGACTTTTTCCTCGGTGTACTTCTTGCCGCTGTGCTTCTTCACAAGCTCCTTGATCCTGTTCTTGAGCCTGCGGCCGTACGTGACGGCGAGCAGCGTCGTGGTTCCGGCGGCTGCGGCTGTGCCAACTGGGCCGGCTATGAGGAACCCGCCCGCTCCGGGCAGAACCATGTTGCCGAACCAGGCCCCGGTGTGGAGCTCAAGCAGCCAGTCATCCGGCTCCCCTGCGACGGTGACGCTGACCTCCCTGAGGGTGCCGGTCACGGCGCGTGGAACCGTGGCGCGTATCGCCGTCACGCTGCGGAACCCCACGTCGTTGATGACTCCATTTGTCTCCTTAACTATCTCCAGGTCCTTCTCCTGCTGCAGCTCCATGACTATGTCCGTGTAGAGGCCATCCAGGTTGGTAGACAGGTCCTTGTATCTTCTAACGAATGGCACACATATTCACTCCTAGAACGTCTCCACCTTGTCTTCGGTGTAGGGCTTCTTGCTGTGCTTCTTGACGATCTCCTTGATCCGGTTCTTGAGGTCCCGCTCGAACTTCACGGCGTAGACGGCGCCTGTCCCCGAGGCGGCTATCCCGCCGAGGGGGCCGGCGATGATTAGGCCGCCGGTTCCCGGCGTGATCATGTTGCTGAACCACGCACCCGTGTGGACCTCGAGGAGCCAGTCGTCCGCCACGCCGGTGATGGTCACCGTTACCTCCCTCAGGGTGCCGGTGAGGGCCTTGGGGACGCTTTCTCGAACCGCGAAGATGCTCTTGAACGGGACGCCGTTCACGGTTCCGTCCTGCTCCTTCACCACGTTGAGCCCCTTTCCTGTCTGGAGCTCGTACTTGATGTCGTCGTAGACGGCGTTCAGGTCGGTGCTCAGGTCTTTGTACCTTTTCACGTAGGGCATTTCTCTACCAAGTAGCCATGACCTTGGTTTTTATTTAAGCCGTCAGTCCACACCGTAACTAAATGTACATTAGCGCCGCCTTTGTGTCCACACAGCGTAAACCATATGAAGAGAACACACTGTGGTACAATGTAGATCAGTTTGACAAGCAGGGAACACAGGAAGACGGCCACCAGAACAATCCGGCTCGACGAGGAGCAGGAGCAGGCGCTGATAAGGGAGGCCGAGCGCCGGGGTTTCAGCGTCAACGCCCTCATAGGGAACATCTTCAACAGGTACCTCGCCTCCATACGGTTCCAGGACAGCGCCGGCATGGTGACCTTTTCCTCTGACACGTTCAACGAGTTCATCTCCAGACTGGACAACGAGCAGATACAGGAGATCGGGGAAGCCTCCGGCAGGAGACACGTCAAGAGCAGCCTAATGCAGAGGGGGATGAGGGTGAACTACGAGAACGTGGTCTGGTACATCACCCAGATCCTGGGCGAGTACGACGGCTGGTTCCGATGCGACCGCAACACGGTGGAGGGCTTGGACAGCTTCCACCTGACCCACAAGATGGGCTACAAGTGGAGCGTCTTCCTCGAGAGCTACCTCTCCGCCTCATTCGACGAAGCCGTCAACGTCAAGCTCAACACCGTGGTGATGGTCAACGCTGTAAACCTGGAGATAAGAAGATAACTAAAGCCAGCTAAACCCTCACGAGACTTAACCAGACACATCAACGAGACGGCTCGACCAGGAACCCATCCATATGAATCCAAAACGCTTGTTCCCAGCAAATAGTGCGAATCGGTGCAAAGAAAACCAGAGACAACAGCTAAAATTATCTAAACTAGTTCTCCTAAAAACGCTTATCGCTGGTAACCAACTATAAGGGAAACACCGAGTCGTCGATTCACGCCTCCTCGGCAACCCCTCCGCAAGGGTGACGGCGAAGAACGTGCGCGACTGTGGACCCACACACTGCATCTGAAAACGCATAAGCCGAAGAACCATGGAACCCCCCACTGGAACCTGACATACGATGGATTAACAGATTCTCCCCGATGCACACCGGTCCGCAGTAAACATTATCTATTGTGATGCATCCTTCATGGGATTAACATGAAGAAGATCCTCGAAGACATCAGGATACTCGACTTCACCCACGTCTGGTTCGGCCCCTACTGCACCATGATGCTCGCCGAACTAGGCGCCGAGGTCATCAAGGTGGAGCCCCCGTGGGGAACCATCGGCCGCCTGGGGCCAGGCGAGCTCCACCACGGCACCAGCACCACGTTCTACGCGCTCAACCTCAACAAGAAGGACGTGGCCATGGACCTCAAGAACCCCGAGGTCAAGGAGATGATCAAGGAGCTCATCAAGCAGAGCGACGTGGTCGTCCAGAACTTCGCTCCAGGCACCATGGAGAGGCTGGGCCTCGGCTACGACGTCCTCAAGGAGTGGAACCCCAGGATCATCTACGCAGCCCTCAGCGGCTTCGGCCAGACCGGCCCCTACAGCAGGTACGGCAGCTACGCGGTGACAGCCGAGGCCATCAGCGGCCACAGCTACGCAACCGGCAAATACCACGACCCAGACGGGCCGCCCATCACCATGGCCGGAGCCCTCGGCGACCTCGGCCCCGCCATGTACGCCGCCTTCGCCATAGTCGCCGCCCTCAGGCACCGCGACAAGACCGGCGAGGGCCAGATGATCGACGTCGCCCAGATAGACACCATGGTGGCCTTCAACTGCACAGCAAGCGTAGCATACGACCTCCTCAAGGAGAGCCCCATCAAGAGAGGACAGCAGAGGCCCCAGGACCCCAACAGGATATGGGGCATCCTGCCCGTGAAGGACGGGTGGATACAGATCGCCGGCGAGCGAGGCAAGGCCATCGAGAACCTCAAGCGGGAGCTTGGCGTCGAAGAGGTCAGCGAGGAACTAGTGCAGGGGCGCATCAAGGACATGACCCGTATGGAGGCCTTCAAGTGGCTCGCCGAGATGGGTTTCCCGTGCGCCCCCGTCTACGAGGCCCACGAGGCCATGTGGGACCCCCACCTGGAGGCCCGAGGCATGTGGGTCGAGGTGGAGCATAAGGCCGCAGGCAGTTACAAGATACCTAACTTCCCGGTGAAGTTCAGCGAGACCCCCGGCGAGGTCACGAACGCGGCCCCCATGCTGGGGCAGCACACCCGGGAGGTGCTGAAGGAGCTTCTGGGAAAGACCGACGAGGAGCTCGACGCGCTGGAGAAACAGGGCGCCATAGTCCAGTGGAAGAGCTAAACCCCTTTTTATCCGTTCAAAAATCTAGGATTATATACTTATTCGGTTCTTAAGTGGACGTGAACATCAAAGTCCCTCAGCCAAGTGGTCCTTTTATGGCTGTATTTCGGTCTGTTGCTGCCTTCCTCTGCCTCGTCATCGTAGTCTCCTACGCCACGGCTCCGCCTGTCGCCTCACTGGCCGACATGGAGAAGCGGATCACGTCAGACAAAGACGAGTACTACCTGGGGGAGACAGTCAACGTCAAAGTACAGCTAGTCAACCCATTCGACCATGACGTAAGGCTTGAGCCAATAACAAGAATCACCTACGGGACCGTGCAGGCAGGCAAGCCTTGGGTCAGCGCAGATGTAAACATCAACATCGTTCGTGGGTCAGCGTACCACATACCCCCTCATGGCAATCACACGATTCTGGACGAGGCTCTGTCGCCAACTGAGCCAGGGGAATTCAGGTTCAACGTACTCGGCGAGTCACTCACAGTGATGATACACCCATACAGGGGGGCATCGCTGATCTCACCCAACGTCTACCTCAACATTTCGGCGCCAACCAAGATCAGACACGGTGAACGGTTCACCGCCAAGTTTGGCATCGTCAACGACAACCCGTATCATGTAAGTCTACCCGCCTACAGCAGTTTTAGGGTTAGTTACGGGTACACACCCGATGACATGACCACGGAAGGTACTCAAATAAGCTGGATTACCGGGGCGTCCATAGACATAGAGCCACACTCAAGCTACGTTTACAAGACGAGTCCTTTCTCCCCATCAGAGGTAGGTGACTACATACTCGTCTTCAAGGTAAGCAGCCACGAGGTAAAACACACAGTAAGGATAGACCCTTAACTGAATATAGTCATCTAGAAACAAACCTGTTACCGTTGACATAGAACCTGAGCTTCTCAGGCAGATCAGCTTTGACCCCTACGCGGTGCGACTCCCCCCCCTCAAACACGAATCTGTTCTCTAGCACGTGAACCGGGCAGTTCAGCCCCGTCGCCGAGCACCCGTTCAGGATCTTATCCACCTCCAACGCGAGGGCTAGCTTACCCGGGCCGCTTGTGAGTTCCCTGACGTCCTTTACAGGCCTGTTCATCATCATGGCTTCGACTCCCTTTACGGGTTCAAGTGCTCTTATCAGAACGCCGCCGACCTTTCCCGGCTCGTGAGCGACGAAGTTGAGCATCCAGTACCTGTGGACGTTGTAGACGAAGAGGCGGCCCGGCTCCCCGAACATTACCGCGTTGTACCGTTTCCTCCCTCCGTACGCCCTTGACGCAGGGTCATCCACGCCATAGTACGCCTCGGTCTCGACGATGAGGCCTTCCAGCGACTCGCCGCCAAGCCTTCTAACAAGCTTCTTCCCGAGTAAGTCACGGGCCACCTCCGCGGTGTCCCGTGCATAGAAACGTTTCGTGAGGACTCTCGGCTTCAAACCAAAGATAGAGTTGGCTTATGAATTGAAAAAGTAGCGCTTAGGGCGCTAGCCCTGCATCCCTCTCGCCAGGTCCAGCAGCGCCTTGTACTGGTCTTCCGCCTTCACCACGCCGCTGGCCACCAGTATGCCCTCGGCCCCCAGCTTCATGGCGGCCCTCACGTCCTCGCCGTTCGTGATGCCTGCCCCGCAGAGCACCTTCACCTTCGGGTTGACCCTCCTCACCGCCTCCACGGAGTCGCTCACCACCTCGGGCCTGGCCTTGGAGACGGAGATACCGGTGCCTATGAGCTCCGGCGGCTCGATGGCTATCGCATCAGGTTCGAAGGCAGCTACTAGGCCAGCCTTCTCCGGGGTATCCACGCATACAACGACGATGAGATCGGCCTCCTTAGCCCTCGCTACGCTCGCCTCGATGACGTTCAACGGGATCTGCCTCTCCGAGTGGTTGAGCAGCGTCCCCTCGCAGCCGGCCTCTGCGACGGCCTCCGGGAGCATGTGCCCCGTGTACTTGCCGTACGTGACCGGGTCTATGTGCTGAGCGAAGACGGGGGTCTCGCAGCTGTCCGCCACGGCCCCCAGGTCCACCGCCTGCGCGGCCACGGCTATGCTGACGCCGGTCTTCTCGTACACTCTCTCGGCGGTTCTGGCGAACTCGATGGCCCTCTGGCCCATAGCCTCCTCGTAGGTCTTGAGGTTGACTATGATCAACGGGTACTGGACGATTATCACGGACATTGTCTCTCACCGAATATGCGCACCGCAGCTATATGAGGGTTTGACGGCCCCGCCGTCGTAACACATTTCCACGTCTCGGCTCCGAGGAGAAGAGTTAGCCTCTGTAGCTCTTCATGAAGCCCTCGGTGGCCGCCAGGTACTCCTCGACTTCCTCCGCGGTGTGGGGGCTGCCCACCCAGCTGTGGCTGACGGTGGGGCTGAGGAACACGATGCCGCGCTCCAGCATGTAGCTGAAGAAGGCTCGGGTGGCGTCGAGGTCGTTTCTGGCGGTGTCCCCCACGTTCTTGGGCGGCTCTTTCTGGAAGTGGATGGCGAAGGTGGAGCCGACCCCGGTGACCGACGCCGGCAGCCTGCTCCGCTGGAAGATGTCGTCCAGCCCCATACGCATCTTCTCGCCGAGGGCGTCTATGTGCCCATAGATTCGCCTGTCTTCGAGGGCGTCTATGGTGGCGCATCCGGCGACCATGCTTATCGGGTTACCCGTGAAGGTGCCGCCGTGGGCGCTCCGCTTCTCGGGCTCCGGGTGCTTCCTGTGGTCGAGGAGCTCCATTATCTCCTCTGAGGCGCAGAACGCGCCCACCGGGAAGCCGCCGCCGATTATCTTCCCCATTATCGTCATGTCCGGCTCCACGCCGTAGTAGCCCTGGGCCCCGCCGAGGCCGAGCCTGAACCCGGTCACCACCTCGTCGAAGACGAGGAGGGCGCCCGTGTCGTCGCAGACCTCCCTGATGCCTTCGAGGTAGCCGGGCTCCGGGGTGATGAACCCCGCGGCGGCCATGACCGGCTCCAGTATGATGCACGCCAGATCGTGTCTCTCGGCGACCCTCCTCGCGGCCTCGACGTCGTTGAAGGGGACGGCGTACGTGTCCTCCGTGGTCTTGGGGTTGAGGCCCGCGCTCTCCGGCCTCCCGAAGGGGCGGGTCACATACGCGTGGAGGCTGTCGTATCCGCCGTGCCAGCTCCCCTCCACTTTAAGCATCTTCATCCTGCCCGTGTAGGCGCGGGCCAGGCGTGTACCGTAGAGGTTGGCGAGGGTGCCGCTGCTGGTGTATCGGACCATCTCCGCCGAGGGAACGTGCTTGACTATGCGTTCGGCGAGCTCGATCTCCTTCTCGTGGGCGAACCCGTAGTGGGTTCCAAGGTGCAGCTGCTCCGCCACGGCGTCCACGACGGGCTTAGGGCTGTGGCCCAGTATCAGAGCCCCGTGGCCCACCCAGTAATCCGTGTAGACGTTGCCGTCGACGTCATAGACCTTCACCCCCTCCGCGTGGTCGACGTAGAAAGGGTACGGCGGCAGCGCGCGGATGGCGTAGCTCACCCCCGCAGGCAGCACCTTCGCCGCTCGCTCGCTCAGCGCCTTCGATCCCTTAGTCCTCTCCGTGTAACCCATTAAGATCCGCCTCGACACGTTGAACGTGTTGCGTCTCGGCTATAAGAATAACTGGAAAACCATGAGCTCGTGGAGCGGCTCGTCACGATCTCGGCGATAAACAGAAAAACAGGCACCGCTTCGAGGAACATGTGGATCAGCTCTCAAGGGAACCGCTCGACCGTCTCATGTTGGAGCAGATAGAGTTATCCGAAATGGTGCAGGCGGTGGAGCTTGAGCACGAACCCGAGCTCATAGCAGGGGTAGACGTCTCGTACGTGGGTGGGGTGGCCTTCTCGGCCGCCGTCGTCATGGACGAGAGCCTCGACGTGCTTGAGGTATCCACGGCCGAGACGCGGGTGGAGTTCCCGTACGTGCCCGGCTTCTTCTCATACAGGGAGCTCCGCCCCGCGGTGAAGGCCTTGCACGGGCTGTCCGGGTACGACGTCCTGATGGTGAACGGCCACGGGCTTGCTCACCCCAGGGGCTTCGGGCTGGCCTCCCACATCGGAGTCGAGCTAAAAAAGCCTGCGATAGGTGTGGCCAGGAGGCTGCTCTGCGGTGAACTCGACGACCCCGACGCCGATGAGACGCTGATAAGGCATAGCGGAAAGGTGATAGGCGCTAAGATGACCTCCCCAACGGGGTCACCCGTGTACGTCTCGGTGGGTCACCTGATCACGCTGGAGTCCTGCGTCGAGATAGTGGACGCCTATTTCCTGGACCACTCGCTCCCCGAGCCGCTCGCGGCGGCGCACAGGTACGCCTGTGACCTGTCTAGGCTCAGGTGAAGGGGTGGGGGTCACTGGAAGTAGCTGGGCGGGAGAACTGGTTCCCCGGTCTTCTCCCGTAGCTCCTTGAGCTGCTTCTTTATTCGGCGGTGTACCGCCCAGAACTCGTCGGGTACTCCCTCCTCGTCGCCGTAGAGCTCCTCCATCCGTGCCTGCTTCTCCAGGTACTTGTCGACGCGGACGCTGAACTGCTGCGTGTACTCCTCCGTCGTGTACTCCCTGTCGAAGACCCTCCTGAACAGGGCTCTCAGGTCCTCGTACCTGGGGATGTAGCCGACTGGGGTCTCTATGACTCCATACTCGCCGTGTACACGTCCCTCGGCCCAGATGACCCAGACCTTCTTGTCCACCTTCTCGTTGAGGTAACGGCCGTCCTCGCCCTTGATGAAGTAGTTAGTGCTGAACACCCTGGGGCAGTTCTTTAGCCTCTCCCCGAACCGGATGTGGTTGCTAAGGTAGAGGCCGAAGGGCACCACCATGAAGTCCATGACAGCCATGGGGCTGCTGCTCCTCACCCCCGCCTTGCCCAGGGTGGCGCTCGTGGTCTCGCTCTCGATGGTGGCTCCCATGTTGACGCCGTGGACCCAGCTCAGCGCCTCGCTTATGGGGACGTTGGTGTCGCTGTCGCGGCCGCCGTAGAAGATGCCGTGGATGACGTGGCCCTCCTTGTCGTCCCAGTTGGGGTCCAGGTTCTCCAGCTCCTGGAGCCTGATGGTGTAACGGGCGTTGGGGTGGGCCAGCGGTATCTCGTTGCCCTTCTCATCCTTCTTGCCTTCATGCCATTCGCCGCCGTGGTTCATCCCCGTCTTCGGGTACTCGTCGTCCTCCAGCCCCATCCCGAGCCAGTAGGGCTCGCCGTCGTGGATGAGGACGTTGCTGAATATCATCTCCCGCGGGGTCGTGAGCGCCTCGTAGATAACTGGGTCGTCCACCGGGTTCACGTCCTTGATGATGCCGAAGACGCCGGCCTCGATGTTGACGGCGCGGCAGTTGCCCTCCTCGTCCCGCTTGAGGAAAGCGATGTCGTCGCCCACGATGGTCATCCCTGGGATCATGGCGGTGCTGGTCTTCCCGCAGGCGCTCGGGTAGGCGCCCGTGAAGTATGTGACCCTGTCCTTGTCGGGGTGCCTGACGCCCATGATGAGCATGTGCTCTGTGAGCCACTCCTCGTGGTTGCTCTTGTATATGGAGAGGCGAAGCGCCAGCTTCTTCAGGCCCAGGCTGTTGCCGGCGTACTGGTTGTTCACGGTGTAGACCTTGCCGTCCACGACGTCGATGTAGATGCGGCGCTTGTCCACGTTCAGGGTGGTGCTCCTCTCGTCCAGCTCGCCGGCGCTGTGGATGAATGTGAAGAAGTCGTCGCTGCCCTCGAGCTTCTTGAACTCCTCGTAGCCGTTCCTGTAGAGGATGTCCTCGCTGTGGGCGACGTACGCGCTGTCCGTGAGCTGGAGGGCGCACTGGGTGAACCTGCTGTCCGTGGGGCCTAGGCTGAAGAAACGTACGAGGCACTGCTTGCCCTTCATGATGCCGTCCAGGATGCCGAGGACCTCCTCCAGCCCCTCGTCTCTGTCGATGGTGTTGATGGACTCGGTCATCTTCATGCCCTTGGGCAGCAGCACCCGGGTGTTCTCCTTGTCCCTGGCCTGGTCCCGGTAGCCGTCGTAGTGGACTGTGTGGCCCCTCATCCTAAGGGGCGCCTCCTCGCCCCAGTCCACCGCCAGCTTCCGGACGAGGGCGACGTCCTCCTTGCTGTCGGTGAACACGAAGGCCTTCTCGGGCTTGCAGAGGTCGAGGAAGCGGTTGACCTGCTCCTCGACGTGTGGATTATTGAGAGCCTTGAGCTTGCGAAGGCTATCGTCGTCCATGTACCTCGATAACGAATTTGCCAATACTATGCCTCTCCTAGTGTTGAAAGAGGATTGTATTAGGCTTATCGGTTTCCTTGAGACGCGTCAGCCCGCTCCTCGGGGGGCTTCACGTCCTTGAACGTCGCCCAGAGAAGCACGTCGTAGACAGCCTTGATTGCCCCGGCGAGGAGGAACGGGAGCGACAGCCCCACGAACTGCATCACGTAGCCCGCGATGCTCGGCCCTACGGCCAGGGCGAGGCTCCGGGGGAG
>DATKWN010000032.1:0-8558 GCA_035529515.1 Candidatus Krumholzibacteriaceae bacterium | reverse complement strand
TCCGCCTTCAGGTCCAGCAGGTCGTCGCTGTCCCGCGTCCACTCGCTGAAGCTGCTCCCCATGTCCCCCGCAGCGTTCACCTTGAACAGGTCGCCCTCCATCTCCACCCTCACGTGCTCCGACACCAGGCTCGCGTCCCTTATCGCCATCCGCAGCGCGTCCGTCGTCACCCTGGCCTTCGCCTTGAAGAATATCTTCGGCTGAGGCACCTCCTCGTCCAGCGGCTCCAGTATAGGCATCTCGAAACGCCTGCTATGGCCGCCCCGCTTGCAGTGGATCACCAGCCGCGCCTTCTCCACGTTCAGCTCTATACGCACCTGCTCGTCCCTGTCAACCCTGTCAAGGAACCTGAGGAACTCCTTGATGTTAATGCTCAGCTTGGGCTCCCCCTCGCACCTATAGCTGTCGAAGAAGGTGCCCGGCAGCTCGAAGTCCACCATAGCCACGTGGCTCGGGTCCATGGCCAGCAGCTTCAGCTGCGCCTCGTTCATGGTGAAAGTCCCCTCCTCCACGATGACGCTAAGCGCCTTCACCAGGCTCCTGAAGGGATCGATCCGCGAAACCTCAACCTCAAACAACGTCAAACCACTCAAATATACAGTGATGCTGCACTCTAGATAGACCCAAGCCAATAAAAATACATTGATTAGCTGTAGTCACGCCACGTGTGCCCGCACTTGGTGCACCTGTAGAACTGGGTCATGCTCTCGTCGATGCCCCGTGTCTGCACCATCCACCAGTACGCCTCGTTGTTCCCACACTTCTCGCACAACGCCTTCGTCTTAGGCATAGTCGAGAGCTCACGCTCCTTCTTGCCGACGACGATGATCTTATCTTCCTCGCTGTTCTTCCTGGCGATGGTCCGGCTCTCCTCCATAGGCTCCTCCCACCCGCATCTGGGGCATACGTAGCATCGCTTAGCGTTGTCGGCGGTACAGAACGCCCCACACTCCGGACAAAACTTCACTCGACGGCCTCCGTCTTTTCCTACTCCGGAAGCTATTATTTTTAAACCTTGTGTAGACCCGTTCCCGAAAACTCCTCCGCGACGAGGGACGCCACGCGGAGGGCCTCCGGGAAGCCCTCCACGGAGCAGATGTCGAGGACCCTCTCGGCGTCGCCCCTCCCGAGTCCCATGGAGGTCACCGTGAGCCCGTGCCACAGAAACATGTAACGTTCATCCAGCTCGCCGCCAGCCCGCGTCAATCCCAGAACCGGTTTACCGGTCCCGGACGCCAGGGCGTCCAGGTCTAGACCGGCTCCGGGGGGCAGCCGATCCATGTCCACGACTATCACACGTATCTGGTTGAAGTGAGCGGAGTCCCTGATCATGCGGGCCGCGGCGCCGGTGAGATCATGCGACGAAGAAGAACAGCATAGAACCCCGTCCAACCCCAGCCTCCCCTTGTAGACCACGCCCACGACGACGTGCGAGCCGTCCAGAGGCTCGGCCGCCAAGCCGAGGACCCTGATCTCCTTCTTGATCTGACGGATGCGCACCAGCTTCAAGCAGCCACCCCCAGCGGTGGAACAAAAATAGTTAGGAGACGGCCTCTGCTAAGCTTTTCTCGAACTCGGCGAGGAACTCGTCGAGCTTACCGTCGGCCTTCGCCACGGCCTTCCTGACGGCGTCGAGGTGCCTCTCCCCCCTCCTCAGCCTTATGAACAGCTTGCTCCTGTCCATCAGGGGATGCGGCTTGCTGTACCCCGCCATCTCCACGTTTTTATCCTCGAGCAGGCTGTCCTGCAGCAGGTTCAGCAGCGTATGCCCCTCGCCGCTGAACTCCATCTCCATGTACTTACCTTCCTGCTTCACTATGTTTATCTTCACACCAGCGCCTCCTTTCCGTAGCTCCTGGCTGTCTTCCTCCGCTCCACCCTCCCGCAGTCGGGGCACGTTAGCTTCCCTCGATCAAGGTCTAGGAGACCCCCGCACCTGCTGCAGTAGGCGTATATGACGCCATACTCCGGGTCCGCGAGGCTCATCTGGTTTAGCCTGTTCTTGACGTTCACTATCCGTCCCTTGACTGTGTCGCCGTTCCGGAGGGCCATGTCGATGTTCTTCGTGTAGTCGCGGCTGATGTCGCTTATGTGGATCACGCCGCTGTAAGTGGGGTGGATGTGTCTGCCGTCGAGCATGAATATGTCGACGCGGGCGTCCCTCCGGGCCACCGAGCCGACCTCGGCGACCGCAACCATCCCCTCCTCGGGGACGATTATCTTCGGCGTCTTCTTCTCGACTGCGACCGACCTGGTCGCCCCGTCGTGCCTCGTTACCCCTATCTCGGCTGACCTGACCTCCCCGTCACTCTGGTACGTGCCCTCGCCTTCGTTGTACTCCTCTATAACGGCGAGCCTCTCCCCGGGGAACACTTCTTTTCCATCTATCTTAGTCTTCTTAACCATCTTTGTTTCCTTCTTCTACGTGACTTGCCCCGGTTTTGCGCCCCGGGGAAACGTTGTGGTTGAGCGTGAAGCGATCCAGAGGGATCGGGGCTTCTATGTGTGCAGTTTTTAATAAACCCAGCGGTCACCCCAGGTACCCGTCGCCCCATATGTCCTCCCATAATCGGTCGCCGAGCACCACCTCCGCCTCCAGCACCGTGAGGATGGGCCTGTCCACGCCGCTCACGCCGTCGACGGCCACCCTGGGGCACGCCGTGTTAACGAAGGCCTGCGCCTCGACGAAGTTGTTCAGGTGCTCCGCCCTGACCTCGTCCAGGTATATGATAACCGCCTCGCAGCCCTTCGCGGCGAACCTGCTCTGAAGCGTCTCGGCGACCATCGCCGCCCGCTGCCCGGGCTTCGAGGAGACGAGCACCCCGATCCTCTCGGCGTCCCTGGCTGCTGCTATCTGGGCCACACGCTTCTTCGCGAGCTGCATCAGGTCGTCCTCCGTCATCAGGCTCACCGCGGCGTTGAACGGGTTGGCGACGACCACCGGCTTACCGGTGCTCAGGATAAGCCCCTTGGGATGGAACTCGCCTCCGCCCACGTACAGGTACGCCTCGACATCCCCGGCCACCACCTGCGCGTTACGGTAGTAGCAGCCCAGAACCTGGCCCGGGTAGGGCGCCCTCTCCACCCCCTCGCCCACGTACACCGTGAAGCCTCTCCCCCGAAGCTCCTCCCTTATCTCGTCCACCATGTGAACGTGCTGCACCGTGGTGACAAGCCCGATCCGTTGCCATCGACGCAGGAGGGGGGCGGCCTCCTCCACCAGAGCCTCGGCGTCCAGATCGACCTCGGCGTGGACATAGAGGACCGGTACGTCGCTTTCTACCGTCATACGGCTGTGGCCGTAGTGGACTACGAGGCCCACCGATAAATCCTTCGCCTGGTTCACCGCCAGGTCGCAGGCCCCGTAGCATGAGTCCCCGCTGAGGAACACGTGGGCGCCGGTGCTCTCCCTCAGCGCCTTAACCATCTGGAACGCGAGGGGCCGCAGACCGTCAGGCAGCTGGAGCAGAACCCTGTCTGCCCCCCGCCTCCTGATCTCCTCAACGACCCTCTCGAGCTCTAGATGGTACAACTGCTTCACATGATATTCTTGTTGAGAAGTATTAAGATATGATACGCAGCTAGAGCTCCGACTCGATGATCTTCGTCTGCACCGGAAGCTTGGCGCCTGCGCGCTTCAGGGCCTCCTTAGCGTGGCCGATGTTCCTCTTGTCGACCTCCGCGATGATGATGGGGCTCCTATTCTTGATCCTGGCCGCCATGGCGGTGGGCTTCCCGTAGGCCTTCTTCATGCCCTCCTGGAAACGGTCGGCCTGAGCAACGTTGATCCTCTTGTGCTCCCTTATTATCTGGTGGGGGAACGTCACTATCTTGAGCATGAAGTTGTCCCTGCCTAAGTTGGTCTCCAGCACCCTGTTGGCCGCTATCCTGGCCGCCTCAAGGGCGTTGTGGCGTATCTGGATGTCCCTGAGGTTGATGAGCTCCAGCCTGTGGCTGAACTCGCCGCTGGTGTTCCCCATGGTGAACTTGACGATCTTGCTCCCAGGGACGCCGCCCATGTACTTGCGCCGGGTGAACGCCATGTTCTTCTTGTGCTTGAATGTGCTAGCCTTCATCGCTTGTCTCACCACATAGCCTATGTAGATTCTTAAAAAGATAATGCAAATTCCCTGGGGGTTTGTTACTGCGGAGCCTCTTTCTCCTGCTTCTCCTCCTCATCTCCCTCGGCGTCTTCCAAGGGGGCTTCGGGGGCGACGCGCTCATTGGGCTTGAGTTCGATGGCCTGAGCGTCGGCTGTTTCTTTAACTCGTTTTACCTGTGAAAGCACTCTTACAAGTAGACCAAGGATCAGTAGAGACAGCGCCAATAAGACGAACAGGATCAGATACTCATTCATCGCCTTCCGTGAGAATCAACAATTATGGATACTTGAAGGTTTCGAGGCTCACGCGGGCCGGGTGAACAGGTAGTACTTCTCCTCTTCACTGAGCTCCTTCAACACGCGTCGAGATATCAGCTTCACCGGGTCCGTCAGGTTGACCCTCTTCTTGAGGTCATCGAAGCTCTCGAAGGGGTACCTCTCCCTCAGGTCTATTATCTGGAACATGAGCCGCTTGCCTATCCCGGGTATGAGCTCCAGGCTGTGCATCCTGGGCGTCAGGGGCTGGCTGTTGTTCACGAACTCCACGAAACGCTTCTCTTTGTTCTTGACTATCTCCTCTATGACGAAGAGCAGCTCAGCCTTGGCGGCCGAGGTGAGCTCATCGTAGGTGACCCTGCCCAGGATGTGCCCCACCAAGCCCCTGTCCCCCTTCCCGACGAATATCCTGTCACGGATGTTGTACTCGGCGTCCCGCTTCGGGGTAGCCTCCAATAGGGTGAAGTAGTCCTCCCCTATGAGCTGGATCACCCCAGTCGCGGAGTGGCTTGAACGAGGCACCCCCGGTCGGCCGTGCGGCAGATAATCTAAGACGTAGGCGTACTCCTCGTACTTCTTCTGCTCTCTATACAAGCCATTCATCTCCCTTGGGGTGGCCTCCGGGTAGTTATTCCTCTACCCGGTATTTTTCAATTATCCCTAAAATCTTTACCATGGTGTCCTCGGCGATGATCCTCTGCCTGCCGAGGAAGGTGCGTATCTCGGGGATGCTGCCCGGCATGGCGTTGACTATCTGGACCGCGAGGCTTCGGTCTATGTCTGCGTCCTTCACGAGCTCCTCCGTGAGCTGCTTCGCGGTCTCGCTGTCCAGCTTGCTGAACCTGATGGTGTACTCCAGCACCCGTCTCTGAAGGGGGTCAAGCTCCTCGGCCTTGTCTATCAGCAGCTTGCGGGCCTCAGCGACGGTGATCTCCTTCTTCTCAGTGACGGACATCTCTAAGCTTCCTGGTGCTTTCTGATGTGCTCAGGCGTGGTTATGATGGTCTTCACGGTCTTCCTCTGGGGTATCTCCAGTATGTATGCGCGTCCCCTCTTCCCCACCACCTTAGCGACCTTGCCCTGGTAACGCTTGTGTGGCATAGCCTTGTGGATGCCGGGGTCGATGTTTATGACTACCTTCTCGCCTTCCTCGTACTTCGTCAGCAGCCTGCTAAGGGGTAGCCTCCCCTTGTCCCTGACCTTCTTGGTGAAGGCGCTCCTGCTCTTTCTGCGTGTTCCGCTACTTTTTCCCATTTCTGTGTTCTCCTACCCAAACCTGAAGGGCATCTGGCGCCTCATCCTTCGGCTGCCCTTCATCTGTCTGAGCATTTTCCTCATAGTGTTATACTGTTTTATAAGTTCTCTTACTTCCCGCTCGTCTGTGCCGCTGCCCCTGGCGACGCGCTGGATGCGGCTCCTGTTGAGGATCTTGGGGTCCTCCTTCTCCTCGACGGTCATGCTCTGGATGATGACCTTGTATTTTGCGAGCCTCTCCTCGGCGTCCTCCATCTCGTCGGTGGGCAGCTGGTAGCTGAACCCCGGGATCATGCCCAGCACCTTCTGGAGGGGCCCCATGTTGCTCATGGCCTCGAACTGGTTGTACATGTCCTGGAGGCTGAACTTGCCGCTGAGCATCGCCACGACGTCCTTCTCTGATACAGGCGTCTCCGCCTCCTTGACCTTGGCCACGAGGCCCTCTATGTCCCCCATCCCGAGGAGCCTGCCGATGAACCTACTTGGGACGAAGGGCTCAAGGTCCTCTATCTTCTCGCCGGTGCCGATGAACTTGATGGGCGCGCTCGTCGCGGCCACCCCGCTGAGGGCTCCGCCTCCCCTCGCGGTTCCGTCCAGCTTGGAGACTATTATGCTGCCCACGTCGGAGGCCTCCTTGAACGCCGTCGCCTGGGCGGCTGCCTGCTGGCCTATGGTGCCGTCGAGGACCAGTATGATCTCCTGAGGCTTTACGGCGGCGGCTATCTCCTGCATCTCCCTGATGAGCCCCTTCTCCTCCTTGTGGCGGCCCGACGTGTCCACTATGACGACCTCGGTGTCCCTGAAGTGGTCGACCCCCCTCCTCGCCAGGGCCACAGGGTCCTTCGCGCCCTCCTCCCCGTAGAAAGGTGCCTTTATGCCGTCGGCGAGCTGTTTGAGCTGGCTGTAGGCCCCCGGCCTGAACGTGTCGGCGCATATCACGCCCACCTTGAGGCCGCGCTTCTGGTAGTAGCGGGCGAGCTTGGCGCTGTGGGTGGTCTTGCCGGAGCCTTGGATGCCCACCATCATGAGTACGTTCTGTCTGCCGGGCTGGATCTTGAGCTCCTGAGGCTTCTCGCCCACGAACCTGGTGAGCTCGTCGTAGATGACCTTGATGAGGTGCTCGCGGCGGCTGATCCCTGGGGGCAGCTTCTCTTCGAGGGTGCGTCTCTGTATGTTCTGGCTGAGCTCCATAACCAGGCTCACGTTGACGTCGGCCTGGAGGAGTGCCCTCTGGAAGTCCCTGACGAGCTCCTTCACCATCGCCTCGTCTACCACTGGGGCTTTGATGATCTTCTGTATGGCGTTGTATAGGTTGCTTCCCAGCTTCTCCAGTACCACTGCGCACACCCGGTAATGTGTGTAGACTAGGTCATGTCATATAAATATCAAGTATCCCGGGTGTCCTCATCCTTAGTCCGTCTCGGATACAACGGTTTAATCCTCTGATCAGGCTTAACCTGTAACCGGTGCAGATGAGACCCAGCTACATCCTGCCCTTTCTCCTCGTCTCCATCCTGATACCCATGCTGAACCAGAGCACGGAGCCTGAGATACTTCTACAGCTACACTCGTTCAACGTCACCCAGTCGGGCCCCGAGGTACAGGTATGCGCCGAGGTGTGGCTGGAGAGCTCCACCCCAGAGATGGATTACTGCAGCCTTGACTTGATCGTGGACGGCATGATCGTGGAGGCCGTGTGCTGGAGCGACCTCCCCGACGTCCCCTGGGCGCACCCCGCCGTCAACGCCCCCACCGTTCTCTACATGAACAGGACGATCATCCTCAGGGAAGGCGTACACGAGCTACAGCTGGAGAGCTACGCGCGGAACACCGAAAACGAGTGGACGCGGTTTAACTCACCGACGCTCACGCTGGCCCGTGGGCGGGGCGACGGGTCCTTGCAGGACATCCGCTTCAAAGACGTTAAGGCCGAGATCGGCTCTTCGCTGACGGTGTCGGCCTCCTTTAACTACACAAGCCCCAGCGGGGCGGTGGAGTTCAGTTATGGCCTGCTCGTGGACGGCGAGGCGGCGGAGATGTGTAGCTGGAAGACTACCTCAGGCGGCCTCGACACGTGTCTCACCGTCCACAAGCGGTACGCCCTCAACGCCTCCGATCCGCCTGACCGGGTGCAGCTCTACGCTGCGGTGAAGGACCTATACAATAACACCGTGTTGAGGGTGTCGCGGCCCATACCCTTCACGGGTACTTCAGCTCCGGCCGAGAACAAGGGGACCCCTGAGGCACCCGGCGGAAACGTGACCCTCCAGCAGGTAACGGTCGCCGGTAGGCTGGGGAACTCGACCACCCTGACGCTTGAGAGAGTGGTGGGCGTCGACCCGGGGCCCACGCCCTGGCTCCAGGCGCCGGTGGGAAAGGTGAAGCTCACCGTCATGGTTCAGCCGGACGGGGTGCCGGGGGTGGTGACCACACCCGAGCCGGGTGTATACCTAGCCGACGAGGGCTCGGTCGTCTGTCTGCTCGCAACATCTGGGAGCGATGACTGGGTGTTCAGGGAGTGGGCCGTCAGCAGAGCGGGTGAGGGCGTGACGAGGGTGAGAGGCGAAGACGGCTGCGTGGAGGTTGAGCTCACCTGCGACACCGTCGTAACCGCGCTCCACAGCCAGGTCATCAGGTAGCGGGGCCGCCTTACAACCCATATATACCGTGGGTCAGCGTATTCTGAGGAGAGGCATCCAAAGATGCACCCGTCAGGGGCCCCCGGGGAGGCTAGGCGCCGCAGGAGCTACACGCCTGAGGGCCTCTTCGTGATCACGGGGCCTGGGGAGAGCTACGGGAAGGGTTCGGCTTGGATGCTGGGGGGCGAGCACGGCTACGTCCAAGCGGTTCTTCTCCGAGACTCGCTGGCCATACACCCGGACACCCTGTACATAGAGAACATCGAGGTGAAGCCCGACCGTAGGGG
>DATKWN010000031.1:0-10492 GCA_035529515.1 Candidatus Krumholzibacteriaceae bacterium | reverse complement strand
GTTTTGACTATCCTGACCTCTGGTCTTCCCTTGGCGTGGGGGGCTCACAGCTTCGAGTCCGCGCCCTACACAGACGAGCTGGGCGACGGAGTGGACTTCAACATGTGTTTCTACATGGACACCATCGTCCCGATGCCCATGCCGATGGACGTGGAGTCGGTCACGGTGACCCCCGCGGAGGAGCTTGACACCGGAGACGTGACCCTCAACGTCGAGGTCAAGTTAAACGCTCCGCCCCTGCCGTATCAGTCGTACACCATAGAGATTGGCATAGACGTGGACATGGATCCAACGACGGGTGCCAGTAGCCCAGGATGCTTCTACAACGGGCTTGGGGTCGACTACGACGTGGGAGTCGAGGTGTCTGAGGGCTCAGTTGCGTCGGTCTGGATGGACCGCTACGAGGCCGGGGAATGGGTGACGGTGGCTGATCCCACTGCCGACATCGTGGAGAGAACCGTGATAGTTGGCTTCCCAGTCGACACGTTAGGATCCCTCCTCAACTCAGGGCTAACGGTGTATCTAATCACCGAGGGAGGGCTGGACATGGCCCCCAGTTACGGCGATCCACCCATATCGTTCACTTTCCACTACATACCTGAACCCTACTTCGAGGCCCCCGAGACTGTGAACGAGGGAACCTCCTACGAGTTGGACGCATCAGCCTCCTCCTCCGGGAACGGCGCCGTGAGCCTATACGAGTGGGACCTCGACGGTGACGCAGTGTATGAGGAGAGCCACCCAGACCCCGTCATCTCGTTCCAGTTCGCGGACGACGGCGTCTACCCCGTCGGCCTAAGGATCACCGACGAGGCTGGCTTCAGCTCCGCTTACACCAAGGAGATCACCGTCCTCAACACGCCTCCGTTCAACGTGGAGTTCAGCCAGACAGGCGAACTACAGGCCGGTGAAGAGGTGACGTTCACAGGCCAGGCCGAGGATCTGGGGGAAGACCAGCTCACCTACAGCTGGGATTTCGGCGACGGCGAGACCGCGGAAGGTGCCGAGGTCACCCACACGTACGCCGACGCAGGCGACTACGCCGTCACCCTCACCGTCACGGACGACGACGGCGCCGAGGCCACAGACGAAAAGGGTGTACAGGTGACGCCGTCAGGGACCGGAGTATCCGACGGAGAGGAAGAGCCCAAGCCCGGGTTAGACCCCCTGCTGGTGGCCCTCGTGATGCTTTTCGGATTCGGCGGCTATCTTATCTACGACTACATAAGACGCGGCAAGAAGGACGAAGGCAAGAAAGAGGAGCCGAAAGAAGAGAAGGGCTTCTGCGAGGAACACCCTGAGGTCGTGGAGGAGGAGAACGAGAAGTGCGAGGAAGCCATGTGGGAGCTCGACGACGCCCTAGGCCCCATCGAGGAAGACCTCGACGCGGCCAGAGATCAGTGGCACGAGGACATGAGGGAGGTGGGCCGCCTCCTCATGGAGTGGGACACCGCCTACGCAGTGATCCAGAGCCTGACCAAGTCCGAGGAGGAGATCCGTGAGGAGGCCGAGAAGGTGCAGAAGGTGGCCGCCATCGTGAAGCCGGGCGCCAGCATGGGCAAGACGGCGTTCAAGAAGGGCGGCGAGGAGGCTATGAAGGAGATGGGCAAGCACATCGCCACCGAGGTCGGGAAGGGCATAGCCAGCGAGGTAAGCCAGACGGTGAAAGACCTCCTCAGCCTGGAGGGCTGGGCCATGAGCGAGATAGGCATAGGCATAGCCAAGCTCATCACGGGCATCGACCCCAAGCAGGAGGCCTCCGACATACGGAAGGAGTCCATGCGGACCTGCACGCTGCTCCAGAGCTGGGTGGACCACAACCTCGCACGGACCGAGAGATACACATCCAGGACCCTCCACACCTGCATAGACGAGGCGCAGAAACTCATAGACCGCATCAACGACGCTCTCAAGGACTTCGAGGACGCGGTCGCCGGTTTCCGGTGCGTCACCTGCGAGCTCACCCCGGAGTACATGGAGCACATCCAGGGGATGATCAACGAGCTGAACGACTTCATCAAGGCCTTCGGAGACCTCATCGACCAGGTGGAGCAGAGGCTCAACCAGGCGGTCGCCCTCTACAACAGGGACGACGTCTACGACAGCCCCTACGTGAGGGTCAACGTCCAGAACAACAAGATCCCCAACATAAAGAAGTCCCTGGAGAGGAGCGCGGAAGCCAAGAAATAGCTCAGGCTCGAAGGGCTATCTTCAAAATTTTTCTTTAATACGTAGTATCCTTCCATGGTTAGTTAAATTAACCTCGCCGTGTATCCCTTCCTGATCGCGTTGAAACTTCCATTCCACATCGTGGACGTCTTCGCGGAGGAGAAGCTGCAGGGCAACCAGCTCGCCGTCTTCAATGACGTTGACGGCGTCTCGCCGGACCTTATGCAGAGGATAGCCAAGGAGATGAACTACAGCGAGACCACGTTCATCACCGCCGTCGACAAAGAGAACCACGTCTACAGGGTCAGGATATTCACACCCGAGTCAGAGCTTCCCTTCGCGGGCCACCCCACGCTGGGCACCGCCTACGTCATCCAGCAGACCATCATACGGCAGGAAACACCGTCGCTGACCCTCGACCTCGAGGCCGGCAAGATCCCCGTCACCTTCAGCTACGTGGACGGCGAGCCCGACGTCCTCTGGATGAGGCAGCTCAACCCCGTCTTCGGAAGAACCCACCCCCCGGAGCCCATAGCCGAGATGATCGGGCTCACGCCCGAGGACGTCGACCCAGACTACCCTGTCCAGGAGGTGAGCACGGGGGTCCCCTTCTTCATGGTACCGCTCAGGGACGGCGACGCGTTGAAGCGGGTCAAGCTCGACATGGAGAAGCTGAAGACGTACACAGAAGACACCGAGGCCAAATGGCCCCACATGTTCTGCCGTGAGCCCATGGACCCGGGCAACCACCTCAAGTGCAGGATGATCACCACCTTCACCGAGGACCCCGCCACAGGCAGCGCCAACGGCTGCCTCGTCGGCTACCTCGTCAAACACAGGTACCTCGACACAGACACCATAGACGTGAGGGTCGAGCAAGGCGTGGAGGTCGGCCGCCCAAGTCTCATCTACCTCAGAGCCGCCGAGAGAGGCGACGACGAGATAGAGGTCAACGTCGGCGGAAGATGCGCCATGGTAGCCCACGGACACCTCGTCTAAAAAAATAAAACAGATCTGACCCCTAGCAGGTCACGGGCTCGCCCAGAACTCGTCGGCGTGGGCCTCCGTCCGCCTCGTGTTGTAGGGGCAGACGCTGATGCAGGTGCTGCAGTCGGTGCCGTTGTCGCACCAGTACTCGTAGCACTTCTCGCCGTCGACCGCCCACTTCAGGGCGCCTGGGCTGCTGCTCTTGCAGACCCCGTCGTAGCTCGGCTCGTCCTCGAAGCTTACGGCCTCCACCTCGCAGGCTTCGGCGCACTTCTTACAGGTCCTGCAGAAACCTTGCACGCCGAACTCGATGGGCTTATCCTTCTCAAGCGGGAGGTCTGTGTACACCTTGCAGAGGCGTACCCTGGGCCCGTACTCGGGGGTGATGAGCAGCCCGTTCCTGCCGAGTTCGCCGAGCCCAGCGTCCACCGCCAGGGGTACGCTGAGGCCGACGCCGTTCGAGGCGGGGACAGCCGCGTAGCCCAGGTTCCTGATGAACTCGGCCAGAGACGAAGCTATGAACGCGAGCCTGCTGTACCCGACGCCGGTCGCGGCGGCCGCCGGTGCCTCAGGGCTCGTGGCTATGCCCAGCTCGTCCATCTTCACCGCCACGACCACGGCGTACCTCACGCCCTCGGGCAGCTCCAGGGGCTCAAGGCTGTGGCGGTGGTTGGCGTACAGCCAGTTCATGTTGGTCTCGGCTACGCCGACGAGGCTGGCCCCGAAGAACCTGGCGGCCTTCTTCAACTTCCTCGTCATCTCCGGGACGTCATCCACCTCGTAACGCGTCTTGTACCATTTGTCCCCCATGAGGCTGGGGCCGCCGGGGCGCTCCAGCCGATCCCAGCTGAAGGCCTGTGTCCAGACGTCGTGGACCGTCCAAGAGGCCTCGGCCAGGGCGTAGTCGACCCTGTCGTACCCTGGCTTCGCCTCGCGGATGTTCCTGAGGCCTGACTCCTCCTCGTCGCGGAGGTAGCCGCCCCAGCTCGGGTCGTTGCCTACCCTGTTGAATATGAGGTTCGCCTGGTCATATCGTTCGATCCGTGACTCGTCCACGACGTAGGGAGGCTGGTCCACTTGCCTGACCCTCACGCCTCGCCTTGAGCTGGCTTCCATCTGAACCACTTGTACGCGTATCGGGGTCCGGCGGTATAATAATGATGCGAGCCGTTCGCCAACGCTTTTCACCTAGCCCGCGTAATACATGGTGTACAGAATTGTCGATAGAAGATAGAGTGAGCCTCGTCGAGGCCGTCGAGGACGACGCCTACCTCCTCGCCGACACATCCAAGCGGGCGTTCGAGAGCGACGTGGAGGTTGGGGCCAAGGAGCCGGGCGGGCCCCCCGGCTACGACTCATACAAGGACCAGGTACGCTACATGGAGTACTTCGACTACTACAGGATAACGCTGGACGACTACACCGTGGGCGGCGTCATGACGGCGCACCACGGCGAGGGCCACAGGGAGCTCGTCAGGATATTCGTGGACCCCGAGAGCCAGCGGCAGGGCATTGGCCTCAGGTCCATGGAGCTGGTGATGTCGCTTTACCCGGACGTCAAGCTCTGGACCCTGGGCACGCCGGAGTGGAACACCAGGACCAAGAGCTTCTACGAGAAGCTGGGCTTCACACAGGTGGGGTGGACGGTGGAGGCGGAAGGCAGGGGCCGCTGGTACCAGAAGGAGCTAGGCGAGGGCGTCAACTTCCACGCAGTCGGCGAGCTGAGGGACGGGATGAGGAACGTCACCGTGGAGGGGGAGGTAGAGGAGAAGGCCATGGCTCGGATGGTTCGGTCGAGGAGGCGGGGCGAGACCCTGTCGGTGACCGAGGCCGGGCTCGTGGACGCCTCGGGCCGAGTCCTCCTCACCCTCTGGAACGAGCAGATAAAGCAGGTGAAGGTCGGCGACCGGATACGCGTCGAGAACGGGTACGTTTCGTCGTATCGGGGGATACTTCAGCTCAACGTGGGCAGGGCAGGGAAGCTCGTGAAGCTGATCTAGAGCCTATTCTCCATCTTCTCCCCGTCCATACTGATCATCTATATTATGGCTGTTAAAACCGTGCAGACCCATATTCTCAGGGGGCCACATCTATGTGGAACGGTGGTTTCGCTGCGTTCATCCGGGTTCTTATTATAAGGATCAGGCTGTGGCTTATCCGGTGAGGCAGATGGAGGCCGGCGAGATGGACGAGGTTCGGGTGATTCGTCTAAGACTGACAGGGCCATCCAGTGACAGTTATCCGAATGGGGACGTCTCGCGTAGCCCTCTATCCCTCTCTAACTTCCTCAATAAGAGGCGCGTCAAGACGTACAGCATCGTCAACAGCCGCCTCAAGAGACGCGGCCCGTGAAATTAAAGACAGGCTAGGAACAGCCCGCATACCCGATCATTGGGAGTTGATGTGCTTGACTATTGCTGACGTCAGGCCCTCGATGTAGGCTCTCCCGTGCTCGCCGCTTGCCCCGCTAGGGTCCCCCAGAACGCCTATGGGTGATAGAGCCCCTATGCCGTGGTCGAATATCCGCTGAGCCGTCTCCTCGTCGAACTCCCCCATGAAGCCCCTGGCGTCGGGGATGCGCTCCTCTCTCACCAGGTCACCTTTAGCCCACATTATCATCGACACCTCGGACTCGCCTGCGTGAGCCCCCGAGGCCTCGGGGGACACGCCGAGCCTCTCGCTGGTCTTCATCAGCACCCCGACGAAGCCCTGAAGGTCGCTGTACACGATTACCTTGATGTCTGGGTGTGACCTCTGCAGCTCTTTCCCGATCTCCCCCAGGGGCCCGAAGTTGCCTCCGTGTGAGGGCAGGGCGACGATCCTCTTGAAGCCGTGCTTCGATAGGCTGTCCACGTATTCCTTGACCACCCGCTGGAGGGTCTCCTTGCTCAGCGTTATGGTTCCCGGGAACCTCATGTGGTGCTCGGAGCACCCCACGTTTATGGTCGGTGCCTTCAAGGCGCCCCCGAGCCTCTCGGCCACCGAGAGCGCCAACGTGTCCCCAAGCATGGTGTCGGTGGACACGGGCAGGCATGGGCCGTGCTGCTCGTTGCTCCCCACTGCGAACACGACGGTGTCGAACCCCTTCTCCAGGGCGGCCCCTATCTCGGGGGACGTCATCTGAGCAAGATCGATCATTTCATTGAAAGTTGGAGCCGATGAAGAAATAAGACTACGCATGTGTTCAAGCTTTTTCGATCTTCGGGTTAGCTCCGGCGGTACTTGAGGACGGCTAGCAAAGTCCACGTTTTTGTATGGAAAGGACCGCGTTTTTACCTACATTGGGTTCCAAACGAGGCGTTTTCCCCGCCCTTTTATTTATGGGAGCCGTGTTTAAGGCTTATCGGTCCTACCCTCTCCACAATTAAAATGATCATGGGTGCATGGGGTCCGGTTTTTCACCTGTTCTCTTATTGGTGAAACCTCTCGGTGGCTGAAGATTATGGAAAAACATTCCTAGTTACATGGAACTAGATTTTTAAAGTGTGTTAGAAGTGGCGGAAGCACCGTTCGTCGGTGAAGGCCATGGCGATGCCGTTCTCGTTGCACGCCTCGATGACTTCCTTGTCCTTGACGCTGCCGCCGGGCTGGACGCACGCCGTGACCCCGTGCTCGGCCAGGAGATCGATGCTGTCTCTGAAGGGGAAGAACCCATCCGAGGCGAGCACCGAGCCGGGTACCTCGTCGCTGTGGCCGCGCATCGCCGCCTTCTCCAAGGCCAGCTTCACGGCTGTGACCCTGTCCTGCTGCCCCGTGCCGACGCCGATGGCCGCGTTGTCCTTGCTGAGTACGACGCCGTTGCTGCGCACGTTCATGCAGACGTACCAGCTGAACAACAGGTCCTTCACCTCCTGGGGCGTGGCCTTCCGCTCCGTCACGAAGCGCAGGTCGTCTGGGCCCCTGATCTTGGTGAGCATGGGGGCCTGGAGCACTATGCTTCCGTCCATCTGGACGCTGATGTCCAGCGGCTCCAGTGGGTCGCCCACGTACCTGCTTACGGCGTCGAGGCCGCCGGCCTGCATGATGCGGATGTCCTTCTTCTGCTCGAAGTGCTCCATGCAGCCGTCCTCGTAGCCCGGAGCTACCACGCCCTCGACGTAGCTGTTCATTATCTCCTCGGCCGTGCCGGCGTCCACGACGGTGTTGAACCCCACGATGCTGCCGAAAGCCGCCAGGGTGTCGCAGTCCCTCGCTTTGGCGTAGGTCTCCCTCAGCGGCTCGCCTGAGCTGTTGCGGGCGGCGACGCCGCTGGGGTTGACGTGCTTCATCACGGCACAGGCGGGCTCCTCGAAGTAGCTGACTATGCGGAGGCTGTTGTTCACGTCCTCAACGTTGGTCATGCTGAGACCCCGCTTCCCCGTCTTCAGTATCTTGACGTCGCCGACGGTGAGAGACATCCCCTGCGGCGCGTAGAACGCGGCCGGCTGGTGCGGGTTCTCGCCGTAGCGCAGGCTCATCCTCTTCCTGTACACCGTCTCGTGGTCGCCTAGTATGATCCTCATCTCCTCAGGGAACGACTCCTCGAGGGCCGTCCTGTACTTTCTCCTCATGGACTCTGGTTTGCTCATAGGTTCTCCTCCAGGTAGGTTACGATGGCGGAGTCGTAGCCCGCCGTCCGCTTGAACGCGAGATGGGCGTACCTCCTCCTCAGCTCGGTGGTGAGCTCTCCGCCGTTCCCCTTCAGGGTCTCCACGACCTCGGGGTATTGGGCTGGGTCGGTCACTATACAGACCTTGTCGTATAGCAGCGCCGCTTTAGCGGCTGATCGAGTCATGGCGGGTCCGCCTATGTCTATGTTGTCGCCGGCTTTGGCGAGGTCGGCTCCCCCGGCGACCACCTTCTCGAAGGGGTAGAGGTTGCAGACCACCAAGTCGATGGGCTTGACGCCGTTCTCCTCCATCCACCTCATGTGGTCGGGGCGGTCCCTGTCGAGGAGGAGGCCGCCGTGGACCTTTGGATGCAGGGTCTTGACCAGGCCGCCGGGGCTCTCGGGGTGGCCCGTGTATTCGCTCACCTCCACCAGCCTCTCGTACCCTATCTCCCTGATCCGTCTGGCGGTGCCCCCACTGGAGATTATCTCGACGCCGTAGCCGGCTAACGCCTCCACCAGCTCCTCAAGGCCGCTCTTGTCGTAGACGCTTATCAACGCCCTCTCTATCATAGGCTCACCTTATGGGTTTACGCAGAGGCGCTGGGGCTATAGCGTTTGCCTTACGCGAGGCTGCAAAATTGCATAAAGAGGGAAACTATGGGCTGTACGCGGCGTAGACGGGGCTGCACCAAGCCATGGACCCGTCGCACTGGGTTACCTTTACCCAGTAGGGGTTCACACCCTCCTCGATGCACTCGTCGACTATGGTGAACTCCAGGTCTCTCGGCAGTGGCTTGTCGGTGATCGCCTGTATCTTCACTCGTCTGTTGACGGGTCCGACTTCGATCACCGTGGGCTCGTACCCGATGTCGGCCGGCCGGAAGGTGAAGCTTACGGGCTTGCTGTAGAAGGTGGCCTCGGCGTCGGGTGGGGCGTCCAGCTTCATTATGACTCCGTCCGGGTCTCCGCCGGTGGTGCTGGTCCACTCCAGCCGCTGGTTGGTTACCTGCCGTACTCCCTGGTCCAGGTAGTCGAACGCGTACCCGCTGCAAGACAGTATCCTGCCTTTGTCGATGCTGAGGCCGCCGTCCCAGTTCACCCGTTTGGATCTGCTTTTCACGCGGGCGCCCATCCACTCGACCTTTATCAGCCCGTCGTCTCCCTCCGGGGCGGCGAAAGGGTGCCTGTAGATGGTCTCCGTCCCCCTCATGACCTCCACGGCGTGCAGCGGCTTCGTCCCGTTCACTCTGACGCTGATGGCTGGAGCCCCCTCCGCCCCGTACTCCTCCCCCATCATATGCTCGTCCACCTTGAAGTCGACTATCATCCTCTCACCGGTGGTTCCGTACGTCCGCCTCGACCAGAACGCCTCCCAGAGCGCCTCCTTGGAGAGGCTCTCCGCGTAGACCGCCGTGTACCCTCCCTTCGTGGTGAAGTTCTCGGAGGTGAGTGTAAGGCCGGGTCTGCACGTGTGGTCGTCGCTCGTAGCGATGAACCCCACCTTGAGTCCACGGGTCAGGGCTTCCTCTAGGAACCACTCGAAGGTCCCGTGGTGGCTGTGGACCTCTATGAGAGGCACCCTCTCGGGGTCCCAGTAGTCTAGGTTGGCGTGGCGGCCCCCTACGTGGGCCACGGCCATGACGTCCCTCCTTCCCCTGAACTCCTCCCACAGCCTGCTTATGGGGTACCTGTCGGTTTCCGCGTCTGACGCATCCTCTATGAGCCAGTGGTCGCTGCGGTGGAGGTCTCCTTCATCGCCTAGGAAGTAGATGTTGTGGTCTCCCCCGGCGGGGGTGAGGCCGCTCCACTCGTAGCCCAGGAACAGCAGGAACTTTCCCGGCTCGCTGTACCTCTTGGTCTTCTCCTTCACTTCCTCCCAGAGCTCCTTGGTGATCTGGAAGTCGTTGCCCTGCCAGCCGCCGAAGTCCATGTTTGCCACGTCGCGTAAGAATGAGAAGTACTCGTCCACCGTGCCGGTGCCTACCGTCTGCTTGGTCTGGCCGTGCATGTCTCCCCAGTACAGCTTGTACTTGGGCTCCTCATCATGGATCGTGATGGGGTTGGACTCCGCCGTGTGGCCGAGGCTGTCAACTATCTTCAGGGTCTGCAGCCCATCGCCGCCGAGGGTCACACTGAACCGGTGTGCCCCTCTATCCTCCTCGTTGAACGTGTAAGGCTCCACGCCCAGTCCCTCGAAGCTCACGGTTCCCCTGTAACCGTCGCTCCTGTTTCCGTAGCTGTCGAGGGCCCTGACCACCACGTCGAAGGGCGTTCCCGAGCCCGCCCCCGAGGGAGCCGCCACCTCAATCGTCTCCACAGGACCACCTATTATGCTCACGTGAGGCGACTCCTCGATCTCCTCGAACCTGCCGGTGCCGAAGGGGTCGACAAGCACCTTGAACATGTGCTCCTGCTCCCTGAAGGTCTGGGCCCTGAGCCCGGGGCAGCCGCGGCCCCTGTCCCCGTAGACGATCGTGACCATGTCTCCCTCGCAGAGGCTTCCGTCCCGTACGTCCACTTGGAGGGCTCCTCTGAAGGGTCGTATGTGGCCGCGACTGTTGAAGAAGAACTCAAGACTAACGTCCCTGTCCGTTGTTACGGTGGTGTACCCGGACTTCCCGGGCTCGCTGAGCTGTGGGTTCTCCTCGTCGCTTACGCTTCTGCGCGCCACCCTTATGCTGCCGCCGTCGTCTATCCCGTACCTGCCCACGTGGTAGACAAGGGTCCACGTCACCATGCTCCCGG
>DATKWN010000030.1:0-5227 GCA_035529515.1 Candidatus Krumholzibacteriaceae bacterium | reverse complement strand
GTGATAAACATGTCCACGTCCCTCAGCTACTATGACCGGGAAACAGACCTAGACATAATCAGTCAGCTTCACGCCCTCACGAAGCCGGGTGGGACACTGGTGATCGACATCGCCAACCGTGACTGGATCATAAAAAACTACGGGGCGAAGGATGTCCAATACCACGAGGACGGGAGAGTACAGACCACCGAACGCCGCTTCGACCTAGAGGACTCCCGGATGCACAACACGTGGAGATTCTACGTCAAGAAGGGAGAAGACCTAAAACACGTGGAAACGTTCCACGTAGACCACATCCTCTACAGCTTACACGAGTTTAAACAGCTCATCCAGAAGGCTGGATGGGAATACAAGACATGTTACGGCGAGTTCGATCTGTCCTCCTTCGAGATGTACTCACGCCGCATGATCCTCGTCTCCCAGAAACAGTAAACCATATATCATCAACTCCAAACTGAGATTTCCTCGGTGACCGCGATGAGTTATGAGGGATTGTTGGCAGAGGCGCGTAAAGACGTGGACGCCGCCATCGAGGTCTGGCGTCAACTGATCCATGAGAGGCTGAGCGACAGGATCGACTACGCGTTCCTCAAAGGCTCGGGGATCAAGGCGTGGGAATCACCCGTAGACTATGTGCCGATGATAAGCGACATCGACATCCACATGGGCACAAAGGACCGTGTGCCTCTGTTCCCGGAGACCCGCGGAGGCTTCCTCTACTCGCTGGAGACCATCCGGCTCTACGAGGAGAGGTTCAGGGAGATGAGGCCGGATCACCTGCACATTCCCCGTCCCCAGGTCGTGGTCATGGAGGAGAACCGCGGCGACTGGCTGCCCGAGAGACCCGAGGAGGTGAAGCTACTGTACGGCAAGGTGCCCCAGAAGCCAGAGGAGCCGGTGAAGCATCTCAGGGCACGGGACCTGGACGAGCTGGCTGAACTGGGCCCGCTTCTGGCTCGGCTGCCCGAGCAGGTCATCGACCGCATCGACCTGGAGTACTACAGGGTGCTCAGGATGCTATGCTACGTCGTCTCACCGACACCGGTCCGGGTCCTAAGCCAGTGTACCGACCCTAAGCACGTGTGGACGCTGAACCGGACCAACGTGCTGCGGCTGCTGGAGCGCAACGGCTTCCAAGGGATCGCTGAACCGTACCTCCAGTATTACATCACCGGGTGGAAGGCTTTCACGGAGTGCTTCAGGGGCAACGAGACCATGAGGCAGCTCATAACGCACGCGTACAATGTACTCTACGCGTCCTATGACGCTGTGAGGGAGAAGGTGGAGCAGAGATGAAGTACACCCACACGAACCTCGTGGCCCGGGACTGGAGGCGGCTGGCAGACTTCTACATCAAAGTCTTCGGCTGCACCCCTGTGCCGCCCTAGAGGGACCTATCCGGTGAATGGCTCGACAAGGCCGCGGCAATACGCGGGGCGCATATCAGGGGAGTACACCTCAGGCTCCCCGGCCACGGAGACGCTGGCCCCACCCTAGAGGTGTTCCAGTACGATCAGGAGACGGAAGCCGAGACCCCGGCGCCCAACAAGCCCGGCTACGGACACATCGCCTTCGCTGTCGACGACGTGGAGGCGACCAAAGAGGCCGTCATCGCGAGGGGAGGCGAGTCTGTGGGCGACGTGGTTAACGTGGGCCTACCCGGAGTGGGCAGGCTTGAGTTCGCCTACATGCGCGACCCCGAGGGCAACATAATCGAGATGCAGAAGCTCTGGGGCTAGCCTCTACGCCTTCTTCTTGAGGATGGATATCTGGCCGGCGTGGTACAGGTTGTGGTGCACCGCTCCGTGGAGCATCTGCCTGAAGCTGTACCTCGCCCCGGGCACCGTCCTCTCCAATTCCTCGCTGCTCCAGCCAGCCAACTCGTCCAGCACCATGTTCACCGCCGCCTCCAGCCGCCTCAGCGACTGGCTCCACTGCTCCTCGGTGCCGCCCATGCTGGGCCAGTCCGCGGCCTTGCCGGGGGCGGGCGTGGCCTTGTCCTTTACGGCGTCCAGAACGGCCTCCAGCCAGAAAGTCGTGTGGTCCACGAGCTCCCAGATGGTGTGTCTCTCTCCGAGGGGCCTTGCCGTGGCCTGTGCTAGGTCGACGCCCTCCAGGGTCTTGAGGAGGCTTGGGCCGTGCCACGAGTCCCCCTTGAAGGTGGTCTCGATCTGGTCCCTCAGAAACTTGACTTCGTTCATCAAGTTGACAGAGAAACGACGGTATAAAACCCCTATGAAAAGACTTTGGGCCGCCGACGGCTTTAACCCTTAAATCGGCTGCCCCCCGTTATCTACACGTGATTCTGTTTGATCCCGAGACGTAGACTGGGGAGGATGGAGGCTGAGGTCTCCGTGATCACCCTCGGAGGCTGCGGCGTGGGCAGGCTCCCCCAGGAGGAGGCAGACAGGTACATCAAGATGGCCTTCGACTACGGAGTCAACATGCTGGACCTGGCCCCCACCTACGGCGACTGCGAGCTCAGGCTGGCACCCTGGATGAAGACTCACCGTGGCAAGGTGTTCCTGGCCGAGAAGACCACTAAGCGTACCAGGGAGGGCGCGCAGAACGAGCTTCACAGGAGCTTGGAGCGTCTGGGCGTCGAGAGCTTCGACCTCTACCAGATGCACAGCCTCAAGACCATGGAGGAGGTGGACCAGGCCCTAGGCCTCGGCGGAGCCATAGAGGCTTTCAAGGAGGCCCAGGAGACGGGCCTCGTGAAGCACCTCGGCATAACGGGCCACCAGGACATGAGGGCCAACCTGGAGGCTCTGAAGAGGTACGACTTCGATCTGGTCCTTCTGCCGGTGAGCCTCTGCAGCGCCGTGGCGTGGCACCCCATGAACGACTTCAGGCCTGTGCTCAGGTACGCCGTGGAGCACGACATCGGCGTAACCGCCATCAAGGGCATCTGCAGGGGCCGATGGAAGGGTGAGCACAGGTACAACACTTGGTATCACCCATCCGACAACCAAAACGACATCACTCTGGGCGTCAGGTATACCCTAAGCCAGGAGGGAGTCACCACCTACAGCCTCCCCTGCGACCACAGGCTCTGGGAGATGGTTCTCAAGGCGGGAGAAGAGTTCAAGCCCATGTCGGCGGAGGAGCAGCTGAAGGCCGTGGAGTACGCCAAGGCGCAGGGCTTCAGCCCCCTCTTCCCCGAGTAGCGGAGCCATTGCAGATTCAACAGGTGAACATGTGTGGGGACGAGTTACCAGGAGGGGGGGCCGAACGGTTCTACGACCTGTTCGGCGAGAAGGACGACGTCGAGTTCTACGTGGAGCAGGCGAAGAGAAGCGGCGGCAAGGCTCTTGAGTTCGGTGTCGGGACCGCGCGTCTAGCGATACATCTCGCCCGCGCCGGCGTGGAGACGCGGGGTATAGACACCAGCCGCCACATGCTCAACGCCGCGGAGAGGAACATCGCGGAGGAGGCCCCAGAGACCCAGGCCCGGCTCCAAATGGCACTCGGTGACGCCTTGGACTTCAGGCTCCCAGAAAAGTACGACATGATATATTTCCCCAGCTGCAGCTTCGACCACATACTCGACCCCGTGGACCAGAGGTCGGCTCTACTCAACATCAAGAAACACCTGGCGCCGGGAGGCCGCTACGTTTTCGACCTGTACCTCGTCAAGGATCTGAAGGCGGATAGTGGCTGGGTCGTCAGGAGGAAGGAGCTCGAAGACGGCTCCAATGTCATTCGTTCAGAGTACCACGTCACGAGGCCCGAGAGACGGCTCATGTCGCTGGATATGTGGTACGACCATGTGGTGGACGGCCGGGTGGCCGAGAGGTTCTACGAGGGAAGCGACGTCTACGTCCACGATGTCGAAGGAATGAGGGCACTGCTGGACGAGACAGGGTTCGAAATAGTCGAGGAGTACGGCGACCACCACGGCAAGCCCTACGAAGCGGGAGACCGCCTAATAGTCTTCGTCACTCGACCAAAGAAGCAGTGATCGGCGGGTCACCCAGACTCTATGCTGATCTCTTGGGCGCCCGCCCAGAGCGTCTTCTCACCCATCTCGGCGAGCCTCTCGGTGCCCTCGACTATCGTCGCGAAGTGGCTGCCCGGTAGCTGCCCGACCTTGCTGGCGAAGCACGTGGAGCCGTAGGGGATGAGGATCTCTTTCTCGCTCACGCCGCCGGGGTAGTACAGCAGCTCCCCCTTGCCGGGGTGGCTGGTCTGGTTCTCTAGCGGTGCCTCGATGCCGTAGGGGTCCATCTGGAGCCACACAGCCTCCCCGCTCCACCGCGCCTGTATAACCTTCCCTGTTATGGGGAGCGCCCCCAGTATCCTCCTGCATGTCTCAGGCGCCTCATCCACGTGCAGGGCCGCCTTGAACCTGTGTTCACCTATCCTGATGTTGACGTACTCGGTCATGTGTACAGAGTTGCGGCGAGGAGAGAAATATGTTTACGGTGAAAAATGGGGGCCTTAGCTCTCCGCCACGACCGTGTGCTTCAGGACGCCTATGGGCTGGATCTCGCATTCGACCACGTCGCCGACGTCGAGGAAGCCCTCGGGGCCCCAGCTGTGGGCCACGCCGGCCACGGTGCCCGTGGCGATGACGTCCCCAGGCATAAGCGTCGTGCCGTTGCTCAGGTACTCGATTATCCTCGGTATCCAGACGATCATGTTGTCCAGTGTGTTGTTCTGCCGCTCCTGGGCGTTGACCCTCGTCTTGAGCCTCAGCGGCGGCTTGTACGGGTCCTTGATCTCGTCGCTGGTCACTATGCACGGCCCCATGGGGGCGGCGTTGTCCATTCCCTTGCCCTTGGTCCAGTTGATGTCCCGCTTGAACATGGGGAAGTCGACGTCTTGGGGGAAGCCCTGGTCCCTGGCGCTGACGTCGATCATTATGGTGTAGCCGGCGACGTGGTCGTACGCCTTCTCCGCCGGGATGTACTTGCCCTTCTTACCGATGACCACGGCCAGCTCGCACTCGTAGTCCATCCTCTCCGTGGCTTTAACCTTGATGAGGGGGTCACGGGGGCCCACCACCAGGGTGGGAGGCTTCTGGAACATGTCGGGGACGTCTATCTTCAGGCTCTTGAGCCTCTCGATGGCTTTCCTCCTCTCCTCCGGGTCCTTTATCCGCTCCGTGGCGTGGTCGTAGAAGTTCGCCGCGGCGCAGTACAGCTTCCCGGGCCTCGGGACGGGGGCCAGCAGCTTCGCCTCGTCCAATGTGAGCACTATCTTCTCCTCGTCGAGGCCGAGG
>DATKWN010000029.1:0-3494 GCA_035529515.1 Candidatus Krumholzibacteriaceae bacterium | reverse complement strand
GAGTGGATGAGCCTATACCCACACTATCTCCGCTTATACCAGGCCGCCAAACAGGGCAAGTGCAGCGACATCATGAACGAGATATTCGGGTCAGGGTCTCCAACCGGTTAGCAGCTGCACGAATATGGAGGCCGCGGTCAGGTCAGCCGTCGTCCCGGGGTTCAGCTTGCCGTCGCCTGACCATAGCTCTTCGTCCATCCTGCGTACCTCGTCCATGAAACCAGGTTCTCCGCGACGCCTCAGCACCTGGGCTGCCATTCCACTGACTTCCTTCGCCTTCTCCACGCCGCTCTTCCTGGTGATCAACGAGTCCGGGTGCCTCGATAGCAGGTACAGGAACGTCTCCACTATCGCGGAGTTGACCGGCTCCCCTTCCCCTAGACGATGTGAGAGATACCTGTGCCCTTCCTCGAAGGTTACGGTGAACCCGTGGACCCACTCCGAGCATATGGTGTCCCTGTCCTCGCATAGCTCGAAGACCTGGGTGGGCGTCAGACCATCTTCCTCTATGATCTCTAGAGACGACTCGTCGGAGACGTCTAGGTCGCCTACCTCCCCGAGGGTCCTCCGCGTCATGGCCAGGTCTATGGCCCTGTAGATGTCCACCGTGTCCCGGGGCGTCGCCGCCGCGATGACCTCGTTCAGGGACTCCCTCATCATCGTCGAGGACACACCGTCTTCATGGTAGGACGCGCCGGCGGCGGCGGCCAAGGGCGCGTGGAGCAACACTATACCTAGATGGACGTTGCCTCCCCTCTGCCACGTCAGCATCTCCTTCACTGCCTGAAGGATGGCTTCCCCCAGCCCAAGGCTGCTCCAGTCTCCTCCGTCGGATGCATAGTGGGCTCGGCTAGCCAGGTCCCTCAGCGCGGGCGTTGTGGCGACGCTGCCTGCGAGGAAGTGCTCGTACCGCGTCTCTATCGAGTCCCTAAGCCTATGGACGTTGCCGGGTTTGGGGTACGCCGAGACCTCCAGCAGCCCCGCCAGGGCGTGGCACCGCCCGACGTAGTCCCCCGCTTCGGCTCCTCTCACCATAAAACCTGAATGCGCTTCGTCACCTTAAAAGCTGGCTACCGCCCAGTATTCTGGGGCAAGTTGGACACGGCTTCACGTTTCCTCGAGGGGGACTACATAGAGACCGTTGACGGGCTCTTCTTCGCCGTCAAGGGGCTCCACCACCCCGTGGACGGCGTCATAGCCACCCTACGCTACGTGCCCGACCCAGAAGGGGAGAGGGAGAGAGACGGCGTTAGATACAGGCGCATGTACGATCTGGAGGAGACCACGAGGCTTCTGGCCGCAGAGCATCCCGGCTACCTTAACAGGGTAGAGGGGCTCTCCCTCGTGCTCCAGACTGTGCCCCTGGAAAAGATTAGACGGATCTACAAGCCAGTCGAGCGCTTAGCCCATATAATGAAGGACCCAAGGGGGGAACCCGAGACAACCGTTTCCAAGTTCGTGGAGGCTCTACGTGAGGCCAGCGGAGCGCCTGAAGCCCGCTTCGGTATATCCGGCTCCCTGCTCATCGGTCTCCAACGGCCAGAGTCCGACGTCGATCTTAACGTCTACGGGGCCTCTGAAGGCAGGAGGGTCTACGAGACGCTGAAGCACCTGAGAGAAGTGCTCGGCTGGGTGGAACCTTACGACGACTCCACCGTCCAGCCAGTCCTTGAGGCACGTTGGGGCAGATCAGGCCTCAGCCTTGAAACGCTTAGAGGCGTCGAGAAGGCCAAGGTGCTCCACGGCCTCGTGTCTGGTCGGGACTACTTCATCCGTCTGATCAGGGACCGTGAGGAGGACGCGTCGAGCAGACCGCTGGGAGCCGTCACCGTTAGGGCCACGGTTGCCGACGCCGAGGGCTCGATATACACGCCGTGCATCTACCGTGTTGTGGGCGCCGAGACCCAGGGGCACGCGGTGACCGAGCTTCTGAGCTTCAGAGGCAAGTTCACCGAGATGGCCGTGGAGGGAGACGTCGTCGAGGCGCGTGGGACCCTCGAGGAGGTGGGCGGAGGGGAAAAGCGTTACAGGGTCGTGTTGGGCGGCAGGGGCGACTACCTTGTGCCTGTGCGGCTCCTCGACGCATAAAGGATTTAGATAACCATATTGATGAGGTATTAGCTTCAAACAGTTGATTCGAATGGACAGGGCCGGGTTCGCGGAGACGCTTGACTCCCTCGGGTTCAGAGACGGATGCATAGCCGAGGTGGTGCTGGTCACCGTCAACCCGGACGGCTCCTCCAACGCGGCCCCCATGGGAGCCAGGAGGATGGGTGGAGACGTCTTCGAGGTGAGGCCCTTCAAGACCAGCGCCACCTACCGGAACCTTCTGAGCGACCCGAGGTCGACGATGAACGTCACAAGCGATCCCATGGTGTTCTTGGCAACGGCGTTCAAGGACGAGGTATCAACGCAGCCCGCCATGGATGGGCTCAGCCTCGAGGGATGCGACGCGTGCGTCACGCTCGAGAGGATCGAGGGCGTGGAGCTCTCCGCTGACAGGTATCTTTTCAAGAACAAGGTGAAGGAGGTGGCAGTGCACGCCTCCCACCCCATGGTGTTCAGCAGAGGCGTAGCGGAGGCCGTGGAGGCTGTGATCCACGCGACCAGGGTGAAGGCCTTCCGGATGCAGGGGCGGCACGGAGACGTGCGTGCGCTGGAGGAGAAGGCAAGGGAATGTATAGGCGTCGTCAGGAAGGTCTCGGCCGGTGGCTCCCCGGAGGCTGAGACAGTGGACAGGCTTGAGCGCATGCTGGAGAATTGGAGGTCTGAGACATAGAGGTCACCGTCAGGGCGCCCAGCAGGCTCCACTTCGGTATCATAGACATGCGGGGGGACCTAGGCAGGATGCACGGCAGCGTCGGCGTCGCCACGGAGGAGCCCACCCTCATACTCAGGGCAAGCGAGTCTGACATCGTCTCGTTCGAGGGCTACAGGGTAAAGCGTCTCGAGGACTACACAAAGAAGGTCTTCGAGATACTCGGGGTGGAAGGCGGGGCCAACATCAGGCTGGAGACAGACATCCCTGAACACTACGGGTTCGGCTCGGGCACCCAGCTCGCCCTCAGCGTAGGCGCCGCCGTGTCGCGGCTCTACGGCATAGACATCGACATGATTGAGCTCGCCCGGCGGCTCGCGCGGTCCAGGCGCTCCGGTGTGGGCACCCACGCCTTCATGAGAGGAGGCTTCATCGTGGACGGCGGCCGCCCCGTCGACGGCCCTGACATGGTGCCGCCGCTGATATTCCGGGCCGACGTCCCCGAGGAGTGGCGGTTCGTCATCGGCCTACCAAAGATCAAGGACAGGGTCAGCGGCGAAAGGGAGACCATGGCGTTCAAGAGGCTGGAGCCCCCGCCCCGAAGCCTCGTCGCCGAGGTCTCCCACGTGGTGCTGCTCCAGATGATCCCCGCCATAATCGAGGGGGACATAGCCGCGTTCGGCGGCTCCATGACGGCCATGGACAGCATGTTCGGCGACTACTGGGTCGAGGTCCA
>DATKWN010000028.1:0-8083 GCA_035529515.1 Candidatus Krumholzibacteriaceae bacterium | reverse complement strand
CTAGGCACCATGCTCAAGGAGCCCAGAGGCTTCGAGGGCATGCTTGGCGCCGTGCTCACCGAGCCTTGCCACCCCGAGGCCGACGTCGGCGTCATCTACCTCTGGACCAACGGCTACTTCAGCGCCTGCGGCGACAGCACGTACAGCTGCAGCGCAGCCCTCGTGAACACGGGCATGGTCGACGTCAAGGAGCCCGTGACCAACATCACATTCGACACGGTGGCCGGCCTCGTCCGCACAAAGGTCGAGGTCGAGGACGGGGTCGCCAAGGCCATCTACATGCAGGGAGTCCCCAGCTTCTACTGGAAGACCATGAAGTTCGACATCCCAGACGTGGGAGAGGTCGAGGCGGACATCGCGTTCGGCGGCCTATGGTACGCCTTCGTGAACGCCGACGGCATCGGGCTAGAGCCGAGCCTCGAGAACAAGGACTACTGGATCCCCTTGGGCTGGGACATGAGGAACCACATCAAGGACCAGATCGAGCTGGATCACCCCGAGTACCCCGAGCTCAAGGTACTAGACCTGGTGACCTTCTACACTGAGCCCACGAAGAAGGAGTACACGAGTAGGCACTGGAACGTGTTCGGGCCCAAACAGAGCTGCCGCAGCCCCGCCGGCACATGCACCAACGCCCGCATGGCGGCCATGTACGGTAAAGGCGAGCTGAAGCCCGGAGACGAGGTGAAGTTCGAGTCCACCATAAGCACGGTGATGGTGGGCAGGATAGCCGAGGAGACGAAGGTGGGTAAATACAAGGCCATAGTCCCCGACGTCATGGCTACCGCCTACATAACCGCGTTGAACCAGGTCGTCATCGACCCGGACGACCCGCTCAGGGCAGGCTTCCTCTTCTAACACGGTGAGAAAGGTAGGTTTATTAACCTCTCACCTCTTTTTCTCAACTCAACATATAATATTTTTAAAGGATATTTGGTCTTAGGTTTGTATTTAATAATAATTTCTTCTTTTGAATGAACATACATAACATTCGCAAGCATCATCCTTTGTTAAATGGTTTAAACCTGAAGTTGGGTGGAGTCGCGGACCACGATAAAAACGAGGTAAGATCATGTCCATTTCTTGGGTTATTCCTTTTTCAAAATGGAATTTTTTTTTTATTTCAAAACCAGGAATCATAACTTCAGATAATCGAGCATCTTCTATCTAAGTTAGTGATTGCACATGCTAACCTTGAAAAAAAGGGAGTTATTTTTCCATTGCTTTTGCTAGCCTGTTATTGCATTCGATACACTCGTCAACGTCCAGCATTGTTTCTATTTTAAATTCAATAATTGGCTGATACTTTGCAATGGCAACAAAGAGATCCTCGTCACTCATATCCGTTAAGGAATATCCACTCATTCCATTTGCTGATATTCCCCAGGATTTGTGCTGTTTTGCTTTGATTTCCGCTTTAATCCATTCAAGCATCATCATTTGACTCTTAAACCGTGTTTGGCGGTCTTTTGCTAACCATGCGGGGTTAACCTTCCAAAGAATTAGTTTCTCCATTTTATCACATCATTTCAGTGGTTCTATTACATCCAGTTTGGATTGCGCGAACGCATGAGATACAGTGTCAAAGACATTCAGACAGGTTATGTTACCATGTAATGGTTATTTCAGATACACCTTAGATAATTACAGTAACGCGCGCGCAGAATTATCCAATAAACCCACAGAATGGTCATTCAGCTCAGCAACACGCAGTAAGTTAACATATTCACGTTTTGGTTAAGGGTGTTGAGCTAGAAAATTCGACAACATGTTGGATTTACTTCCAACAATTAATTGCCATAAGTTGAATACTTATGTCTATTCTTAACGACGCCCCGTAACGTTTAACTAAATACTAAAACTGCTTAACTGAGTTTTTTCCTCTTCTAAGCCTCTTCTTTTTTAGTGATCAGCATCTCAGGCGCGTGGACCTTCAGGAGTTCGGCCACCTTCTTGAACTCTCCGAGCGTCTTGTTGCCCTTCTTCGTCATATCGAAGGTGTCTGTCTTCTGGCCCCTCTCGTTGTAGCCCTGGGACAGGAAGCCCTGATGGACCAGCTGCCCGACGATGTCTCTGGTTTTCTTCTTGTTGACGTAGGTGGTCTCCATGATCTCCACGAGGCTTGTGTTACCGTCGCTGATAGTATCCAGTATCTGCATCGACGTCTGGTACTTGGAGTGTCTCATGGACATGTGTGCTGATTTAAATAAAATCTAATTAAAGGATTGTCAACGAATGTTACTTAATACCGATACATATCAATGGAACCATTACTGGATCATAAGAGGCGAGATGCACCCCATCATTTCTATTAAATATTAGTGTCGATGCCTTTCAATGCAGTGTGACTCACGTTGCCTAAGAAAATGATATTGTTGAATGCCGGGGACCCCGACGTGGAGGCCCCCCAGTACGCGATCAATGAGGCTCTTCTCGGCATCATCGAGGGTGGGATGAACACCCACTACCCCCACTACTCGGGGTACCCTGAGGCCTTCAACGAGGCCGTAGTGGACTATTACAAGAAGTTCACGGGCGTCGAGTACGAGGCCAAGAACATCCTCCCCGCGGCGGGCAGCAGCGCCGCCCTCTACCTCGCCCTAGCCACCGTGCTTAAGGAGGGAGACGAGGTCCTCATGTTCACTCCATACTACATGGGCCACAAGAGCATCTTCGACGGAATGGGCGTAAAGATGAACACCGTGCCCCTGCTCAAGGAGAAGAACTACCACCCTGACCCGGGTGTCATCGCCGACTACGTCACCCCTAAGACGAAGGCGATCCTGCTCTGCAACCCCTCCAACCCGACGGGCACCGTGTTCAACGAGGAAGAGTGTAAAGTCTTGGGCGACCTGGCCGTGGACAACGACATGGCCATCTTCGCGGACGAGATCTACCTCCACTACGTCTACGACGACAACAAGTTCGTGAGCATCGCAGGGCTCAGCGACGAGTACAAGGAACGCACCCTGGGCATCATGAGCTTCAGCAAGACCTTCAGCATGACGGGTTGGAGGCTCGGCTACGACATCGTCCCGGACAAGTACTTGGGGAAGGCGAACCAGATCATGGGCATGACGGCTCCCCGCCCCGCGACCTTCGTGTTCAGGGCAGGCATCTCGTGCCTCCGAGGCGACTTCAAGTACGTGGACGAGCGGCGCGCCGAGTACGAGAAGAGGCGCAACTACTTCGTCAAGGCGGTGGACGACCTAGGGTGGCCATGCCACATGTTCGAAGGAGCGTTCTACGCCTGGTTCGACATCCGCAGTACAGGCATGGGCAGCACGGAGTTCTTGGAGAAGCTCAACGAGAGCCAGAAAATCCAACTGAGCCCGGGCAGCCGCTTCGGCGCAGACGGGTTCATAAGGGTGCCCCTTGTGAAGCCTGTCCCGGTTCTGAAAGAGGCGGTGAAGCGGCTCAAGGCCTTCGAGGCGAGCCTCTAACCTCCACCTTTTATTGCCCCGCCCATATTTTGCTGTAGGCCGATGTTACGTAAGAGAAAGTCGCTGAAGAGGAAGACGGCGAAGAAACTCGTCGAGGAGCTCTCATCGGTGTTCGGCGAGATCGAAGCCGAGAGGGTCGAGTCCACCGAGCTGGAGGGTGTCACCGTCTACCTGCTGGACGACGTCGTCGAGTTCGTGAGGGACGGCGACGCCATTTACCCCTATCTAGGCGGCAGCCACGTAGACGGGCTGCCCAGGGTGGTCGTGGACATGGGGGCCATACCTTATGTTTGCAACGGAGCAGACGTCATGGCCCCTGGGATCACAGACATGGACTCGTTCGAGGTGGGCGACCTCGTCGTGGTGAGAGATGTCGCCCACGGCAAGGCGCTGGCTGTCGGGAAGGCTCTGAAGAGTTCATCTGACATTGAGGCCAGCAGGAAGGGCAAGGTGATAGAGAACCTTCACTACGTGGGGGATAGTCTCTGGAAGGCGGCCTAGATGTATCTTATCATCTCCATCTTGGGCAGGAAGTAGACGAAGGCGATGACTGCTGTGCCCAGGAAGACTAGTATGAAGAGCCACATGCTCCAATGGAATACCTTCCACCAGACGCCGAACTTCTCCACTCCCTGACTGTAGCTTCGCTCGTAGGCGAGTAAGCCCTCTTTGATGTTGCGTGGGAGGTTCTTCAGCGACGCCAAGAGCTTCCCTAGTCTGCCCTGCTCCGCCACCGGTGTTCATTCCTTATTGACTAACTGGGTCTTTATTTCTTTGTGTATCTCATAAAGTAACCCTTAAATCATAACATGAAATAATAATCATATGAAATAATGTTCATCGGTGTGTGTCATGGTTAAGCGAAACATCGTCCAGATAGACGAAGAGAAGTGCAACGGCTGCGGCCAATGCATCTCCAACTGCGCAGAAGGCGCCCTCAAGATCATAGACGGCAAAGCCCGGATAGTGAACGCCGTCTACTGCGACGGGCTTGGGGCCTGCCTTGACCGCTGTCCTTAAGACGCTATAACCATCATAGAACGCGAAGCCCCCGAGTTCGACGAGGAGGCGGTCCACGAACACCTAGGGGCCCTGAAAACACGTGAGACGCTGGCTTGCGGCTGCCCGGCATCCCAAGTCCAGGAGCTGAAGGGTAGCCCAGCGGGACGGGAGCGTGCTGAGGCACCCGCTCAGTCAGCTCTACGGCACTGGCCCATCCAGTTAAACCTTGTACCTATTAAGGCGCCGTTCTTCAGGGACGCGGACCTGCTGCTGATGGCTGACTGCGCCGCGGTCGCTACCCCGGCGCTCCACCAGAGGCTGCTCAAGGACAGGAGCGTCGTGATAGGGTGCCCCAAGTTCGACGACGTCAACCACTATGTCGAGAAATTGACAGAGATACTGAAGAGAAACGACGTAGGGAGCTTAACTGTGGCTCACATGAAGGTGCCTTGCTGTTGCGCGCTGAACGTCGTCGCCCAGCGCGCCCTGGATGCGTCGGGGAAGATGATTCCGACGCAGCGCCTGATAGTCTCGGTTGACGGAGATATCAAGAGAGTCTAGGCGTTTTCCATTAATTTCTACGGCGCATAAACTTTAAAGGCGATGCCCTGTGACTTATTGAGATTCGGTGAACATTGAATGGGTATGCTTGACGATATTCGCGTTCTAGACTTCAGCCACGTTTACTTCGGCCCCTACAGCACCATGATCATGGGCGACATGGGCGCCGACGTCATCAAGATCGAGCCCCCGTGGGGCGAGATCGCGCGGCTCTACCCGCCCCACTTCGGCGGCGTCAGCAGCGTCTTCCACTACCTTGACCGGAACAAGAAGGGTGTAAGCCTGAATCTCAAGGATTCCAAGGCCAAGGAGATCATCTATGAGCTGGTGAAGCAGTGCGACGTCGTCGTCGAGAACTTCAAGAGAGGCACCATGGACAAGCTGGGCCTAGGCTACGAGGACATGAAGAAGGTTAAGCCCGACATCATTTACGCCAGCCTCAGCGGCTTCGGCTTGGACGGCCCATACAAGGACCGCCCCAGCTTCGCGCCCATCGCAGGCGCGTACAGCAGCTGGTACAGGATCACGGGCGACAACGTGGACCCAGAGGGGCCCCCGCTCGTCCCAGCCGCATGGCACGGCGACCTAGACCCTGGCCTGTGGGCCGTCATCGGCATCCTCGGCGCCATCAGGCACAGGGACAAGACGGGGGAGGGGCAGCTCGTCGACGTGTCCCAGCTGGACTGTATGCTGGCGCAGACAGGAGTCCAGATCACGGGATACACCCTCAGCGGCAAGCTCCCGTGGGAGCGCAGCCTGGACAGGATAATGGGGCCTTCGACCTTCGGGGTGTTCCAGGCCACTGACGGCTACGTCTATGTGGCGGCGGACCCCAACATGCACCAGAGGCTGATGATGGCCATGGGCGTCGATGATCTGGGTACGGGCCGCACGGTCCTAGAGGACTGGGTCCGGGACAAGAAGGTGAGTGAGGTCGTCGACGCCCTTGTGGCTGTGAGCGTCCCTGTGGCTCCCATACTTCAGATCGACGAGGCCATCATGGACCCCCAAGTCAAGGCGCGGGGCACCATCGTCGAGGTCGAGCACAAGACCGCCGGAAAGGTGCGCATGCCAGGGTTCCCCCTCAAGATGAGCGCGACACCCGGCACGATAAGGCTGGCGGCGCCCCTGCTGGGCGAGCACACCGCCGAGGTCCTCAAGGAGATGCTGGGATACACCGACGAGCAGATCCAGGAGCTCCGTAAGGCCGGCGCCATAGTCACTCCTTAACCATTTTTATGCCATTCTTTTATACGGCGAGACGTTTTTCAGAGGTGAGGTCGTATGCCAGGTTTCTCCGAGCAGCGTAAAGAGATGGTGAAGCGGTACACCAGGGCAGGGTATGTCAGGTCCCAAGCCTTGGCCGAGGCAATGCTGCGGGTGCCCCGGGAGGAGTTCATGGACCCCCTGTACAGGCAGTACAGCTACTACGACCAGCCTTTCCCCATCCCGGGGGACGGCAGGCAGACCATCAGCGCCCCCTACATGTACCCCGTGAGCTACGAGCCTCTGGGGCTAAGGGGGGGGATGAGGCTCCTCGAGATAGGGGCGGGCTCGGGGTACGGCGCAGCCCTGGCCAGGGAGCTTGTAGGGGAGACGGGTCTCGTCGTAGCGATAGAGATAAACGCAGTCACCTGCGAGTTCGCCCGCGAGAACCTTGAGCGGGCTGGTTACGAGGATGTAAAGCTGGTGCAGGGAGACGGATCCGTGGGCTACGCCGAGGATGCTCCCTACGACGCGATAAGCATCACCGCGGCGAGCCCCAAGGTCCCGCCGCCGCTCGTCGAGCAGCTGAGAGCCCCGGGTAAGCTCGTGGGCCCCGTGGGAGGAGACAGGTATACTGGCCAGGACATGCTTCTGCTGGAGAAGGACGAGTCAGGGCACGTCTCTGAGCGCAGCCTCATGAAAGTGGTGTACGTGCCACTTCTTGGCGAGTACGGGTGGAGGCAGAGGTGAAAGGTGCAGGGTTTAAAAGCGCTGTGTCTACTCCAAGAGGGACTGGCATGAAGGCGGGCATCGTCTCACGCGTCGACATCCCCAGCGCCCTGTCGCTCACGAGGCGCATCATAGACTATCTTGGCGAGCGTGGGGTGGATGTCAGTGTCGAGACCGATACGGCGTTAGCCCTCGAGCTGGAAGATAATGACACGAATCTCTCCGATTTGGAGGGCGACTTCATGGTCACGGTGGGCGGCGACGGCACCATACTCAGGACCGCGATGGAGATGAAAGCCCCCGAGACACCCATCCTGGGCGTGAACATGGGCCGCAGGGGCTTCCTCAGTGAGGTCACGGTCCCCGAGGCTGAGTGGGCGCTCGACAAGGTCTTGGAAGGCGACTACTTTTTAGAGGAGAGCATGAAGTTGAGCAGCAGGTGCCTCCAGCTCGATGAGAGCTTCCCAGACGCCCTGAACGAGGTGTTGATTGCTTCGCCTCTACCCTCTAAGATGGTTCTGCTTGGGCTGAGGGTCGACGGGGAGCACATAATAGACGTGCAGGCCGACGGGATCTTAGTGTCTACACCCGCCGGCTCCACCGCCTACAACATGTCGGCTGGAGGCGCCGTCCTGGCGCCGGGCATCGACGGCTTCTCCATCACTGCGGTCTGCCCTTACAGCTACTTCAGGAGCATCGTGGTGCCGCCCGATTCCATAATAACTCTTGAGCTCCTCAAGCCCAGGGCGGAGGTCATCGCCATCATCGATGGGCGGTCTCTCCACCCGCTGCAGCCGTTTAACACGATAGAATGCTACGCGAGCGAACATGTGACCCGTTTCATAAGGTTCAGGTCGTTCTACAGCCGCATCCAAAAACGGATATTAACCATCCAGTCCAAGTGAGCCCAGGTTGTACGCGCTCATACTGGATTCCTCGGCCTTCATCCAGGGGCTCGACCCGCAGAACGAAGCCTCGTACACGGTGCCCCTCGTCGTCGAGGAGCTGAGAGACGGGTTCATCGTGGCTCGGCTCAGGAGCATGGAGTCCACGGGAAGGCTCAAGGTCGTGGAGCCCGAGGAGAGCTATCTGGGCATTGTTGAGGACGAGTCGCTGAGGATGGGGGAGTCCCAAGCCCTATC
>DATKWN010000027.1:0-3881 GCA_035529515.1 Candidatus Krumholzibacteriaceae bacterium | reverse complement strand
AGCTCCCTCTCTGTGACCTCCTCGCTGCAGTGAAGGTAGACGCCGCCCATTATCCTCTGGAGCTGGAGCATGGTCTCGGTCTTGCCCTCCCCGTGGGGCCCCAGCAGGAGCACGTTGTCCTTCATCCTGATCGCCCTGAGGATCCGCCTTATCTCGTAGTCGTGGCCTTTGACGTGTTTGACGAGCTCCCTGAATGTGTCGTCGTCCTCGGTCCGCGCCGCCCCCTGCTCCACGGGCTTCTCATGCTCGTCCTCAGGCTCCTCTGCCACCTCGTATATGGGCTCCTCGTGCACGTACTCCCAGTCCACGTTTGAGTCCAAGATCTCCACCACCTGGCACAGGTCCCCGTACACCGTCTCCTGCATGGACTTGGGTACCGAATCCGACGTCACCATGACGGGGAGGTAGCTCCTGTAGTGGTGCAGCTTCCTCTGCAGCTCCTTCAGCTTGGCCACGTCCTCCTCCGTGCCGCCGCCCAGCCCCAGGGCGTCCCTCTGCACCCTCAGCCGCATGATGCTGTCCTGGATCTTGTCTATGACGTTCCGGAGCCTGTCGAGCTCCTCTGCATATTCCTCGCCGCTGATCTCGCCCCTCTCCCGCTGGCCCTGCTTCCGCTCGACCAAGTTCCTGGTCTCCACCAGTATCTCGGCGGCCTCGTTCGCCTTCCCCCCGATGTCCGTGTACTCGTCCATGAGCTCCTCGGTCTTCTCCATGTACTCCGTGTAGAGCTTGCTGAACACCTCGTGGCTGATCTCTCCCCGGTCAGCCATCTCCAGGATCTTCAGCCGCCGGAGCATGTGCTGGGCGAGCCGGCCCTCCGGCTCCTCTCCGGGGGCAGGCTCTGGGAGCACCGCCTCCAGCTCCTCAGCGGCCTTCTCCTTGTTCTCCTCGTCCCTGAGGTTCTCCCTTAGGACGTCGAAGGGGTCCTCCTCATGCTGCTTTGGCGGCAGCCCGTGGCCGCAGTTGATGCACGCATGGCTCCAAGGCACTACGGCGTTGCAGCTGGGGCACGTCAAGTGGTCGTCGGGGAAGGATACCATGGCACAATGTTGTGTAGGGATTCTACGTATAACTTTTCGAGATCGGTGATCCACGTTCGAGAGTAAGAAATATATCCGGCACATTGGTTTATGGGTTACAGCGACTGTAGTCTAGAGGTATGATTTCTGCCTGCCACGCAGACGGCCCGGGTTCGAATCCCGGCAGTCGCACCATTTTAATCCTAAGTTAGCAACGCGGCAGTCACATGAAATGATGGTGGCCAGAGCCCACACGTCAACGGAAGCCTTGACTCAAGGTAAGGACAGAGAAACCATATCCAAGTTACGTGTGGGGAGGGTTTCTGGGGCGGCGTTTTTGTTTTTGGTGGACGATGTTCTTGTATATGTTTGGGTCTGGGAGGGGTGTTTCCGGGGCTGCTTTCGGTGGTAGGGGGGTCTGTTCACCTTTCCTCGTCTATCCCCCGGGTGGGGGGTTTTGGGTGCGCGGCGGTCACGATTCTATGACTCGGCATTTCCCTTATAGTTGAATACTTACTATAAGCGTTTTTTTTGTGCGACGAGTTGATTTTTCCCTTATCGTTGGTTACTTACGATAAGCGTTTTTCCGGGGTGCGCTGGGGGCCGCTGGGTTGACGACTTGGGTTTTCCCTTATAATTGGTTACTTGTTATAAGCGTTTTTTCCGGTGACCGATATATCGGTTAATTATTTAAAATATATTGTTTTTATTTAAATTCTGCTAAGGATGGAGGGGTGTGTGTTGTGAGCATGTTCTCTGTTGGTATCTTGGTCGATTCTCTATTTCGGCTGTCAACAAGTAGCCCTCCGTTTTATCCATTTCAAGTTGACTCAATTGTTTAACCAGGACAGGTTACGACGGCCGCGCTCCTCTACAACCGAGTAGAAGAGTTTCCTGTCCTTGCAAAGCTGACATAAAAACGCGTCCAGCTACCTGATCACACTCAGACGACTAAAACCCTCAGCGCCACACGCATACCAGGGCGCAAGACGCCCCCGGAAAACACTAATTCCTAGTTACATGGAATAAGTAAATTGTTGCTCTCATTATTTGGTTAACAGTCGCTTGAGTTCATGCATACTATCGACGACGTAGTCGGGTTGCACCTCTTCCAGCTGCTCCCGGGTGTGGTAGCCCGTCAATATGCCCACGGTGTTGACTCCCGCCTCCACCCCCGCCTTGAGGCCGAAAGCCGTGTCGTCCACGAAAACCGCGTGCCTCCTATCCACCCCCAGCCTCTCCAGAGTGTATAGGATCATGTCGGGGGCGGGCTTGGCGTTGGGCACGTCGAGGAAGCCCACGACGAGGTCGAAGACGTCGTCCACCCCTAGAAGCTCCAGTATCCGCTTCGCCTCGCTGCTGGTCTTGTTGGTGGCGACGCTCTGCCTGTAGCCTTCTTCCTTGAGATGCCTCAGGGTCTCCTCTACGTCGGGGAGCAGCTTGGTCAGCCCAGTGTCTGACTTCTGGAAGTGGTGTATGTATCGTTCCCGGAGCTCCCATTCCTTGCCGCGGTGCTCCTCTGGCAGCACCTCCTCCAGTATGTGGATGAGGCCGTGGCCCATCAGGGGCATCAGCTTGTCCTCCTCGTACTCCACACCGATCTCTCTCAAAGTTAGCTCGAACGCCTCGACTATGGCCTCCGTGGAGTCTATGAGGACGCCGTCGAGGTCGTATATGATGAGTTGGACTCCCTGAAGCATACTCCAGATACGCGTCAGGCGCTTAAACCCGTTTCGCAGTCAGGTATATTAACCTCAGCTCCGGAGATAATACCGTCATTTCTAGGTGAATCAAGTGACTGAGTTGAACCAAGTCTGGAAGTGCGAGATCTGCGGCAACATCGTCGAGGTGCTCCACACGGGCGCTGGGCAGCTTGTATGCTGCGGACAGCCCATGAAGCTCATGGAGGCCAAGAGGACCGAGGAGGGCGGCTACGAGAAGCACCTCCCGGTGATCGAGGCCGGGAAGGGCGTCGTGACCGTTAAGGTGGGCCACGTCCCGCACCCCATGATGGACAAGCACTGGATCGAGTGGATAGCCCTGGACACGGATAAGGGCGTCCTCAGGAAGTACCTGAAGCCCGGCGAGGAGCCCGTGGCCGTGTTCAAGACCGCCGACAAGGTCCTCCAAGCCAGGGAGTACTGCAACCTCCACGGCCACTGGGCCACCAAGGCCTAAACCCACTTTTCTTTTTTAAGCAACCTTTTCTGGAGATCGCTCCCTTTTTCTTCGACTGGAACATGTATGACGCTTCTAACCGAAAGGAGCCGTCTTGGAGAGGGATGCTGTAGGAGCCGACGCGGCTCGTGCTCAATGGGTGACCCTGTAGAGGTTCGACCTGCCCTTCATCCCACTGACCTCAAGAATCTTCATCCGCCTTAGGCAGTAAACCATCTTCTGGGCTAGCCTGATCCGGAGCCTCGATGCTTTCGCTAGCTGCCGCGCAGTGAACTCCGGTGGCAGCCCCTCAGGCAGCAGATCGAGGTAGTCCTTTGGACCCCTGAAGGTCTGGCGTTCGACGACGTCGACGAGCCGTCTGTCGTGGATGCTCCACCTCCGCCGCCTCCAGCTGCCCCTCCCGTCGTCGATGAGGTACTCCTCCGCGTCCACCATGACCACCTCCAGCTCGAAACCGGGCGTCTCACAGATCTCTGGGATGTAGACGAGCTCGTAGAAGACCTCCTCGACCCTTCCCCTCTTCGGGGACCTGCGCCTGGAGATCTGGTCCCCGTGCCCGTCCAGCCTTATGATCCATTTGATGCGTGGCACCGGGTGGACCAGCCGCACCCTGTGGTTCCCCAGAAGGTCCCTCAGCTTGTCCTTTATCGCCGAGAAGTTGCCCGTCTGTACCTCTATGAGCAG
>DATKWN010000026.1:0-6060 GCA_035529515.1 Candidatus Krumholzibacteriaceae bacterium | reverse complement strand
GGATCACGAGGCCCCCCAAGTTCCACCCATTCTTTATAATCCATGGTATCTCTTGGAGAAGTGATGTCCATCAGAGTCTACATGGACCACGGCGCGGGGCGCCCGGTCGACCCCCGCGTCCTCGACGCCATGAAGCCGTATTATACCGAGAGCTTCGGCAACCCCGCCTCGTTCCACTCGGAGGGGTTCAAGGCGCTTGAGGCGTTGAAGGAGGCGAGGAGCAGCGTCGCCCAGCTGATCAACGCCGACCCGTCCGAGATCGTGTTCACGTCCGGCGCCACCGAGGCCAACAACCTCGCCCTCCTGGGCGGCGCGTTACGCAACAGGAAGGAAGGCAGTAAAGTCGTGAGGTCCGCCGTCGAGCACATCTCCGTCTTAAACATATGCAAGGAGCTGTCCAGGATGGGCTTCGAGGTTGCCGAGTGCCCCGTGGACGAGACAGGGGTGCTCGACCTGGAGGAGCTGGAGAAGCTCGTGGACGACGACACCGTGCTGGTGACCGTCATGGCCGCCAACGGCGAGATAGGGACCCTGCAGCCCATATGGGAGGCCGCCGAATTGGCGCACAGCCGCGGCGCCCTGTTCCACACGGACGCCACGGCGGCTAACGGCCAAGTTCCTCTAGACGTGGCTGAGCTGGGTGTCGACCTAATGACCCTGAGCAGCAACGACATCTACGGCCCCAAGGGCGTCGGCGCCCTCTACCTAAGGAAGGGGGTGAGGGTGAAGCCCCACATGATAGGCGGGGGCCAGGAGAACGGCATACGCTCAGGCTCCGAGAACGTCCCCGGCGTCGTGGGGATGGGGGAGGCCGCCAGACTCGCGAAACAAGAGATGGAGGCGGAGTCCACGAGACTCACCGCCCTCAGGGACAGGCTCATAGAGGGGGTGCTCGCCGCCATCCCGGAGTCTTACCTCAACGGCCACCCCGCCAAACGGCTGCCCAACAACGCCAATATAAGGTTCAGCTACATAGAGGGGGAGGCCCTCATACTCAGCCTCGACGACCTGGGGATACAGTTGAGCACAGGCTCGGCGTGCGCCGCCAAGACCCTGGAGCCCAGCCACACCCTGCTGGCCTGCGGCCTCAAGCACGAGGAGGCCCACGGCAGCCTGGTCTTCACCCTAGGAAAGAATAATAACCCCGATCAAGTGGAATACGTGATACAGGAGCTGCCGGGCGTCGTAGAGAGGCTGAGAGCCATGTCGCCTCTCACGCCCGAGGAGCTGAGATAGATGTACAGCGAGAAGGTACTGGAACACTTCAAGAACCCCCGGAACGTCGGCGAGCTGAAGGACGCAGACGCCGAGGGCACCGTAGGCAACCCCGTGTGCGGCGACCTGATGACCATGTACATCAAGGTCAAGGAAGACCGCATCGAGGACATCAAGTTCAAGACCTTCGGGTGCGGCGCCGCCATCGCCACCAGCAGCATGACCACGGAGCTGGCCAAGGGCAAGACCCTCGACGAGGCTCTCAAAATCTCCCGCCAGGACGTCGCGGAAGCGCTGGACGGGCTGCCCCCCGTGAAGATGCACTGCAGCAACCTCGCGGCCGACGCGCTCCACGAGGCAATAAAGAGCTACAAGGAGAAAAATCCAAAAAATGAGTAAGATAATGAAATGCAAGATATGCGGCCAACCCGAGAACGAGAGATGCGTGCTGATGAGGGTGGTCGTGGAGGAAGACGGGGAAGAAGTGGCTTACTGCTGCGAGCAAATATATAGCGAAGAGAATAAAGAGATATAAGCAGTAGAAGCGAGTCTATGCACCATAGGAGCCATCGACTTGGATAGAAAGCAGCTGGCGTCTCTTGTATCAGCCGTCATGAACGCTCCGCTGATTACCCTGCTCACGTTCATACCACTCATACTGAGGTACGGTCGCGGGGACACGCTGAAGCTTTTCGCCGTCACCGGCTTCTTCGGCTGCTTCCTCCCCATCGGCATTGTCGTGGCGATGCTGAAGAAGGGCGTCATCTCTGACTTCTACGCCACGAACAGGCGGGAGAGGTTCATACCTTTCCTCGCCACCATCACGTCCTACGTGATGGGAGCCGTGGCCCTCATCATCGTCAACGCGCCGCCGCCGATAACGGCACTCATGGCTTGTTACCTAGTTAACGGCATAGTGCTGCTGGTGATCACGTTCAAGTGGAAGATCAGCGTCCACGCCTCCGGGGTCACGAGCCCCGTCACAGCTCTGGTCTACCTCCTGGGCACGCGGATGCTGCCGCTGTTCATGCTGTTCCTGCCGGTCGCCTGGGCGAGGCTAGAGCTGAAGGCCCATGACAAGAAGCAGATCACGGCGGGCGCCCTGTTAAGCACGGTGCTCACCTGGCTGCAGATGGCCTTCTACGTGAACTACCTGTTCATATAAGGAAGGAGTCTATCCTTCAAGGATCTTCTCGGCCATCGATACGCCGAAGTCGTAGCACTTCCGCCACTCCTCCTCCGTGGGCTTGTAGCTGAAGTCGAGGTCGTTCTCCACGAGCTCGATGCCGGCGAGCCTCATCTGCTCCTCCACGAACCGTTTGGCTCCGCCCGCCCAGCCGTAGCTGCCGAAGGCGGCCCCTATCTTGTTCGGGGGCTTGAGGCCCCGCATATAGGCGAGGAACCCGGCGACCGTCGGGTAGACGTGGTTGTTTAGGGTGGGGCTGCCCACGAGGACGGCGCGGGCCTCAAGTATCTCGGTGATGACGTCGCTGCGGTGGGTCTCGGTGAGGTTGAAGACCCGTGTCTCGACGCCGGTGCTGCCTATGCCTTCGGCTATGGCGTACGCCATCTCCTGGGTGCTCTTCCACATGCTGTCGTAGGCGATGACGGCCCGTGGCCTCGTCTCGCCGCCCACCCACCGCTTGTACGTCGCCAATATGTCGCCGACGTCCTTCCTCCATATGACGCCGTGGCTGGGCGCTATCATCTCTATGTCGAGGCCTGCGAGAGCCTTTACGGCGTTGTTGACGGTGCGGCTCAGGGGCATCAATATATTAGCGTAGTAGGCGGTGGCCTCCTGCCAGAGGATGGCCTGGTCAACCTCGTCGTTGAAACGGGCCGTGGACGCTATGTGCTGGCCGAAGGCGTCGTTGCTCAGGAGCAGCCTGTCCTCGGGGATGTAGCTCACCATGCTGTCGGGCCAGTGGGCCATGGGCACCGGGGTGAAGCTGAGGGTCTTGCCGCCCAGGTCCACCTGGGGCATCTCCTTGATGCTGATGAGGTCCATTTCGCCATAGTACTTCTTGAGGACAGGGATCCCTCTGTCGCTGGTGACGATCTTGGCGTCTGGAGCCTCCTTGGCGATCCTCGCGAGGGCCCCGGAGTGGTCCGGCTCGGCGTGGTTGGCCACGATGTAGTCCAGGTCCCTGGGGTCGATGACCTCCTCGACGTGGCGGAGCATGGTCTCGTAGAACGGCGCCTTCACGGTGTCCACGAGGGCCGTCTTCTCCCCCTGAACGATGTAGGCGTTGTAGCTCGTTCCCCTGTGGGTGATGTAGCCGTGGAAGTTCCTGATGTCCCAGTCCACGGCGCCCACCCAGGTGACCCCGTCCTTCAGCTGAATCAAAACACCACCTTATCGAGTCTGCATCTGAGGCACGGGATAAAAGGCTTATGTGGAGCCCTGTAACCTTGTGTCTGACAGCGAATGAACCTGGCAGCCTCAACGCTCCACCTCCTGGACAGGCCGCTGGAGCAGGTCTTCCCCGACCTCCTGGGCCTCGGCACACGGAACATAGAGCTGGCGGACAGCGGTCACCACGCGTTGAACCCTAAGCTGGTTGAGCGGCTCCAGGAGCTCAGGGCCAGCTACGACCTGAGCTACAGCATCCACGCCCCCTACGCGGACACCAACCTGGCTGCGGACGACGACCTCATCAGGGAGTGGATACTCAAGCGGATACGGGCTTCCATCAGGTTCGCCAGCGATCTCGACGCCGCGTGCGTCGTGGTGCACCCCGGCTGGACGACGGCCACGGACAGGTTCATGAAGGGGCGGGCCTGGGAGCTGAACCTCAGGTCCCTGAACTGGCTCCTAAGGTACGCCGAGGAGTACGGCGTGGACCTGCTCGTAGAGAACGTCCCCGACTCCATGCCCTATCTGCTGGTCTCCGTCGAGGACTTTGAGCTGTTCTACGCGGAGATGGAGTACGAGATGGGCATGGTGCTCGACGTGGCCCACGCCAACCTCCGGGGCGAGGTGGGGGAGTTCATACGGCGTTTCAGGGAGAGGATAAGGCACGTCCACGTCAGCGACAACGACGGCGAGACCGACCAGCATCTGCCCATCGGAGACGGCGGCATAGAATGGGGGAGGGTGATGGACAGGCTGCGGGGAAACGGGTTCAGCGGCTGGGTCGTCGTCGAGTCCTACAGCGAGATGCCCCGATGCCTCGACTACCTGAGCCCCCTCATCTAGGCTGCGGCAGCTCGATCTCCATCATGTCCTCGGCGACGAAGACGTCCTCGAAGACCTGTCTCGCCTCCTCCAGCAGCTCACCTGGGTCGAAGTACCTTGAGCTTATGTGTACCAGCGCGAGCCTCTTGGCGCCGGCTTCCCTCGCCACCTCCGCGGCCTCCCGGGCCGTGGTGTGGCCGTCCTCATCCGCCCTGCACTGCAGCTCGTGGCTGAAGGTGGCCTCGTGGATGAGCAGATCGGCGCCCCCGGCTAGCTCGATCATCTCGGGATAAGGCCTCGTGTCGCCGCTGTAGACGATCCTCCTGCCCGGCCTCGGCGGATCGGAGACCTGCATGGGCTCGACGGTTCTGCCCTCCACGGTAACCGCCTCGCCGTGCTGCAGCGTGTGCCAGAGCCTGCCCTCGGGGACGGCGAGGGCCTTAGCCTTGTCTGGGTGGAACCTGCCCGGCCTTGGCTTCTCGAGGAGGCCGTAGCTCCAGCTCTCCACCCTGTGGCTGGACCTGACGGCGACGAGGTCAAGCCTGTCGTCGCTGTAAACGACGCCTGGCTCCTGTATCTCGTGGATTATGACGGGGAAGGTGGGGCCCCCCAGGGTCTCGCTGAACGCCTTGACGTACTCTACGGTCCCCTCTGGCCCGTAGACGTCCAGCGGCCTCTCCCGTCTGAGGAGGCTCATGGTCTGCAGGAGCCCGGGCAGCCCCAGTACGTGGTCGCCGTGGAGGTGCGTCAGGAGTATCTTCATGTTCCGCCTGAACCCAACCCTGGCGTGGACCATCTGGCGCTGCGTCCCCTCGCCGCAGTCGAACATCATGAGGTCGCGGCCCAGCCTCACCACCACGCTGCTGCTGCCCCTCCGCGGGGTGGGCATGCTGCCGCTGGTTCCTAGGAAGACTACTCTCATGGAGGGCTCCCTTGAAGAAGACGTCGGGGACGATAAAAGCTTGAGTGGTCGCCTGCCACGGACGAGGAAACGCTCGCTTAGAATCCTTGGGCCGCGTCTAATGGTTCAGGGCTATAGCTCTTTGAAGCTCAGCTGGCCCCCGGTGATGCTGAGCTCGTAGAGCTGGTTGGGGTAGGGCTTCATGTTGAAGCTCTCAAGCTCCTCGCCTGTGAGTGTGAGGGTCAGCTTCCGTTGCTCGTAGGTGTTGCTCTGGCTGCCGGGCATGATGCCCTGGAAGCTCTTGGTGACCTGGACCACCATCTGGTTGATCTCCTCGGGGACGTCGGGGTTGCTCATCATGATCATGGGGGGCTTGCTGCGGACCTCGACGAAGTCGATCTGGAACGCCTCCTTGTTCTCTGGGTCCCTGACGGCCTTCACGGACTGGACCTTGAGTTTTATCCTGCTGCTTATCATCTCGCCGCTATAGGTTGCCGTAGGCTACGTGAAATAGGTATCGGTCAGAGGGTCTTCACGTAGTCCGCTATTAGCCCTGCGACTGTGACCTTGCCGTGCTTGGACTGCACGGTGTCCGTGGACACGATGAGGTCCGACCCTGCCGCCTCGATCCTCTCCTCGGCCCCCGGCATGAACAGCGCGTGGACGCAGGCGGTGGCCACCTTGGCGGCTCCCTGACGCTTCAGGCCCTCTATCGCCCGGGCCGTGGTGCCGCCGCTGCTTATGATGTCGTCGAACACCACCGCGT
>DATKWN010000025.1:0-14355 GCA_035529515.1 Candidatus Krumholzibacteriaceae bacterium | reverse complement strand
TAGAAGAGTCGCCGGGTGTTTGGGAGATCCTCCACCCGTTTGGCGAGCTCCGCGCCCTCCCTCTCCATGATCTCCTTCTTGCCCTTCATGTGCTTGCCGCTGACGAGGGCGTAGAACTCGCCGGGGACTGTCAGCTCGACGCCTATCCCCTGGGCCGCCTCCTGGACGTCCTCAGGCGTCAGGCCGTGGCTCTCATAGAACTCGACGAACTGCTCCTGAGGCACATCCTTGTTCCTCTTGAGGTACCGCTGAACCAGCCCCGACCCCCGCCTCAGGGTGTCCTGGTACTTCCTGCCCTCTACCTCCGTCATCTCGAGGATCTCGTCACGCATCTTCTCGAGCTGGGGGAAGTCGTCTCCCCAGAACTCGATCTGCTCGGCCACGAGGTCGGGCAGCCGTTCCTCTATGCCAGCCTTCCTGAGGAGCCTGTAGCCCCTGCGGAACAGCATGCGGGTTAGGTACCCCTCCTTGACGTTGCTGGGCACCACTCCCTCGCTGAGGATGAACGTCATCGCCTTGGTGTGGTCCAGCGCTGCGTAGATGCTCTCAACGGGAATCAGTAGACTCCTCAAATCGTCGTAGCCTATACCTACGCGCTTGGCGATGTTCCTACGCTGCTGCTCCATGTTATTGAGGTCGATGAGGTAGCTGTACTTCGCTAGCTCACTGAGTAGCTCTTCATCTGGGTCTAGCCCTGCCCAGCCAAGCGCCTTGTTTAGCACAGGTCCGTAGATGCTGTGGAAGGCGCTGGGTGCGCCGCTGCTGAGCCAGCTCCACCTCTCGATCCCGTACCCGGTGTCTACGATTTTGATGGGCATCTGCTCCCACCTGTCGCCCACGACCCTGTATTGCATGAAGACCAGGGTACTTATCTCCAGGCCGCCTACGCATGGCTCCAGGCAGTACCCTGCGTTGCCTCCGCCTGACCATATGCCCTCCTTGTAGGTGACGGCCTCGCTGGGCACACCTATCTCGGTGACCAGCATGTGGTGCAGCTCAACGGTTCTGTCCTTCCAGTACACCTGCTCGCCTCCCTCGTAGTTGAAGGCGTGGTGGCCCCCCATCTCGAAAATGGTGTGATGCCGACCGGCTGTAATGCCGACGAGGTCTATGTCCTCGAACCTGAGGCACGGCTGGCTAACCACAAGCGGGTTAGCGGGCGGCGGCAGTATGCCGTCCGTGACGTAGGGCTGGAAGTCGATGATGCTCGCGATGGTGAACATGAGGTCGTCACGCCACCTGGCCACCACCGGGTAAGGAGCTATCCGCTTATGGCCGTGACGCTCGAAGAAGCTGAGAAACTTTTCACGCATCTCCTTCAACGTGAACACGTGGCTCACGGGTGAGGCGCCTATGAAGTCATAGTCGACGCACGGAGCGTCGCCGCAGCTAGTCGAGTCTTCGTCCTGCGTCCAGTAGTGGATCCCGCAGTGGGGGCATTGCTTACGCGTGAAGCCGTTCTCCTTGAAGAAGGGCAACATAAATTCATCTGGGGGTATCTGCATAGATCCGGCTCCTTAAAACTAGTTTACGGGTTTGGACTAGAAGAAACTTGGGGGAAAGCTTAACCGAAGAGGGCTCCGAGACCCTGAAGGTCCTCTTCCTCTTCCTTCTTCTCCTCTTCAGGCTCCTCTTCCTCAGCTGCCTCCTCAGCTGCTGCTGGGGCGGCGGCGGCAGGGGCGGCGCCGGCGGTGAAGACAGGCGCCTTGAGGGCCTCTTCGATGTCGACCTCGGCGAGGGCGGCGACCAGAGCCTTAATCCTTGTAGCGTCTGGCTGGGCCCCCGCTGCTGTGAGAGTGTTGCTGATCCCGTTCTCGGTGATCTCTTTGCCTGCGCTGTGTAGCAGCATGGCGGCATACATGTATTCCATACTTTTCACCTCAGTTGATAGTCTATTCTGATTGACTGCTATTACACAACCACGCCGCCTATTTTTATTCTTTCCGTTTTTCGCCAAACCCGTGGGGTAACCGTTTAATCCCAATCCCAAACCCAATACTTCTATCTATTTCTAACACTATCCTTCTCTACTTCTCTTACTACTACTCACTGTATGTACACACCCACGTAGGGAGAGTATGGGATAATTATGAACGCCTAAAGATTTTCTCAATAGCATAATCTACTACAAATGAAAAATTCAATCCTATTATCGAAAAAACAAGAACCGATAGTAAAATACAAGATTGTTGAAAAGAAAGAACGGCATCAAATGGAATCATCCAGTCAATAACTTGGAATCCAATTAAAAGAAATAAGGAAAACAAGGTAGCTCGACTTGCTCGAAGATTTGATAATTCCTCTTTTGTACGAACACGAATACTATGAAAAATTCTAGACGGGGTGATTAGTTTCCCATCTTGATCTTTTATTCCAAGAGGGACCTTCTTTACATAATAAAATTCATCATTATTATCACCTGGATAAACAATAGAAAATACGATCCCCCCATCAACTAATGATCGTTCTGAAATATGACATAAAGTGGCTTCATGTACACCCAATACAGGAACATGCATTGCATTTACTACTCTTAGCGTAGAAAATCCTGAACGGATTACTCCAATCATTATGTTTAATCTTTCTGTTTTATTTTTTCATGCATAGCCTCTTTCATATCCGAAAATTGTCTCGTTATAAATGAGAATCCTTCTTCCCATTTCTCTTTTGGTGTTGTGCTTTCTTCCATACTTTCTTTTAAACACATTTCAATATTTTCTATTATTTTAAAACACTTCAAAGCAATTTTCTCTTTATTATAATCAATTCCAACCTCAAAGAAATATTCAATAGTTTCCCGAACTTTGTTAAAAAAAGATTTTCTGAAAATATATTGCGTCAGACAACAAGTAAATTCTATTATCTCAAGCCCTTTTAATATCAGATCTTCTTTCCATTTTTCATCAAAAGACACATATTCAGGTCCTACTAACTCAAGAAATTGTTTTTGTATAGCTTCAACAAGGAAAATTACTTTGTTTTTATCATCGAATCCAAATATTGAAATCTGATTTAATTCATTCATTGCGGCTTCTCGATATTCCCTATCTCCCAATCCACCTATTTCCCAGAGTTTTTCAAATTCAGTTTTAAGTTGTACTACATTATCGTCTGGAATGCTTCTAATATTGAGCCCCGCAGTTTTTATTCTCTCATGTTCTTGAAGTCGTTCATTTTCTCGTTTTCTTTCAGTGATCAATAGCTGATCAACAAATGCTACAACAATAATGATACCAATAATTTCTGTTATTATATTTGGGACGTATCGTTGTACTAAATTGGTTTCTGAGTAAGTAAAATCAATTAATACTAAACATGTTAATATAACTCCTAAACCTAGGTACATCCATTTTCGCACATTCTTTGTGAAAATATTTGAAATTATTTTTATTCTTTTATTTTCGAATGCTGATTCTTTAGGACTAATTAAATAGCCCAAGGAAAACCCGAAAACTCCATTTACAATACATAATATCCAAGCATTCATAAAAGATAACATATAAACTAAGACAATTAACTATTTTGAACTGCATCCTCTTTAATTTACTGCGCGCGCTAAAGAGCACACAAGAATCAAAATTAAATCATGAATTTATATTTAAACTCGTTTCTAATTAAACAATTATGTTTATGTGTGAGCGCATTTCCCATTGGAAATGCACAACATTCCTCTAGCAAAGTTTCTAATTCATCACTAGTACTGTCCCATATTTTTACCCCAATACATCCTTCCCCAGATTTTAAAGCACTCAAGGATTGGGTAAAATCTAATTCAAGACTGGAGGCAAAGGGTGTACTTTCCAAATTTTCAGATCTTTTCCTAAAAATTTTAATAGGAGTTATTGTTTCAGAAATTTTATTCTTTAACCTAAGTATATCTTTTTTTGGAATTTCATGAGAAAGACCGATAATTAAGACACTTTGATCAACTCCAAAATTCAAATAAGAAATTGTCTGTCCCAAGCCGGTATAAATTGGAACAAGATTTGTTTTCTTCCATCCTTTATGATACTTTAGGAGCTTAAACTCAAATCCAGTAGCTGTTCGAGTAGATTGGTCTACTTTCAAAAGATCTATATCAGGTGATATTTTTTTTGTGGATATTTGATAAACCTTACAATATTGCCCAAGATTAAATTTTTTTCCAACATACTGAAGTAATTCTTCTTCTGATTTGACTTGAGTTGACATTGTAAACCACGTGTATATGGAGATTTGATGTAATAAAATGTACTTTGGAGTGCATGAGCACGCATGCAGTCAATTATACTTTAACATCTATTCTTTGTGTGTGTGGGATTACTGATTTATTTTGGGTTTGGGTTTGGGGTAACCGTTTAATCCCTTGAAACCAAGTGGCTAATGTGGTCGTTATGATCAGGAGGATAGTGAAAAAACCTCAAGACGAGCTTACCGCCTGGGATAACTCGACGCTGAACCCACGTACAGAGCCTGTAGCTCGCGTCAAGCCGGGGGAGACCGTCGAGGTAGAGACCTGGGACGCCTACGGCGGAGTCGTCAGCCCTGAGCGCACCTTTCAGCAGGCCGTAGAGGATGGAGCAGTGGGCGCCCTGAACCCCGTGACTGGGCCCATCTACGTGGAGGGAGCCGAGCCCGGGAACACCCTAGTGGTGGAGATACTCGGCATAGAGCTGCCTGAATGGGGTGGCTCAAGCATAATACCGGGCTTCGGCGCCCTCGAGGGCTGGCTCAACCTGATGGAGCCCAAGACCAAGGTCAGCTACATCAAGGGGGACAAGGTCGTCTACGAGGCCGACCACGGAACTACCTTGGAGATACCCGTAGACCCCTTCATAGGGACCATCGGCGTCTCCCCCGCCTACGAGGCTATACAGACCCTGGCGCCTGGGCCCCACGGCGGAAACATGGACTGCCCCGACATCAAGCCTGGGAACAAGCTGTATCTGCCAGTCTCGCAGCCAGGCGCCCTCTTCGGCCTCGGGGATGTCCACGCCGTGCAGGGCGACGGCGAGATATGCGGAACGGCCGTGGAGATCGGGGCAGTGGTGAAGTTACGGTTCCAGGTGCAGAAGAAGACCACCGCGTGGCCGAGGGTTGAGTCGGATGACCAGATCATGACGGTCTGCAGCGCGAGGCCGCTCGAGGACGCCGCCCGGCTAGCCTACAGGGAGCTGATAAACTGGATGGTCGAGGACTATGGCTGGGATAGAGACGACGCATACATCTTCCTGAGCCTCGCGTGCAAGGCACGCATAGCCCAGATCGTGGACCCCCTCTACACCGTTGTAGCCAAGCTGGACAAGAAGTATCTAAGAGGCTAACCCATCTCTTTCAGGGCGTTCAACCAGCCCTTTTCTTCCTTGAACACCCTGGACAGCCTCACGAGCTCGGCCTCGTACGTCTCGAACGCCTCGCCCATGTCTATCACCAGCAGCGCCACCTTGCCCTTGGCGTACCGGATGCACGCAACCTTGTGGTCGCCGACTCCTATCCTGATGTTCCCCGGAGGCCGTTCGTCTGCGAGCTTGAACATCTGGTTAATGACTACGTCGCTTATGGATTCAGGCAGCTTCCAGCCATGAGGGTATGTGTACACCCTTTTCCCGAAGAGCGACTTGACCACCACGGCCACCCGCGTCTGCCTGGGATCGGCGTGCTCAGCCTCACCGTCCAAGCAGTCCAGCCTCAGCGCAGGCTCGTCGTCATACATTAGACGCTCTATCTCCTCCTTCCGCAGCCTCACGTACTCCCCAGGCTCTATCTGGCCGTCCTCGAAGAGCTCATCGATCTCCTTGAGCCTGGCCTGCATCGAGGCGACCTCCGCTATTGACCTACCCTTGGTTAAAGTGACTGTGCGCTGGGCCATCGGCGTTGAAGCCCCTGCACGGGCTCTCACGGTCAGTTCCGTCTTCCAAGCCTCGATGCATACCTGACACGTCTGTAGGGGTATCTCGTCTTCAAGGAAGGGGCACGGTCTCCCCGCTACGAAGATGCATTGCCGCTTCCCGCTCACCGACCCCGCCTTCTACGTGTAGTCTTCGATCTCGATTAGAACGGTCTCGTAGTCGAGCACGATATCGGATATTATGAAAAGCACTTTGAGCTGCCCCCCCGTTGTGTCTTCGTGCTCGTAGTAGAAAATCATCTCCCTGTCAGGTATGGGGAAATCTCTCCAGTCTACGAGGCTTCCTCCTCCTCCTACGCTGTACTTGATCTTCGACCCCGGCCCGGTCGAGTTCAATATGTTGCCATATTCGTCGAGGGGCTGCACCGTGACGTTGACGAACTCGTGCCCGCACTAACATCAAAAGTGACCAAGATCTTGTTCTTCCCCAACGGCCTGGATCTGAAGTTGGATATGCTCCTGTCCGAGGCCTCCGTCTCCGCCTCGTAGAACGATGACTCCTGCGTTATCGGGATTATCGACTAAGCCTGCTTGGTCGTCACCATCGACCCCAGGAGTAGCGGCACGAGGAGTACGATGTTCCTTTTCTTCACTTCTCTGCCCCTACAGAGCTATGTTCAACGGGTATTTATCACCTTAATCCGTAAACACACGTATACTAAAAGTAAACTAATAGTATATCATCATTTACGATTGGTAGATATCCCTCATACTTAACATATAAATGTTAAAATTCCCAATAAAATAACGCTGATTTTACATGTTTCTTCATCTACCACCGCGTCTAACGTGGTGGGGGAACCACACAGCGTCTCATCGTAAATCTGGTAAAGATCCACAACTTTATGATGGGATAGATTCTGCTCAGCCTAAACTTTTTTATCTTATCTCTATGGTTAAGAGATGCTGAGCCATACGGAAAAGACTAGGTATATATGTCGGAAACCTGTATGGTTCAAACGTCTGGGAAGAAGAAAAATGACGACAGCATACGACGTACCGGCTGACGTGCTAATAGACCGGCTCTCAGGGTACCTCAAGGAGAACGTTAGAGACCTCCAGCCGCCGGAGTGGTCAGGCTACGTGAAGACAGGAAGCCACGTTGAACGGATGCCTCAGAACCCCGACTGGTGGTACGTGAGGAGCGCATCCATCATACGAAAGCTCTACATGAACGGCCCCGTAGGAGTATCGAGGCTCAGGAAGGAGTACGGCGGGAGGAAGAGGAGAGGCGTCAGACCCGCCCACTTCGCCAAGGCCGGCGGTAACATCATAAGAACTATACTTCAGCAGCTTGAACAGGCCGGCCTCGCCCAGAAGGAAGGCGTCAAAGGCAGATCAGTCACCGGTAAGGGACGCAGCCTTCTTGACGCCATGAGCACCCAAATAAAGAGAGACCTGGACAGGGAACGTCCAGAGCTCAAGGATTACTAAGTGAAAGTCGATGTCTTCAGACGAGGAGCTTGAGAGGCTAAGGCAGCAGCGGATGGCCCAGATTCAGGCTCAGCGGAGCCAGCGGGAAGAGACCGCGCAGGCACAGCAGGAAGCCGAGGCCCAGAAGCAAGGCATCCTCCGAAAGATCCTCACACCTGAAGCGAGGCAGAGACTGACGAACGTGAAGCTAGTGCAGCCCGAGTTCGCGGCGCAGATTGAGCTGCAGCTCATACAGATAGCGCAGACGGGGCGCTTTGCTCTGCCAATCACAGACGAAGCTTTGAAGAGGCTGCTCGCTCAGATACAGAGCCAGCAGACCAAGAGGGACATAACCATAAGGAGAGTATAGGAAAACGGCACGAAACAAGCATCTCGCGTACAAGCTCCGCCTCGCGAAAGCGGGGAAGGCAAAGAAGTCGGTGCCCGCCTGGATCATCGCCAAGACCAAGGGCCAGGTCCGGTGGAGCCCAAAGAGCAGAAGGAACTGGCGTAACAGGAAGCTACGTCTATAGGAGGAGTAAGTTGTGTCTGAGCAGGAAAGAGTATACACGGTCCCTCTAGGAAGGGCCTGGGTCTCCCAGAGATACAGGAGAGCCGAGAAGGCCATGATGGTGCTCAGGAAGTTCACGGAGCGCCACATGAAGCCAACCGAGGTGGTCATCGACCCCGCAGTCAACGAATACATCTGGGCCCGGGGAATCAAGAACCCGCCGCGGAAGATCCGGGTCAAGATGACGAAGGACGACGAGGGCGTAGTCGTGGTGGAGCTGGCGGAGGCAGAGCAGTGAGCGTCAAGATTTTCAGGGTCAAGGGCGAGATAATGAAGAAGCACTTCTTCGAGCCCCTAACCTTCGACAAGCTGGTGTCGGCTGCCAAGGAGGAGCATGCGGTGGAGAAGATCTACAGCGAGATGGGGAGCCGCCACCGCGCCAAGCGACACCAGATCTCCATCAAAAGCGTAGAGGAAGAGCAGCCAGAGGAGTAGAAAGTTGAGCCAGCAGGAGAAGGAGAAGCAGCTGAGGCGCCTCGTCACCGAGATAAGGATGATGGAGGGCTCCGTCGATGTACTCAACCAGAGGCTTCAGTTTCTCACCGTCTCTATATCTGAGCTTCGGCTGGCGCAGGGCTCGCTCAGGGACCTAAAGGGCGTCGAGTCCGGGAACCCGCTCCTCGTCCCCGTGGGGGGAGGCGTGTTCATGGACGCCCAGCTCGGCGACATCAGCAAAGTCGTCGTGGGCATAGGAGCGGGCGTCTCCGTGGAGATGGACTACGAGAAAGCCGTCGAGGACATAGGTGAACGGCTCCAGGAGATGGAGCAGGCGCAGGGCGCCGTCCAGCAGCAGCTGGGCCAGATCCTCGCCCAGCTCGACTCCCACCAGGGAATGGCGGAAAGGTTATCAATGGAGATCCAGAACGCCTTCCAGGGTGCGCAGTAGTGTTCGAGAAGCTCCGTCAGGGACTCAAAGGCATAGTCAACAGGATAAATAGTGCTGGGCTAACGGAGAAGGACCTGGACCCGATCCTATGGGATCTGCAGCTTCAGCTCATCGGAAACGACGTGTCCGTCGAGGTCGCGGAGAAGGTCTGCAGCGAGCTCAAGGAGAGGCTTCTCGGCGAGGACGCGCCCCGGTTCGGAGACAAGTCCAAGCTGATCCATGACTCTCTTAAGGCGTCGCTGGAGTCGGTGATGAACGGCTCAGGCAGGATTGATCTGCTCAAGCTCGTGGCTGAGGCCAAGACGAGGGGCGAGCCCTTCGTCGTCATGTTCGTAGGCATCAACGGCACGGGCAAGACCACCACCATTGCGAAGATGTCCAGGCTGCTCATGGACAAAGGATTCACCGTCGTGCTCGCCTCCGCGGACACCTACAGGGCGGGCGCCATAGAGCAGCTTGAGGAGCATGGGCGGCGCCTCGGCGTCAAGGTCATCAGGCACAGGTACGGCTCCGACGCGGCGGCTGTGGGCTTCGACGCCGTCGAGCACGCCAAGGCCCGGGGCGTCGACGTCGTTTTGATCGACACAGCTGGGCGCATGCAGACGAACCGGAACCTCATGGACGAGCTCCAGAAGATGAAGCGTGTGGTCCAGCCAGACTTCACCATAATGATCCTGGACAGCCTCATAGGCAACGACGCCACGGAGCAGGCCATGACCTTCAACGAGCGCGTCGGCTTCGACGCCGCGGTGCTCACCAAGGTTGACGCAGACGCCAAGGGAGGCAGCAGCGTCAGCGTCAGCTACCTGACCGGCAAACCTGTAATCTACGTGGGCGTCGGCCAGGGGTACAAGGACCTGCAGCCCTTCGACGTGGAGTGGTTCGCGGAGAGGCTTCTCGAAAATACGTAAACTTTAACTAGAGATCACTGTTTGATAGGTTGGAAACGATGGGACTTAACGAGTTCTTCCAGAACGCGGACAGGCTGATGAGGACGCTTACGCGGCCTGACTGGAAGACCTACTGGATGAGCGTCAAGATAGTGTTCGCCGGCATAGGCGTCTTGGGTGCGGTTGGTTTCCTCGTGAGGCTCATCTCCGTCACGCTGCAGGGCGGGACCGGCGTATAGGCCAGCGATACAAAAAAGGCTGCCGAGGGTTCTACTCGATGTCCTTGTTGTATGGGTACTTGACGTAGAAAAAGTAAATCAGGACGATCATGAACCCGGCCGCGACCAAGAATACCTCATCGAACTCGAACAGCAGCAGAGAGACATCATGGGTCTCGGTCATGACCAGAGACTTCAAGACTGATAGGAACCCCAACTCATTCACCTTTCACCCATATTCCATGGCCGCGTTTTATATGTATTCCCCAAAGGCAGGCTTTCAGCAATATTAATATCTTTGCACCCTACAAAGCATGGTGCATCGGGCGTGGTCTAGTTGTCCGAAAAAACTATGAGAACATCCCTATACGCGGTAAAGGTCACTAACGGCCAGGAGCGCACGGTATCTCTGATGCTCTCGGACAAGGCGAAGGTGGAGGGGCTGCCCATAGCGGCCATACTGGCGCCGGCCGAGCTGAAGGGATACATAATAGTCGAGGCTGAGAGGCCCCACATAGTGGATGAGCTCATCAGGGGGATGCGCCACACGCGTGAACGCGTGCAGGGCACCATCAGCCCGGACGAGGTGGACCACTACATAGAGACCAAGCCGGTGGTTGAAGGCTTAGAGGAGGGGACCTTGGTTGAGGTGATCGCCGGTCCCTTCAAGGGAATGCAGGCCCGGGTCGTGAGGGTTGACGTCACCAAGGAGGAGGTCACCATCGAGATACTGGAGGCCGCGTTCACACTGCCTATCACGGTACACGCTGACTACGTAAGAGAACTGAAAGGAGTAAAGATGTAATGGTAGAGAAGACTTTCAACTTCATCGTCAACGGAGGCAAGGCCACGGGTGGCCCACCCATCGGCCCCGCGCTGGGCCCCATGGGCGTCAACATCATGGCCATCGTCAACAAGATTAACGAGGAGACAGCGGAGTACGACGGGCTCCCTGTTCCGGTGGACGTGACCGTCGACACCGACACCAGGGAGTTCTCGGTGAAGGTAGGCATGCTCACCACCTTCGCACTGATCAGCCAGGCCACGGGAATCGAAAAAGGGTCAGGTGAGCCGAACACCAACTACGCCGCTGACCTCAGCTTCGACCAGCTCATCGGCATCGCCAAGAAGAAGCGAGAGGGGATATACGCGGCGGGCATGAAGACCGCTGTGCGGGAAGTACTGGGCACGTGCCAGAGCGCCGGCGTAACCGTCGACGGCCGCCACGCCAAGGAGGTTCAGGACGCCATCCTCGCCGGCGAGTACGACGAGCAGCTGGCGAAGGCCGAATAAACCTTTATAACCTATCTCTGGTGAGAAAGAGAGGAACCATAAATGTCTCTCCCAAGGAAACAGATACTTGAAGCAGTAGCGAAGGCGAGGGAGGCAGCCCCGGCTCGTAACTTCGAGCAGAGCTTCGACCTCGCCGTGAACCTCAGGGAGCTCGACATGAACAGGCCTGACAACAGATTAAACATCCGGGTCCAGCTCCCCACCGGGGTCGGCGCCCGGAAGGTGCTCGTATTCGCCTCGGGCGACCTAGCGCTGAGAGCAAGGAGGGCAGGAGCGGACGCAGTAGTAGAGCCCGCTGAACTTGATCAGCTCGCGACGGACAAGAAAGCCGCGAAAAACGCGCTGAAAGATTATGACGTGTTCGTCGCTGAGGCACCTATGATGCCTACGGTAGGTCGTGTCGCAGGTCCGATACTGGGCCCAAGGGGGAAGATGCCCATCCCCGTGCCGCCGCAGGCGCCCATAGACAACATCATCGAGCGCGAGCGCCGCACGGTTGTGCTACGCAGCAGGGATAAGCCTTTTGTCCACTGCATAGTCGGAAAGGAGGAGATGAGCGACGAGGACGTCGCCCAGAACATCGAGGCGGTCATGACAAACCTGACCGGCGCGACGAAGAGGGGCTTCGCGAACATCCGGAGCGTGTTCCTGAAGCTCACCATGGGCGACACCGTCAAGGTGTACTAGGTGAAGACCATGAGCAGCCACATTCCATCCGAGAAAACCGAGACAGTTCAGGAGACAGTCGAGCTACTGAACGAGTACGACGTAATCGCCGCCGCCGACCTGAACAAGGTCACCAGCGCCATGCTCCAAGACATGAGGCGCCAGCTCCGAGGACGCCTCCGTTTCAAGGTCCTCAAGAACACTTTGATGAGGATCAGCATGGAGCAGGCCGGGAAGGAGGGCCACGACGCCTTCATAGAGCAGGTCGCAGGCCCCAACGTCTTCATGTTCACCAACGGCAACCCCTTCAAGGTCGCCATGGAGCTGGACGCCAACAGGGTCAGGGTATTCGCCAAGGCCGGGGACCTCGCGTTAAACGATATCGTCTTCAGCGCGGGTAACACAGGCCTCAGCCCAGGGCCCCTCATCGGCAAGTTTGGGGTCCTCGGCGTGAGGACTAGGATAGAGGGCGGCAACATCTGGGTCGCGCGGGACACCATCGTGTGCAGGGTGGGTGAGCCGATCAACGAGGATCTAGCCGACCTGCTTCAGCGCATGGGTATAAGGGCCTCAGAGATGGGCCTCCGGGTGAAGGCGGTCTACGAGAGAGGCGGCATCATACCCGGCGACGCGCTGATACTCGACCTGAACGACTACCGTAGCAGGCTCGAGCAGGCCATAGGCGGGGCCTTCAAGGTGGCCGTGGAGGCGGCGTACTACACGCCGGCGACTGTGCCGACCATCCTAGCGAAGGCGTTACAGCAGGCGCGTTCAGTGGCCTTGGAGGCCGAGTGGGCCACGAGGGACACAGTCGAGCTACTGATAGCAAAGGCGAACTCTCAGGCTCGTTCTCTTGCCAGCATGGTAGGCAAGAAGATGGCCGGGCAGTAGACCAACCCTTTTTCACTATATTTATCGACCGTGATTACATAGTGATGGGTATGTCTGACTCCGATCCTCTGAGAAGGTATAAGGAGAAGAGGGGCTTCACCGGGACGCCTGAGCCGTCCCCCGAGGTGGAAGAACGAGGCGGGGAGCCCATCTTCATCATACAGAAGCACGGCGCCAGCAACCTCCACTACGATCTGCGGATAGAATCTGGGAGTGTGCTGAAGTCGTGGGCCGTGCCTAAGGGGCCTTCGATGGACCCCAAGGTGCGGAGGCTCGCCGTCCCCACGGAGGACCACCCCATGGCGTACGCCGACTTCGAGGGGGTGATCCCTGAGGGACACTACGGGGCCGGCACGGTCATCGTCTGGGACCAAGGCACATACCGTAACACTAAGGGGGAGGACGCCTCACTTGAGGAGAACCTTGAGGAAGGCCACGCCACGCTGTGGCTCGAAGGAACCAAGCTGAGGGGAGGTTTCGCCCTCATCAGGACAGGCGGAGGCAAGAAGCCGCGCTGGCTCTTCTTCAAGATGAAGGACGACGAGGCCAGACCCGCCTCGGATGTCTTGGCGGATATGCCCAACTCGGTAAAGACCGGCCGCAGCCTCGAGGAGGTGGCTGAGCAGGAGGAGCCCGCCGATCTCAGTGACTTCGCCTAAGCTTATAGCCGAGCCGACAGCCATATAGCCAATGAAGAGTCTCACGGTTGCCCAGTCTTCCGTCTACATTGGCGATCCCCACATCTGCAGCGACTCCGCAAACAGAAACAGCTTGGTTTATTCGATATACGAGCCTCTGGTAACTAGAGACGACTCAGGACGCTTCCGCCCATGTCTCGCAGTTCAATGGGCAGCGGAGCCTGATGGCCTCACCTGGGTCTTCAGGCTGAGGGAGGGCGTCGAGTTCCATAACGGCGACACCATGAATGCCGATGACGTTGTGTCCAGTCTCAAAAGAGTCGTGGACCCCAGCATAGGCGGCGCCTACGGCACTCAGGGAGTCTACGCAGGCTACATAGGTGATGCAAGGTTCCAAACCCCTCGGAGAGACACCGTTAAAATAGTCACCGGGGAGCCTCTCGCCGACCTCCTAGATCTTCTATGCGAGATGCCTATAGGTCCTGACGACGAGATGGACAGGCTTCCCAAGGAATACATCGGCACGGGCCCATGGATGGTCGCCAAGACAAGGCGAGAGGAAGTGGTGCTTGAAAGGTTCAAAGACTACTGGGGGGAGGCACCAACGGCTGAGAAATCGAGTTGGCTCAGAGTCACAGAGCCCTCGGAGAGGGTGCGGATGGTGACAGAAAGGGAGGCAGACATAGGAGCCCACATAGGCGTTGAGGGACGTGGGTTCCTCGAAAGACAGGAGAACACGACCATTAGCAGCCTCGATAGCGGCCTTTGCATCATACAGATGTTCAACGCCTCCGAGGGAGTCTGCACCGATAAACGTGTAAGACAAGCCCTAAACCACGCCGTTGATGTAAAAGAGATAATTAGAAGCGTGAAGAAGGGGGCCGCCAAGCCGCTGAACGGCTATCTCACCCCCCACCACTTCGGCCACGACCCTGAGACTGAGCCTTACCCCTATGATCCTGGGAAGGCTAGGATGCTACTCTCTGAGGCAGGGTACAGGTC